>JBFKRY010000239.1:0-2277 GCA_041636995.1 Acidimicrobiales bacterium | reverse complement strand
GGCGGCGACTCGACAAAAGAATTCAGTGCCGGCGGACGATGAAGGTCTCGTCGTTGAACCAGAGCCCGCCCCGCTCGATCAACACGTCGGCGGTGGCGTGGAGGTACTTGCCGTCGAGGGTGGCCTGCTCCACCCGCTCGTCCTCGATCTGGGCCACGTAGATGGCGGCGTTCCACGCGGCGAACAGGGTGGAGGTGCCGATGCGGTTGCCGATCTCGGTCGGCAGGGTGTGCATCGAGTAGCGGAGCCGCGACTCGTCGTCCGACATCGCCAGCAGGTCGAAGTCCCGGGCGCCGGGGCCGAGCTCGTCGCGCAGGACGCTCAGCAGCTGGTGCCGGTCGACGGGGAATGGATCCTCGCCGGGCCAGATCCGGCGGATGAGCTCGAGCCCGGGGTCGTCGCCGGTGGACTGGATGCCGAGGAGGGTGCCCCGGCTCCGCAGGGCCCGAGCCAGCGGGGCCAGGATCCGGCGCACCTTGAAGTCGGCCGGGGTGCGTGATCGCCACGGCTGGGAAGCCAGGATCAGGTCGAAGTCCGCCCGGGGGCGTTCCCGTGCTGGCACCACGTTGTCGAGCGCGAAGGCCTGATCGGCCCGGTGCACGATGAGCACCGTCGGCGTCACGTAGAGCAGGCTCCCGGTGCGCTCGCTCATCCGCACGTCCCAGTGGGCGGCCAGGAAGTCGTTCATGGCCCGGAGCTGCTCGCCGAACGCGTACGCGCTGTCGCCCTGCAGCTGCACGGTCTCGAAGACCAGCTGTACCCGCTTCGCGTCGCTGTTCGGCTGCAGGTACGGGGCCTCGGCGTAGTTCATGTTGGTGAGGACCACGACGGTCTGGGGGTGCTCCACGAACCGGTCCGGCAGCTTCTCGAGCGTCAGCCGGACGTCCTCCAGGCTGATCTCCTTGCCCACCACGTAGAACGGGATGGTCGGGTAGGCGGCGTGCATGGCGCTGAGCAGGTGGGCCAGCACGGTGCCGTCGCCGACCCCGGCGTCGAGCAGGCGCAGCGCCGGCGGCTCGGGCGCCAGCGACGGCAGCTCGCGGGCGGTGCGCTCGGCCACCTTCCACTTCTCGTCGCAGGTCGTGACGAACGTCAGGTACTTCTGGCGATTGTCGTAGAACCGGAACGGCCGTCCGTGATTGTCGGTCACCACCTCGGCCGACCCTAGTGGGGCACCACGGCGCGTCCGAACCCAGGTAGACAACTTGCAGACAACTTGGTGATGAACGGGGTCAGACCCCAGTGTGATCTAGGCGATGCGGGTGCTGGCGGAGCGGGGCTCGAGCACGTCGACGAGGGCCGCAGCGAGGGCGTCGGAGGTGGCGTCGTCGAGCGCGGCGGTGGTGACCCTGATCGCAGGCGGCGACTGGAGCCGGTAGATGTCACCGGCCCGCACCGCGAAGCCCCGTTCGAGCATGGCCATGACCACCGCCTGCTCGTCGGGCACCGGGACCCAGACGCTCAGCCCGGAGCGGCCGTGGGACTCGATCCCCGCGGCCGCGAGCGTGGCCCGCAGCCGGCCCCGACGGGCCGCATAGCGGCGGGACGCCTCGGCGACCGCCGACCCGGTGTCGGGATCGGTCAGGGCGTGGGCGACGATCCGCTGCAGCAGGTGGCTGACCCAGCCCGGACCCACCTGGAGCCGTCCCTCGACCCGGTCGACGGTGGCCCGGTCGCCGGCGACGACGGCCAGCCGCAGGTCGGGCCCGAGCGACTTGGCCATCGACCGGACCATCGCCCACCGGGGACGGTCACGCCCGACGCCCACGAAGTCGACGCCGGCGACCGGCCCCGCGTGGTCGTCCTCGATGACGAACACGCCCGGATCGCTCGCCAGCACCCGGTCCAGCTCCCGAGCCCGGCGGGGGTTCAGGGCCGAGCCTCTGGGGTTGTTCGCGCGGGGGGTGAGGACGAACGCCTCGAGCCCTGCCGCCACGGCCCGGGCCAGCGGGTCGGGCATCGGGCCATCGTCGTCGACGGCCACCGGGACCGGCACCAGCCCCATGGCTGTGACCACACGCAGGACGGATGCGTAGCCGGGGTCCTCGACGCCGACCCGGTCGCCTCGGCGCAGGTGGGCCCCCAGGAGCCGCTCGACGGCGTCCATGGCGCCCGAGACCACGGTCAGATGAGCGGGGTCGACGCCGTCGGCCGCGAACATGGCCTCGGACGCCAGAGCCAGGCCCGGATCGACCAGCGGATCGCCGTACCGGACCGGCGCGCGGGCGGCCGCCGCCGCGACCGCGGCGGTCAGGTCGGGCAGCAACCAGGTGTCCG
>JBFKRY010000238.1:0-2426 GCA_041636995.1 Acidimicrobiales bacterium | reverse complement strand
TTCACGCTGGAGACGGCCGCACCGGGGTGAACGTGGCCGGGAGGTGCTTGACGCCGTGGATGAAGCTCGATGCCAGCACCTCGGGCTCGCCCGCGGCCTCGATGTCGGGCAGGCGCTCGAACAGCTCGCGGAACATGACCGTGATCTCCCGGCGGGCCAGGTGCGCGCCCAGACAGTAGTGGGGGCCGGGCCCGCCGAAGCCGACGTGGTGGTTGGGGGAGCGGCGGACGTCGAATGTGTACGGGTCGTCGAAGACGTCCTCGTCACGGTTGGCCGCCAGGTAGAACATGCAGAGCTTGTCGCCCTCGTGTAGCTGGCGTCCCCGCAGCACCGTGTCCCTGGTCACGGTCCGCCGCATGTAGGTGACCGGGCTGGCGAGGCGGACGATCTCGTCGACCGCGGTCGGGGCGACGGCCTCGAATTCGCTGGCCCACAGCTTGCGCTGGTCGGGATTGTCGGTGAGGTAGGTGAGCCCCCAGGCGATGGCGTTGCGGGTGGTCTCGTTCCCGGCGACCACCAGCAGGTTGAAGAAGCTGGCCAGGTCGCTGTGGGAGAGGGCATCGCCCTCGAGCTCGGCGTTCACCAGGACGCTGGTGAGGTCGGTCCCGTCGCCGCCCTTCTTGGCGTCGGCGACCTCCCCCATGATCCCGGCGAGGGTGGCGCCGGCGGTGAGGATGGCGCCGAGGATGTCCTCGACCCGGTCGACGTACTCGGGGTCACCCGAGCCCAGGATGACGTTCGAGCAGTCGAACACCGTCTGGTAGTAGGACTCCGGGATCCCCATGAGATCGCACACGATCTTGAGCGGGAGCCTGGCGGCCACGTCGACCACGAAGTCCACCTCGCCGCGCTCGCAGATGTCGTCGACGATCTCGGCCGCCACCCCCTGCACCGAGTCCTCGAGCCTCTTGAGCATGCGGGGCGTGAAGCCCGCGCTCACCAGGCGCCGCAGCCGGGCGTGGCGGGGGTCGTCCATGGCGATCATCGAGCTGAAGAACTCGTTGAACTCGGGCGGGGCGTCGAGCATGGTGATGCCGGACGCGGAGCTGTAGAGGTCGGGCGCTCGGGACACCTCGAGGATCTCGGCGTGGCGGGACACGATCCAGGTCCCGGGGCCCTGGACCAGCTCGATCTCGGGTGGCAGCTCGGGCTCGGGGACGAAGGTGACGGGCTCCTCCCGCCGGTAGCGCTCGAGGTCGGCCTCGATCTCGTGCTGGGGACGGACCCAGAACTGGTTGTCGACGATGTTCGGGAGCGTGGAGACGGTCGCGGTGCCCATGCCGGCAGCGTAGATCAGCTCGGTCGGCTCGGGTCTGCCGCCACCGGATCAGCCCAGTCGCCGGGCGATCGCCGCGATGAACTCGGGGTCCGTGCCACAGCACCCGCCGACGAAGTCGGCGCCTGCGGTCAACAGGTCGTCGACGTGATCGGCGAAGGTCTCGGGGGTCATCCGGTACACCACCTCACCGTCGACGAGATCGGGCATGCCGGCGTTGGCCTTGATCCACACCGGTCGGTCGGTGGCCGCCGACAGGGCCGCACAGATCGGGACCACGGTGTCGATCCCGGTCCCGCAGTTCGCCCCGACCACGTCGGCGCCGGCCGACGCCAGCGCCTCGGCGGCCTGGCCCGGGGTCACACCCATCATCGTGCGGTCCTTCTTCTTGCCGGTGTCGAAGGTCATGCACGCCACCACCGGCAGGCCGGTGGCGCGGGCGGCGGCCAGGGCGATGAGGGCCTCGGTCAGGTCCGACATGGTCTCGATCACGATCCCGTCGCAGCCGGCACCGGCCAGGGCCGTGGCCTGCTCGGTGAACGCGTCGCGGAGCTGGGCCTCGTCGACCTCGCCGGTGACCAGCATCTTGTTGCTCGGCCCCATCGATGCGAACACCCTGGCCCGGTCACCCGCCGCTCGGCGCGAGATCTCGACACCGGCCCGGTTGACGGCGGCGACGTCGGCGTCGCCCAGCGCGAAGCGGTTGGCCTGGAACGTGTTGGTGAGCACCACCTGGCTCCCGGCGTCGACGTAGCTCCTGGCCACCGCCTCCACCTGCTCGGGATCGGTCAGGTTCCACACGTCGGGGAGCTGGCGGGGCGGCAGGCCCCGGGCCAGCATCTGCGTTCCCCACGCGCCGTCGGTCAGCACCGGGCCCCGGGCGACCAGCTCGTCGACCAGCGTGGGTGCGGCCACGGTCAGCCCGCCTCGCCGACGAGGTCGAGGGCGGTCCGGACCGCGGCGTTGGCGTTCTCGGCGAAGGCGTCGGCGCGGAACTCCTTGGCCCGCGCCTCGCTCATCGGCGCCCCACCGACGAGCACCTTGACGTCGTCACGCAGGCCGGCTCGCTCGATGGCCTCGATGGTGGCCCGCATCGCCAGCATGGTGGTGGTGAGCAGCGCCGAGAGGCCGACCACGTCCGGCTGGTGCT
>JBFKRY010000237.1:0-2938 GCA_041636995.1 Acidimicrobiales bacterium | reverse complement strand
GTTGGAGATGTTCGGCCTCGCCGGTCGGGCCGACGAGCGGGTGAAGAAGTACTCGGGCGGCATGAAGCGCAGACTCAGCATCGCCATGGCGTTGGTCTCCGACCCCGCAATCCTCTTCCTCGACGAGCCGACACTCGGGCTCGACCCGCAGTCGCGGCAGGGGCTGTGGAACCACATCGAGACGCTCAAGGGCGACATCACCATCGTGTTGACCACGCACTACCTCGAGGAGGCCGATGCGCTCGCCGATCGGATCGTGGTCATCGACGAGGGCCGGGTCGTCGCCGAGGGCACAGCCGATGAGCTCAAGGCCCTGGTTCCGGAGGGGCGGGTCACCGTCGTCGACGCCGACCTCACCGACGCCGGCGTCGCCGCGCTGGAGAAGAGGTTCGGGTCCGCGCGACGCCGTGACGACCGCGCCGAGATCGAGCGACTCGATGTCATCGCCGACGAGGTCGTCGACGTGCTCCGCCCCCTGGGCATCGCCACCCGGTCGCTGTATCGCAAGCAGGTCACGCTGGACGACGTCTTCATCCATCTCACCGGCAGGGAGCTCCGCGAATGAGGTGGCTGGAGCTCGCGAACAGGAACTTCAAGACCATGTGGCGCGACTGGCTGCCGCTCACCGTCAACGTGGCGCTGCCCCTCGCGTTGTTGTTGATCTTCCAGGCGCTCGAGAGCGTCGACGACTTCTTCGCACCGACGTCGCTGGCGCCCGGCGTGGTCGTCTTCGGTTTCGTCATGCTGACCATGACCTCGGCCCTGGAGCTCGCGCAGGATCGCGAGAGCAGCCTGTTCGCCCGCTTGCTCACCACTCCGCTGTCGGCCCGTGACTTCGTGCTCGCCTACTCGGCGCCCTACATCGCGGTGGCGATCATCCAGGCGGTCCTGGTGTTCACCGTCGCCGCCCTCCTCGGAGCCGGCACCGAAGGAAGCCCCATCTGGGTCGTGCTGGTCCTGCTGGCGATGGCGCTGCTGTACGTCGGCGTCGGGATGATCATCGGCACTTCGGTGTCCTACAAGGCCGTCCCCGGTCCATGGGCAATCGTCCTCATGCTCACCATCTTCGGTGGCGCGTGGATGAACCTCGACGACATCGGTGGTGTGTTCCGCAGCGTCGCCGACTGGTTCCCGTTCGCCCACGCCCTCGACGCCACCAGAGCCGTCATGGTCGATGGCGCGGGCGGCGGCGACATCGCCGCCGACCTGGTCTGGGTGATCGCCTACGCGAGCGCGACCGCCTCGGCAGCCGTTGTGGTATTCCGTTCGCGGATGATCGAGTGACGGCCCGGTGGCTCGTTACGACTGCGGGAGCGCCGAGCCGCTCAGGTCCAGCGCCACCGGGTGGCGGCCTTGGCGAACAGCTCCTCGGTCTCGATCATCCCGAATGCCCGCTCCGGGGTCACCTCGAACATCGTGCCCGAGCCCATGAACGTCACCAGGGTCGCTGCCGCCTGGGCGTCGTCGGGGTGGTACTTCGGGCCGTACAGCCCGGCGAGCTGCATCTGGTCGGCGCCGGTGATCCGCGTGGCCGTCCCCTCCACCGACACGCACTCCACGGTGTCGTCGATGGCCACGGTCACCTGCGGGTTGGCCGAGAGGTTGCGGGCCTTGCGGGCGTTCGGGCTGCAGGTGAATGCGAAGCGCTCCCGGTCGCGGTCCCACACCCCCCAGACCGGCATGGCGTGGGGACGGGCATCCGCCGATGCGGTGACCACCCAGTAGTTCCGGTTGGCCACCAGGCGCTCTTCGGCCCACGACCACGGGAGCACCCCGTCGAGATCCTCCGGGACCCCGTAGTCGGCCATCTGTGGACGTTCGCTCACCGGCATGCCGGCAGCGTACGGCCACCGGCGTGGCGCGTGTGCCCGGGTAGCGTGACCGGATGGACGGCGCAGGGCTCTACCTGGTGCGCGGTGACGACCCGTCACTGGTGTCGCGGGCGGTCCAGCAGCTGGTCGACTCGCTGGTCGGCGAGGGCGACCGCACCCTGGTCGTCGAGGAGCTCGCCGAGGCCGCCTACCGACGCGACGACGGCAGCCACTCGCTGTCGCCGCTGGTCGACGCGGCCCAGACCCCACCGTTCCTCACCGACCACCGGGTCGTGGTCGGCCGCGAGATCGGCAGGTTCGGCCGAGCCGAGGACCTCGGCGGGCTGCTGGGCTACATCGACGATCCGCTGCCCACCACCCAGCTGGTGCTGGTGTGGGAGAAGGGACCCGATCTGCAGCGGCTGGGCCCCATCCCGAAGCCGCTCACCGCTGCGGTCGAGGCCCGGGGCCAGGTGGTGGACGTCCGGGTGCCCCGGGGGCGGGCCGCCCAGGGGTGGCTCGACGACCAGATCACCGCGGCCGGCCTGGATCTGACCCGCGAGGCGACACGCCACCTCGCCGACCACCTCGGCGACGACCGGGCCCGGGTCCCCGGGGTGCTGGACACCCTGGCGTCCGCGTTCGGCCCCGGCATCACCCTGGGCCCCGACGACGTGATCCCGTACCTGGGGCAGGCCGGTGACGTGGCCCCCTGGGAGCTCACCGACGCCATCGCCGGCGGCGACGTCGCCGCGGCCCTCGATCGCCTCCACCGCATGCAGGGCAGCGGTGGTCGCCATCCCCTCCAGATCCTGGCCACGCTCCACGGGCACTACACCCGGCTCCTGCGCCTCGACGGCGCCGACGCTCGCGACGAGAAGTCCGCGGCGCAGCTGCTCGGCATCAAGGGCTCCACCTTCCCGGCCAAGAAGGCGCTGCAGCAGGCTCGGGCTCTCGGATCGGCGCGGGTGGCCCGGGCGATCAGCCTGCTGGCCCAGGCCGATCTCGACGTGCGCGGCGCCACCGCGGTGGGGGAGGCCACGACCATGGAGGTGCTGGTGGCCCGGCTGACCACGCTGCACCGCTGAGAGGCGCGGGCCCGGACGCGAGACGACCGCCCCGGAGGG
>JBFKRY010000236.1:0-3133 GCA_041636995.1 Acidimicrobiales bacterium | reverse complement strand
GGCGGCTCGGCGACCAGCGCCACCCGTCGCCTCCCCGGCGCCGGGGGATCGAGCGGCACCGGGACCGAGTGGGGATCGCGCCAGTGTCGTCCGGCCAGGATCTGCAGGCCGAGGCGGACGTCGGCCACGGTGCGGGCCATGGGGCCCTGGGCGTTGAGCAGCTGCAGCACGATGGTCGTGTCCGGCATCGGATAGGTGTCGGCGTGGGCCACCCGGCCCAGCGTGGGCTTGATCGACGCGATCGAGCAGCAGGTGGCCGGGTTCCGCAGGGACCCACCCAGGTCGTTGCCCAGCCCGATGGGTGTCATGCCGGTCGCCAGCGCAGCGGCCTCGCCGCCCGAGCTGCCACCGGCGGTGCGGTCGGGATGCCAGGGGTTGCGGGTGAGGCCGTGCAGCTCGCTGTCGGTGTGGATTCGCAGGCCCAGGTCCGGCAGGTTGGTGCGGGCCAGGGGGATGGCGCCTGCGGCCTTCATCCGCTCCACCACCGGTGCGTCGACCGGGGCCACGGCCTCGGCGAGCGCCTGCAGCCCCCAGGTGGTGGGCAACCCGGCGACGTCGATGTTCTCCTTCACGGTGAACGGCACCCCGGCCAGGGGCCCGGGCTCGGCTCCCGCGGCCCGAGCCTCGTCGGCGGCCACGGCTGCCTTGCGGGCCTCGTCGTCGAGCACCGCCACGACCGCGTTCAGGTCACCGTTGACCTCGTCGATCCGCTCCAGGTGCGCCTCCACCACCTCGACGGAGCTGACGTCGCCGGCGCGGATCATCGCCGCCAGCTCCCCGGCTCCACGTCGCCACAGCTCGTCGCTCATGCGAACCTCCTCGGCGGCCCGAAAGGGCCCGTCGGCCTCGACGCTACAGCCGCTCGACCACCCAGCCCGTCGGCTGGTCGCCCTCGTAGGGCATGGTGCCGTGGAACATCCGGGGGTCGTCGTCGAGCACCAGGGGGACGAAGTGGCGATCCCCGGCCCACATCGGCAGCGCAGCAGCCTCCCGCTCGGCCGGGTCGGCCGAGCAGGCCCTCAGCAGGCGCTCCCGGGGCACCCAGCACAGCGTGCCCTCGGGGTTCGCGGGCGGCGCCTCGCCCTCCCACCCGTCGACCAGGAACACGAAGCCGAGCCACTGCTCGAGATTGGGGCCGAAGTCGCTCCAGGTGACCGTGCCCCGCAGGCGCATCGACGTGATGGTCAGGCCGGCCTCCTCGAGAATCTCGCGCCGCAGGCCCGCGACCACGCTCTCGTCGGCCTCGAGCTTGCCGCCCAGGCCGTTGTACTTGCCGTAGTGGTCGTCGTCGGCCCGGGCGTCGCGGTGGATCATCAGCAGCGCGTCCCGCTCGGGGTCGAGCAGGTAAGCGAGGGTGCCCACGTAGGGCGTGAAGGCCACGGCCGCAGTCTCCCCGGAGTGGCCTACGGGTTGCCAGCGAGTCGACGCCGGCACGGGCGTCGGGCCAGACTCTGCCGGTGCCCGGACCGCTCGATCCCAAGGACCCGTCGCCCACCACGGCAGCAGCCAACGCGGCGGTCGGCGCGACGCTCTCTCTCGACGATCCCGCCGACTTCGAGCGGGCCCAGCGGGGGCTGGTGGCCACCCATCGTTCCGGCCGCATCGAGACCGACGGCCGGGTGGCCTGGGACGTGGCCCGCCACGATTTCGTGCGGGAGAGCGCCGAGCCACCGCGCTCGGTGAACCCGAGCCTGTGGCGCCAGGCCCGCCTCAACTGCATCCACGGGCTCTTCGAGCTCGGGGAGGGGGTCTGGCAGGCCCGAGGCTACGACCTGTCGAACATCACGTTCCTCGCCGGCGACGAGGGTTGGGTGGTGATCGATCCCCTCACCGTGGAGGAGACCGCTCGCGAGTGCCTGGCGCTCGCCAACGAGCACCTCGGCGAGCGGCCCGTCACCGCGGTCGTCTACACCCACAGCCACGTCGACCACTTCGGGGGGGTCCACGGGGTGACGACCACCGACGACGTCGAGGCCGGGAGGGTCCGGGTCATCGCCCCGGAGAACTTCCTGCACGAAGCGGTCAGCGAGAACGTGATCGCCGGCCCGGTGATGGTCCGGCGGGCCCTCTACCACACGGGAGCGCTGTTGCCGGCGGGTCCCTCGGGCCACGTCGACACCGGGCTCGGGAAAGGGGGTCCGGTCGGCACCATCGGCCTCATCGCCCCCACCGAGTCCATCACCGAGACCGGCCAGGAGCTCGTCGTCGACGGCATCCGCTTCGTGTTCCAGAACACCCCCGACACCGAAGCGCCGGCCGAGATGAACTTCTTCTTCCCGGACAAGCGGATGCTGTGCATGGCCGAGAACTGCACGTGCAACATGCACAACATCCTCACCCCCCGGGGGGCCCAGGTCCGGGACACGCTCAACTGGAGCAAGTACATCAACGAGGCCATCGAGCTCTTCGGCGCGGACACCGAGACCCTCTTCGCCAGCCACCACTGGCCCCGCTGGGGCAACGCCGACGCCCTCGACTTCCTGGTCCGCCAGCGCGACCTGTACCGATGGCTGCACGACCAGACGATGCGCCTGGCCAACCACGGGTACACCGCCGAGGAGATCGCCGAGCAGATGGAGCTCCCGCCGGAGCTGGGGGTCCACTCCGACAGCCGCGAGTACTACGGGACCGTGAACCACAACGCCAAGGCCGTCTACCAGCGATACATCGGCTGGTTCGACGGCAACCCGGCCACCCTCCACCCGCTGCCGCCCGAGGCCGCCGCCGCCAGGTACGTCGAGTTCATGGGCGGTGCCGAGGCGCTGCTGGAGCGGGCCCGGGCCTGCTTCGACGCCGGTGAGTACCGCTGGGTGGCCC
This sequence comes from Acidimicrobiales bacterium, assembly GCA_041636995.1. GTDB lineage: Bacteria > Actinomycetota > Acidimicrobiia > Acidimicrobiales > UBA8592 > JBFINV01. The sequence continues at coordinate 316 of JBFKRY010000236.1, read as the reverse complement.
AGGTGGTGAACCACCTGGTGTTCGCCGATCCCGACAACGCCGAGGCCCGCGCGCTCCAGGCCGACGCCCTCGAGCAGCTCGGCTACCAGGCCGAATCCGGGGTGTGGCGCAACTTCTACCTGACCGGCGCCCAGGAGCTGCGCCACGGGCCGCCACCGGCCCGGGAGATCCGTCACCGAGGCATGGTGGACGCCCTCACCGTGGCCCAGGTGTTCGACCTGCTGGGGGTGCGGCTGCGGGCCGAGGACGTCGGGGGGATCACGGTGTCGGTCAACTGGCGGTTCACCGACATCGACGAGGACCACGTGCTGGGGCT
>JBFKRY010000235.1:0-3293 GCA_041636995.1 Acidimicrobiales bacterium | reverse complement strand
GGCGTAACCGTGGCCCCAGTGGTCGGGATGGAGCGTCCAGCCGACCTCGGTGCCGGGCCAGCCCCGCCTCACGGGGTTGTGCAGCCCCGCCCGGCCGACGAAGGTACCGGTCGCCCGCTCCTCGAGCGCCCACTGCCCGGTGCCGCGCAGTGCCCACTGCCCCAGGAACACGGCCATGCTCTCCCACGCCTGGTCCGCTCCGAGATCGTCGGGGAGGTGCAGGGCGGCCCGGACCTCGTCGGTGGTCAGCATGGCGGCGTAGTCGTCGAGGTCCGAGTCGCGGAACGGGCGCATCACGAGCCGTTCGGTCTCGAGGGTGGGGCACGGCGACGTCATGGGATCGAGTCTGCCCGCCCGCGGTAGGTTCTCGGGCGATTCGAGAGGACAGGCCGAAAGGATCAGGCCGAGAGAGGATCAGGCTATGGCGTCTGGCATTCCCCAGTCATCAGGTGACATCGCCGCCGGTTGGCTGACCGAGCAGCTCCGCAGCGCGGGTCACCTTCCGCCGGGGTCGCAGGTCGGCTCGGTCGCCGTCGAGCCGCTGGCGGCCGGCGTCGGCTTCATGGGCGAGGTCACGCGCCTGCGGCTCACCTACTCCGGTGATCCGGGCACCGCGCCGGCCGTGGCCATCGCCAAGATCCCGACCCAGGATCCGAACGTGCGCGCCATGATGAAGCCGGCCCGGGTGTTCGAGCGGGAGGCCCGCTTCTACGCCGAGCTGGCCGACAAGACGCCGCTGCGCACCCCGACGTGCTACGTGTGCGCCTTCGACCTCGACGACGACGACTTCCTGCTGATCTTCGAGGACCTGAGCCACCTCGACCTCGGCGACCAGCTGGCCGGGTGCTCGCCCGAGCAGGCCGAGCTGGCCCTGGTGGGCCTGGCCCGGCACCACGCCGCGTTCTGGGACGGGCGGGGTCTGGAAGCCGCCGACTTCGTGCCCGAGATCAACGGCGCCCTCAACCGCGTGGGCAGCGACGTCTACGCCGCCTCGCTGCCCGGGTTCCAGGAGGTGTTCGGCCACCTGGTGAAGCCCGAGCTGGCCGACGCGGTCGAGCGCTTCGGTGCCAACGTCCACCAGATGCTCGACCGCTACGCGGCCATGCCCCACACGCTGGTCCACTTCGACTGGCGGGCCGACAACTTGTTCTTCGGACCCTCCGAGTCGGGGTCGCCCGAGGTGACCGCCATCGACTTCCAGGCCATCAGCAAGGGGGGCGGCGCCGCCGACGTCGGGTACTTCATGAGCCAGAACCTGTCGGTCGCCGACCGCCGGGCCCACGAGGACGAGCTGCTGCGCGCCTACCACGACACGCTGGTCGCGGCCGGTGTCACCGGCTACGACCTCGACCGGTTCCGAGACGACTACCGGGTCGGGGTGATGTACGGCTGGATCATCCCGGTGTTCGCAACCGGCACGCTCGACGCATCGAGCGACCGGGCCATCGCCCTGTGGACCGAGGTCATCGAGCGGTCCCAGACCGCGATCATCGACCTCGACGCCGCCGATCTGCTCACGGCCTGAACCGGCCGGGGTCGTCGAGCCGTGGACGTGTTCGAGGCCATGGAGACGTGCCGGGCCATCCGGTACCTGCGGCCCGATCCTGTCCCCGACGAGCTGGTCCACAAGCTGGTGTATGCGGCCACGCGGGCGCCGAGCCCCGGGAACAGCCAGGGCTGGGACTTCGTGCTCGTGACCGACCGAGCCAAGCTGGCCACGATCGGCGAGGCCGTCGAGGGGGCGCTCGCCGACCGGGTCGCGGCGATGCCCCGGCCCGATCGCACCCACCGCCTCATGCTGGACGGAACCGCCAACCTGGTGGCCACGATCAAGGACGCGCCCCTCGTCGTGGTGGTCTGCGGCAAGGCGGTCTACCCGCCCGAGGCGCCCCGCGAGGCCTTCGTCTGGTCGGCGCTGTACCCGGCCGCCCAGAACCTCATCGTCGCAGCGCGGGCGCTGGGGCTGGGCACGACCTTCACGACCTTCCATCACGTGGCAGAGGGCGTGATTCGCGACACGCTGGCGCTCCCCGACGCCGTGTACATCGCCTGCCTGATCCCGGTCGGCTGGCCCGATGCCGAGTTCGGTCCGGTGAACCGCCGCCCGATCGAGGACTTCGTCCATCGCGACCGCTGGCAGGGGGATCTGCGGGGTTAGCGCCGGGCGACGAGGAAGATGCGCGTGAACGGCAGGAGCGTGCTGCCGTCGGGCTGGGGCGGGTAGGCGGCCTCGATCCGGCGCCCGTACGCGGCGAAGAAGGCCGCTCCCTGCTCCTCGTCGAGCGCCCCGAGGAGCGGCCGGAGCACGGAGCCCTTGGTCCATTCGGCGACGGGGTTGGCGCCCGTGAGCGCCTGCTCGTAGGTGGTGGACCACACGTCGACGTCGGTGCCCTCGGCGGCCAGCAGGAGGTGGTACTCCACCGGGGTGAGCACCGGCCAGTCATGCAGCAACGGCGTCAGGAGGTCTCGCCACGGGCCGTCGGCGACGGTCTCGGCCACGAGCGTGTGGGTCGGCCGGTCGAAGTTGCTCGGCATCTGCACGGCGAGCACGCCTCCCGGTCTCAGGTGACGCATGAGCCGTGGAAGCAGTTGGTGGTGGTCGTCGACCCAGTGCAGCGCGGCGTTGCTGTAGACCACGTCGAGCGGCTCGTCGGGCTCCCAGGTCGCGATGTCGGCCTCGATCCAGCGCCACCCGGGTCGGTCGTCCCGTGCGGTCGCCAGCATCTCGGGGCTGTTGTCGACTCCGGTCAGCCGGGCGGCCGGCCAGCGCGCGGCGAGCAGGGCGGTGGTGTTGCCGGTCCCGCACCCCAGGTCGACGACACGGTCGACCGGGTCGGCGTCGATCCGCTCGAGCAGCTCCACGGCGGGACGGATGCGGTGCCCGGCGTAGCGCAGGTACTGCCCGGGGTCCCAGCTCACCGGGCGTCCCAGCTCACCGGATCGAGCCTAGGCGCGCGCCGTCACCCCCCAGCCCTGCTGCATCTCTGACCGCTGAGGCTCCGCCAGCGGGCCGACGCGGTCAGAGATCGGGGGTGGGGACGGTGGTCTCGGCGAGCATGCGCACCCAGGTGCGGTAGGTCTCGACGTTGCGGACGAGCCGCAGCGCGGTCTCACAGGCGGCGTGGTCGCACATGATCTGACCGTCTTGAGCTGCGAAGTCGTACATGCAGGTGTTGCAGGTGACCTGGAGCTCGGGTGGCAGCCCGGGGCAGTCGTAGAAACTGCAGGGGCGGGCGCCTTCGGCGGTGACCTTCTCGGGCGTGCAACCGGGGCACTGGGGCCGGAACGCTCGG
>JBFKRY010000234.1:0-3463 GCA_041636995.1 Acidimicrobiales bacterium | reverse complement strand
AGGATCGGGGTCGGCGTGGCCGTCACCGTGGGTGTGGGTGTGGGCAGGGCCGGTGTGTTCGTGGGGGTGGGCGGGACCGGTGTGGGCGTGGGTGTCGGGGCGACCGGGACGCACGCGCCATCGAAGATCATCCCCGGCATGCCGGGCACCGGGTCGCCAGGCAGGGCGTCACCGTGGTCGATGTGCGCCTGTACCGCAGGATCAGCAGGCATGATCGCCTGGAACTCACCGGTGCCCAGGCTGTGGCAGACCGTGGAGCGGGTCTGACCCGCGCTGGCCGTCAGCTGGAGGGCCACGGCCGCCGAGGCGACCGCGGCCACGACGAGAAGAACCGCCCTGACCTTCATCTCGCACCCCCGCGAGTCGTGCTCGGGGTCGACCGTACGTCACCAGCGGCGGTCGCGCCAGCGCGAACGGGTCAGGGGTCGACGACCTGCACGTTCACGCCTCGTTCGGCCAGCAGCTCGGACACATCGCTCTCCAGGAACGCGACCGCCTCGGGGAGCTTGCGGAGCTCGGCGTCGAAGTGGGCCAGGCCCAACCCGTTGGTGACCTGGTAGGCGTGGGCACCGGGAACCAGGTCGCTGCTCCGGCGCGCTCCCTCGCCCATCATCGGCGTCATCAGGTCGTGGACCATCTCGGCGCCGTCGCAGAAGTGGAAGTGGTCGGCGTCGACCAGCACCACCATGCGGTCGATCGACGGGGTTCGGGCGAGGAGGTCGTGCATCCCCTCCAGGGGAAGCACCGAGTCGTCGTCGGCGACGATCATCAGGGTGGGGACCTTGCGCCCCCACTCCAGCTCGACGAGCTCGCTCATCAGCACCCGGGGGTCCTCGGGTCCGGCCAGGGCATCGGCGCCACCCGCGGGCGCCAACGGGAGCGCAGCGATGATGCGGTCGTCCTCCGCGGTGGTCTGGAGGGTGGTCCAGCCGCCGAAGCTGTGGCCCGACATCCCGGCACCGTCGTCGTCGGCTCGCACCCCGAGCTCGCCGCTCAACAGCCCGTCGAGCGTCCTGGCCGCGTCCCGGGGCCGGTCGGCGGCGCACTGGCGCACGTAGGCGTCCATGTCGGCCGGTGGCTGACCGCCGAACATCCACCCCATGACGTCGGCGGTCGTGTTGCCGACGTGGTCCGGTGCCGCCACCACGTAGCCGTGACTGGCGAGGTGGGTGCAGAGGTGAGTGGTCTGGCGCCGGTGTCCGGCGAAACCGTGGCTGAACACGATGGGCGGGAAGGACTGGTCGACCGGTTCGGCGTCCCGAACCGCCTCCTGGGCGGAGGGCGGGAAGCCCGGGAAGAGCTCGTAGTGGTCCTGGGTGGTCGGATCGAGATCCCCACCGGCGTAGGTGGGAGCCGCGGGATACCAGACCTCGATAGGGATGGCGCGACCGCGGTCGTCGACGGCGAGGGTCACGGTCCGCACCCCGACCGGGTGGCTGCCGCGGCTGAAGGGGTCGTAGTCGGTCAAGGGGGGTCCGATCTGCTGCGAATGGTCAGCAGGAACGGTATCGAGTCGACGGGGCGCGCGGAGCCCGGGGAGTCAGCCGGTGCCCAGCCGGGTCCGGGCGAGCAGCTTGGTGCACGCGTAGACGGCCTCGATCGACGGGGTGGGCACGCCGCAGAGCTGGCCCAGCTCGACGAACGCGCCGACCAGCGGTTCCAGCTCCAGCTCGCGGCCGGCCTCGAGGTCCTGCAGCATGGAGGTCCTGTGCTCACCGACGGCTGCGGCCCCCTCGATGCGCTGCTCGATGGAGATCCGTATCCGCAGGCCGAGCCGCTCCGCGATCGTCGCCGATTCCCGCATCATCGCGGCCGCCAGCTGGCGGGTCTCGGGGGTGTCCACGATCCCGGCCAGGGTGGCGCCCGTGAGGGCGCTGATGGGGTTGAAGGCCAGGTTGCCCCACGCCTTCACCCACAGGTGCGACCGGATGTCGGTCAGGACCCGTGACGTGAACCCCGCCTCGCTCAGCGCCGCCGCGATCGCCTTGGCGCGCTCGGTGCGCTGCCCGCTCGGCTCGCCGACGGGGAAGCGGTCACCCTCGACCACCTGCACCACCCCCGGCTCGGGGCGGACCGCCGCGGGGTAGGCGATGCAGCCGACGATGCGGCTGGTGTCGATGTGCTCTTCGAGCCGGCCGTCGGGATCGAGCGAGCGGAGCCGGTACCCGTCGTGGGGTCCGCCGAATCCGTGGAAGAACCACCAGGGGATCCCGTTCTGGACGGGCAGGACGACGGTGTCGTCGTCGAAGAGCACCCCGAGCCGATCGGCGAGGGGAGCGATCTGGTGTGCCTTCAGGCCGAGGATCACCACGTCGGGCCGACCGAGCTCGCCGAGCTCGTCCGACACCGTCACCGACGTGACCAGCCGGTCCGTCCCGTCCTCGTCGACGATCCGCAGGCCCCGGTCACGGACCGCGGCGAGGTGATCGCCCCGAGCCAGCATCGTCACCTCGTGGCCGCCGAGGGCGAGGCCGCCCCCGAGCAGGCTGCCGATGGCCCCGGCGCCCACCACCGCGAACCGCATCCGGGAAGCGTAGCTACGATGCCGGCGTGCAGACGGTCCCAGGGCTGCTCGAGGGTGGCAACGACGACGACCCTGCCCTCGAGACCGTCGACGGCGAGTCGCTGAGCTGGGCCGAGGCCCGCGCGCAGGTGTCCCGGCTGGCCGACGAGCTCCGCGCCGCCGGGGCCGGTGTCGGGGACCGGATCGCCATCGTGCTACCCAACGGACCGGCCATGGCCCTGGCGTTCCTGGCCGCGACCACGGTCGGCTGCGCGGCACCGTTGAACCCGAGGTACCGCGAGGAGGAGCTCCGGTTCTACCTCGGTGACCTCGGCGCCAAGGTCCTGGTGATCCCCGACGGCGAGCAGACCGCGGCCGAGGCCGCGCTCCCCGACGACGCGGTCGTGGCCAGGCTGCGCGGTGACTTCGCCAGCTACGAGATCGTCGCCCCTGCCGGCTCGGGCGCCAGCTCCGGACCCCCTCCGGTCCCCGACGACGTGGCCCTGGTGCTGCACACGTCGGGAACGACGTCGCGGCCCAAGATCGTCCCCCTCCGCCAGCGCAACATCGCGGCCTCGGCGCGCAACATCGCCTCGTGGCTGCAGCTCGGCCCCAGCGATCGGTCGCTGAACGTGATGCCGCTGTTCCACATCCCCGGCCTGATGGCCGGACTGCTGGCGCCGCTCTCGGTGGGCGGCGCGGTCGTGGTCACTCCGGGCTTCGACGCGTTCAGGATCCACGGTTGGATCGACCGGCTGCAGCCCACCTACTACACCGCGGTGCCGACGGTGCACCAGATGGTGCTGGCCCGGGCCCCGGATCGTCGCCAGACCAGCTTGCGCTTCGTCCGCTCGTCCTCGGCGTCGCTCCCCGCGCCGGTGCTCGAAGCGCTGACCGAGCAGTTCGGGGTGCCCGTCGTCGAGTCCTACGGCATGACCGAGGCGTCGCACCAGATGACGT
>JBFKRY010000233.1:0-3472 GCA_041636995.1 Acidimicrobiales bacterium | reverse complement strand
GTCTCGCCGGAGCGGAGTCCGCCAGCGTGAGCCCAGCACCGCGACCACCACCGCCACCGAGACCAACCCGGTGATGACCCGGTTGACGAACTCCACCATGGCGTGCACGTCGTCGACCTGGGCCACCAGCTGGTCCTGCTCGCAGGTGGGCCAGTCGCTGCAGCCCAGCCCGGAGCCGGTGAGCCGCACCGCGGCACCGGTGACGATGATGAACGAGAGCAGCCAGAGCACCACCGTGGTGATCTGGCGGTAGCGCTCGGGAGTCACGGCGCGGCGGGGAGCTACCACACCGTCAGTCCACCACGGGGGCTCGCCCCTTCACACATCTGCGGCTCGACGGGTGCCCGGCCGGTACCGGTGCGGGAGCTCCACCCGCCCGGGTGCGGGCTCGTCGAGCAGCGCCAGCGCGCGGCGCAGCACCTCGACCTGGCGCTCTTCGTCGCCCGGGGCGCCCAACGGTCGCCCCATCGGGTGGCGGGTGATGACGGCCCGGGCCACCCCCATCAGCTCCGGGATGTGGCCGAAGCTGCCCACATAGACGCCGACGGTGGCGATGCCAACCTGTTCGGCGGCTCGCTGGACGTGCCCCACGGACACGTGACACACCGGTCAGACCGGCACCATCAAGATGGCCTCGATCCCCTCATCCCGCCACTGCTGCGCCCACCGGGGCGCCACCTCCTTGCGCAGCCGCACCTGCGAGCTCGCGCCCACGAACGAGTAGGCGTTCGGGGCCAGCTCGCCGATCGCCCCCTCGTCGGCGAGGCGTCGCAGGTGCCCCAGCGGCAGCGCCACCTGGTGGTCGGCGACGACCGCCTGCACCGGGTAGCCGCCGTGGCGGACCCGGATGCGCTCGGCCGGGGTGTCGACAGGGATCACCGACAGCTCCGGGGCGGACCGGAGGAACTCGTCGATGCGTTCCTCTGCCTCGGCCTGGGTCAGGTCGGGCTCTCCGAACGGCTCGGGATCGTCACCCTCGACGAAGTGCCCGCTGGAGGTGACCAGGGCCAGCCTGGCCTCCGACAGCGGCCGCCCGAGCGCGGCGACCGGCGTGTCCCGGTGACGGTGGGGGAAGTTGTCGGGGTCGCCCAGGTGACTGGTGTAGGCGCGGACCTGCCACCGGTACGCGACGTCGATCACATCGGTGGGGTCGCCGTCGTCGATGGCGTTGGCCACCCCGTCCAGGAGCTCCTCGAGGAACGAGCCGAACTCGTCGTCGGTCAGGTCCTTCAGGAACTTGAAGTTCAGGTTGCTGCGAGAGCCGTACCAGAACGAGAAGCGGAGCTGCTCGATCGTCTCCTCGGCGTCCTCGACCGAGACCTCGGTGTCGACCATGTGTCGGAGCATAGGTTTCCGGTCGGTACGCCAGGGCGTAGAGTGTGGCCTTCGGCTCGGTGGAGCCGGCCCACTGGTCCCGTGGTGCAGTTTGGAGTGCACGCCGCCCTGTCAAGGCGGAGGTCGCGGGTTCAAATCCCGTCGGGACCGCGGATCGCACTCGGGAAGTGGCGTCGCCTCCGCTCCCCGGCGACCGCGGTCGGGTAGCTCAGTTGGCAGAGCGTCCGCCTGAAAAGCGGAAGGTCACCGGATCGACGCCGGTCCCGACCACATCACGGAACCCAGGTACCAGGCGGGGCGATTGCCCTGCCAGGTCCACCGTGCCGGAGCCCGATCCGACCTGTCAGGCCGAGATCGGCTCGGGCCGGGCGAGCGGCACCCCGTCGACCTCGATGTCCACACGCTCGTCGTAGAAGCACACCAGCCCGGCGATGGCCTCCGACTCGGGCAGCGGGGTGCGGTACCCCCAGGCGACGTCGGCGTGGCGCACCCCGTCGATGACCACGTCCCAGTAGTGGGCGAACCCCTTGTACGGGCAGCCGCTGGCGGTGTCGGTCCGGACCAGCAGGTCTAGGCGCACGTCGGTGGGCGGGATGTAGTAGCGGGGCGGGAGCATGGTCTCGTAGAGGATGGTCGGCTTGCGGGTGTCGGCCACCACGGTCCCGTCGATCGAGACCCGGACGTGGCGCGACGACGCCAGGGCGTCGATGCGCTTGTACGGATCGCGGGGGTGGACGAAGACCTCCACGTCCTCCTCGAACCAGTGATCGACGGCGTCCCAGTCCACGCAGACGTGGTCGGGGAGCTCGTCGATGGACGTCGTGGGCAGGCTGGTGTCGGACACGTCGGCCGCAGGGACGTACCACGCCGGGTAGTACGGGTGGGTCCAGACCAGCTGGACCGCTCGGCTGTCGACGACGGTGCGGCCGTCGACGACACCCCGGATCCACTTGTCGCTCGCTTCGATGCGTCGCTGATCGCTCATGAGCGAACGAACCACCCGGCAGGCGCCGGGCATTCCCGCCAGCCGGGGAGTAGCGTCGGCCGCGCACCCGCCGCGCGCCCGAGGAGGAGCCCGATGAAGGCCGAGACCGGCATCGACCGCCGCGAGGAGTGGGAGGCGCTGCGGCGCAGGCACCTGTCGCCGAAGCCCGAGCGGCCACCCTCGTCGGCCCGGGGGGTGCACCACCTGGCCCTGTTGTCGTCCGACGTGGAGCGGACGATCGAGTTCTACCAGGGCGTGCTGGAGTTCCCCCTGACCGAGCTGTTCGAGAACCGCGACTACGAGGGCTCGACCCACTTCTTCTTCGACATCGGCAACGGCAACTCGCTGGCCTTCTTCGACTTCCCCGGGCTCGACCTCGGCCCCTACGCCGAGGTGCTCGGGAGCATGCACCACCTGGCCATCTCCGTGACCCCCGAAAGGCAGGCCCACCTGCGTGCCAAGCTCGAGGCAGCCGGCGTGGAGATCGTGTTCGAGCACGAGACGTCGATCTACTTCAGCGGCCCCGACGGCGAGCGGCTCGAGCTGCTGGCCGAGGATCTGGGCCAGATGTACGGGGCCGAGGTGGTGTGATCAGACCGCCCGGCGGAGCTCGGTGACGACCTCGTCGAGCGGGGGGTAGTCGCCCACGGCGTCACCGATGTGGGTCCAGGTCACGTTGAGCTGGGCGTCGAGCACGATCACGCCAGGCCGCTGCCTGGCCTGCGACGGGGTGAGGTGGAAGAACCGGCTCGAGCGCTTGGCCCGCCAGTAGGCGAGCGCGCCCTTCGGGTGCATCACCCGCAGCCGCGACAGGGGCTGATCGGCTCCGATGGCCCGGCGCACCTGATCGTCGGGGTCGAGCAGCAGCGCATACGGCATGCCGTCGTCGATCAGCCGCTGGGCCTGTTCGGCCTCCCGGCCAGCGACGGCCACCACATTCGCGGGGATGGCCCCGATGGTCGCTCGGGCCTCCCGCAACTGCGAGAGGAAGTCGAGGCAGGGCAGTCAACCGAAGTAGCGCAGCAGCTGGACGAGAGTGGGCCTGCCGGCGAAGGCCGCCAGGGGTTGGTCGGAGCCGTCTGGGCGCTGCAGCACGATGTCGGAGAGCTCGGCCATGCGCGCATGATCGCACATGCCCCGGGCAGGTGCCCC
>JBFKRY010000232.1:0-3563 GCA_041636995.1 Acidimicrobiales bacterium | reverse complement strand
GGTCACGCCCTCCAGGCGGTAGGCCACGGTGATGATGGTGATGTCGAGCGCCTCCAGGTTGGCAGCCTGGGTCTTGGCGTAGGTGCACGGGCTGCCCGTGGGCTGGTTCGCCTCGCCGTCGGTCATGAACAGGATGCCCGCAGGCACCCCCGGCCGGCCCGCGGCGAGGAGGTGCGATCCCGCGGCGGCGATCGAGTCACCGAGGTTGGTCCCGGTCGAGGAGTTCGTGAGGCAGTCGATGCCCTCCACCAGCTCGCTCGACGAGTTCAGCGCCGGCGGATCGTCGGGCGGGTCGTTGTCGGTCAGGTCGTAGTCGTTGCGCAGGCTGACCGGCACCCAGGGGCCGCTGCTGTCGCTCGGGCTGGGCTCGGTGACGCAGCCCGGCGGTGGGCTGGCGTCCGAGCGACCCAGGGTGGCCAGGGCCACGTGGTGCTCGGCCGGTCGGAGGTTCTCGAGGAACGCCCGGGACGCCGCCTGCAACGCCACCACGTCGGCGGAGTTCATGCTTCCCGTCCGGTCGAGCACCATCGCGATGTCGGCCGGGTTGGCGACATCGGCACCGCAGGAACCCTTGCAGGCCGCCGTCGTCAGGACGCCGGTGGTGCCGCTGTCGAAGCCGATGACCGGCGCGAAGCGGTAGTCGACGGTCTCCTCGGCGCTGACCCGCATGGTGTTGCACTGTCCCGGGGGCGAGCCGAACGGGTCGCAGGGGATGGCGCAGATGTTGCCCTCGCAGCCCAGCCCCGGGTAGTTCGCCGAGTCGTAGGGCGGCGGGCCGGGATCGCAGGTGAACGGGATGTGGGAGGCGTCGGGCAGGCCGGACCCGTCCCGTCCGATCACACACCAGAAGTCGAGGCTGGGGACCGTCCCGGGGTAGTTGGCGTCGGCGTACGCGAGCGCCGACGCCGCCGCGTCGCCCGCGTCGGGGAGCTCGCTGGCCCCCGCGAGCGCCGAGGCATCCAGGGTGTCCCAGAGATCCTGGCGGGTCTCGGTGCGGTTCGAGATGTCGATGGCCAGGGCGGTGAACCCCACCAGCGGCACCAGCAGGAATACGACGAGGATGGCGCTGACGCCACGCTCGGCTGCCTCGCGTGCGCCCATCAGCCCTCGATCCGCATCTCGACGGTGCTGGACAGGTTCCGCGACGCGCCGAGGCCGAAGATCCCGGGCGCCGGGGTGAGGAAGTCGTGGGTGTACAGCACCTCGACGATGACGGTGCCGCCCTCCTCCCACTCGGCATTGAAGTCCACGCCCGGGCACGGGTCGCCGTCGGCCTCGCGGCAGTCCACGGTGACGGTCAGGTCCGCGGGATCGAAGGTGTCGGTGGCGACCAGCTTCACCCGGTTCTCGATGGCGATGGCGTCGGGGTTGAAGATGGCCTCGCGGGCACCCTCCCTCGCCGCGTTGTTGAGCATCGTGGTCCGGTTGATCATGTAGCCGAAGTCGATGGTGCCGAACACCAGCATCAGCAGGATCGGCAGCACGAGCGCGAACTCGAGCGCCGCCGCTCCCCGGCTCCGTCGATCAGCTCCACGCCCCGGAACGCGCCCAGACGTGCTCGATGTCCCGTTGTGACAGGGCATGGTCCCCGCTTCGTCGATCTCGTTCGCGCCTTCCCTATCGGCGCCCGACCCATCGTTATCGAGGGTTCCGCCATTGCCGCCAGACCCCGGGCACAAGCACCCAGGTCGATGCGCCCGGCGCCGGCGGGCACCCGAACCCACCCGGGGTCAACAATCGGGGGCCGTTCGGCCCAGGCGGGGCCCTTCAAGGCTCGAACGAAGCGACCGATTGGTGGGACGACCAGGAGGCCCCGATGACACCCGACGTCGCGACCAACAACGCAGACCGGGCTCGGCTCCGCGCCGGGCTGGCGGCGTTGTGGGAGCGGACCCGGGGCGACCAGCTGGCCAGCGCCGACGACATGCTCGCCGCGCTGCGCCGGGGCGACCCCGACGGGCTGGCCGAGGCCGCCGACGCAGCCCACCGGCTCGCCGGCACCCTGGGCATGTTCGACCTCACCGAGGCGTCCGAGGTCGCTGCGGGGATCGAGCTGGAGCTGCGCCACGGCGCGCCTACCGAGGATCTCCAGGTCCGAGTGGCCCGGCTGCGGTCCGCGATCGAGAACCACCGGCTGGATCGAGCGAGTCGGGCCTAGCAGGAGAAGTCCGGCCAGCCCAGGATTCGGGCCAGCTCGATCGCGAGAGTCGTGGGATCGAACGGCTTGCGGATGACGCCGCGAGCGCCGAGCCCTTCGAGCCAGGCCAGATCGCCGAGCTGGCCGCGGGCGGTGACGAACACCACGGGGACCTCCGCGGTCGCCGGCTCCCGCTGGAGCCGGAGCAGGGTCTCCGGGCCGTCGACGGCGGGCATCATGACGTCCAGGAGGATGGCGTCGAATGCCCGGGTCAGGGCATGCTCGACGCCCTCGATGCCGTCGGCGGCGGTCTCGACGTGCCACCCGCCCACCAGCTCCAGGCCCAGCTGCGCCACCTCGCGGATGTCGGCCTCGTCGTCGATGATGAGGACCGACCGGGTAGTGGAGCCGTCGACCTCTGCTCGCTCGCGTGCTGGCTGCAACGTTCCTCCTCACGCTGACCGTGGAGGCCATCGGCGGCCGGGGCAGGCGCTTGAGCGGCTGCCTCGAATTGGGGTCTGTCGGACCGGCGGGTCACGACCACCGGGCACCAGCCGAAGTACCGTTCTCGGCGTGGGAGCGTCACCGGCCACGTCCAGGGTGGTGATCGTGGACGACGACGTGGCGTTCGCCGAGGCCCTGGGGCTGGCCATGTCGCTGACGCCGCATCTCGAGGTGGTGGGTCGGGCCCACAACGCCGATGACGCCTACGACACGGTCATGGGCACCCGGCCGGACCTGGTGGTGTGCGACTACCGGCTCAGGGAGTCCGAGACCGGCATCGAGACCGCTCGCCGGCTGCGCGGCGACGGCTACGACGGCCCCATCGTGATCCTGACCAGCTACCTGGCCCCCCGGGTGCGTCGGGAGGTGGACTCGATCCCCCGAACCGTCGCCATGTCGAAGAGGGAGCGGATCACCACCCTGATCACCGACTTCGGGCGGGTGGCGGCGGGCAGCTACACGCCGAGCCTGGCCGACCCGGAGGTGATGCTCTCCGAGGTCGAGCTCGAGGTCCTCGAGCAGGTCAACGCGGGAAAGGCTGCTGCCGAGATCGCAGCCGACCTGCACATCAGCGTGCACACGGTGCGATCGCGGCTCAAGTCGCTCATGCGCAAGCTGGACGTCAGCAGCCAGGTCGAGGCCGTCGCCGAGGCCACCCGGCTGGGGCTGCTGGTGCCGCCCAGCTGAGCGTTCAACCGCGCACGACGACGAGGGCGTCGATGATCTCGGCCGCGTCGTCCGACTGACCGGCCGGCATCTCCATGGCTCCGGCGGGTCGGAGCGACGGGCCCGAGGTGACCAGGGCGGCGACGATCATCGCGGCCATGACGACGGCGGCGATCGCGATGGACATCCACGATCGGACGTCGAGGGTTTCGGGCGTGCTGTTCATGTCGGGCTCCTCTCGTCACATGACCGAGCG
>JBFKRY010000231.1:0-3711 GCA_041636995.1 Acidimicrobiales bacterium | reverse complement strand
GGGGGGGGTGGGGGGGGGGGGGGGGGGGGCGGCGGGGGCGGTCGCTCGCTGCGGCTCCGAGCCCAGGCGATGCCGACGAAGACGCCGAACGGGGTCAGCAGCTCGAAGAGCAGCAGGGTGGCCAGGGCCACCCATATCTCGATGAACGCAGCCGCACCCGAGACTGCAGCGACGATCAGCGCCACCCCCAGCGCCTGGGGTGTGGGGACGTTGCCGACCCAGAAGGCCAACGCAGCCACGGCGAAGACCCCGGCGAGGGGCACCCAGACCAGCGCGGCGTCCGAGCCCGGGTTGCGATCAGCCAGGGTGAAGAACAGCACCAGCCCGAACGGCACCGCTGCCAGACCCAGGATGGTCGCCAGCGTCCGGTGGCCACCGAAGCGAGCCGCCTGCAGGTTCGCCTCGGCGGCGGTGAACGAGGTGGCGGTGGCCACGGTGACCAGGCAACAGCAACAGCAGCAGCAGCACGAGGGGGTGGCCACGGTCACCTGGTCCTCCGGGGGAGCGAACGGCGTCGCCAGCGGCTCGAGGCGGAGCTCGGCCGTCATCGGGACGCTCCCGGCCACGGGAGGTGGAGCCTCCCCCGTCGTCGGGCCCGGTCGCAGAGCCCGCAGCCCGGGCTCTTGAGCAGCACCTGCCGGTCGCATCGGCCCTGCTCGACGTCCCAGGACATGGTGGCGTTGACCAGCGGAGACGAGCCCCGCTCGATGAGATCGAGGTGGACGGCCAGCAGCTCTGCGATCAGCTGGGGGCGCCGTTGGATGCCGGGCTCGGGCGCAGCGCCGCCGTGGGGCCAGCGCCGGGCCACCCTGGTGGTCAGGCAGCCGGTGCAGGCCGAGAGCCCGGGCACGACGTAGGGTCCGAGCACCAGGGTGTGATGCATCGAGCAGTCGACCGCGAGGTGGGGCCGATCGGGTGTCGCGGGCCACTCGTCCCCGGTGCGCAGGACGACGGGGAAGCCGTCCTCGCGAACTTCTCGCTCGAGGGCCCCGAGCAGCTTCGCAGCGAAGGACCCGCCGCCGATGACGTGGAGCGCATCCGGCGTGCGCCACGCCGGGACGAGCGTGCCGAGGGCGACCAGGCGCTCGGCGATCGCTCGCTGATCGTCGCCGACGCGAATGGGTCCGGCCGAGCTCGCCCAGCGCCGCAGCTCGGCGATGTCGGCGTGCCCCAGCCCGTGGATCCGGACCCGCCGATCCACGCCCGCCGCCACGACGACATCCTGTTCGTCGAGGTCGAGCCGCCAGCTCGTCGACCATTGGACCGGTGCGGGCGGCGTCGAGGGGACGGTCGACGTGGCGGCTCCTGTCATCTCCTCACCTTGCCATTACTTGAGCATTCGATCAAGTCATAAGCTCAATTCTGTGGGTCCGCCGCCGCTCCTCCGGTCGGGGGCAGCTGCTGAGCCGCTGGGTTCGGAAACGGGCTCGACGCCCGTCTCGTACGGTGCCGCCTCCTCACGGAGGGCCTCGACCAGGTCGATCATTTGGGCCCACACCTGATCGGAGAGCTGGCGGACCTCCGCGGGGGTCGCCGACGCCCCACCGGCCATCGCCCGCACGTCGATCGGCTGGCCGACCTCGGTGAGCACCTTCGGTCGCAGCACCACGTTCCTCAGGATCGATCTGAAGCGATGGTGGCGATCCAGGACCCGATGGGTCCCGACCATCGCCACGGGCACGATCGGGGCCCCGGTTCGCAGCGCCAGACGGACTGCGCCGGTCTTGGCCCGCTCGGGCCAGTGGTCCGGATCCCGGGTCGTCCGGCCCTCCGGGAAGATCCCGACCGCCTCCCCTGCCGCCAGGGCCTCGGCCGCAGGCTCGAGCGAGGCGGCTGCGGTGACCGAGCCCCGCTCGACGGCGATGAACCCGAGCCGCCGGGCGAGCCACCCCACGACCGGGGCCCGGAAGACCCCGGAAGTGGCCAGCAACCGGACCGATCGCCCCATCCGACGACACACCAGGGCCAGGAGGATGCCATCGGCATGGCTGGCATGGTTCGACACGATGATCACCGGGCCCTCCGGGAGAGCCTGCGCCGCCTGCCGGCGCCCCCGGTGCTTCGCCACCCGCAGCCGACTGACCACGGTCACCGCGCCGCCCAGCAGCACCGCGGCCAGCGCGTAGAGCGCGGCGCCGAGGCGACCCGGGTGCTTCCAGCTCGTGCCCATCGGGGCCGTCTTAGCACGCCGGCGAACCGACGGCCCGTGCTCTGTCCGCCAGCGCCGGGCACCGCCCGGTCCCCGAGCGCTGGGCGCCACGGCGCACTAGCCGGGGGCGACCTCGGTGGTCGTCGGCGGCGGCGTTCCCGGCGACGGGGGCCACGGAGCGCCATCGATCCGGATCACCAGCTCGACCACCCGTTCCGGCACGATCGGGTCCTCGAAGGCGCGGACGTACTCCAGGCGGAGGACTCCGGCCCCCTCGGACGCGGCGGTGAACACGAAGACGTCGGTGCCGGCGGCGCCGACGACCTCGGACCCTGGCTCGACGTAGGTCCTGGTTTCGAGCGCCACGATGCCCGGGCTGGTCATCGCGGAGAGCTCCCACGAGTAACCGGTGCTGGGGTTCGACTCCAGATGGATCTCGAACTGCTCGCCTGAACCGAGGGCGACCTCGGACCCGCTCTGGGCGTCGGTGAAGACGCGGATTTCGCCGTCCGGTCCGCAGGCCGGCGCCGCGAGCCACAGCAGCACCAGGAGCGAGCACCACCCTGCCCAGCCTCGCCGACCCCTGTGCATGCAGTCAGTCTCGCCGGCTGCGGGAGCGTCCGACAGTTACCTCGGTCACCGATCTGCACGGGTGCACGGTCCCGCGACTCTGCACCGTGTCCCCGGGCGCCGGGCCGCCAACGAGGACTTGCACCTGGCCGGCGGGGACGTATCGTCGGTTCGTGACGAAGGCCCCTGGCCCCCGGGGTCGAGCACCGACAGGGTGGACACGGTGGCCCACGAGCACGAGGAGGGCGCGATGACGCTCACTCCGTCAGAACGAGACGAGACCCTGGGGTACGAGGTGATCGTGCGCGAGGACGGCGACGTGGTGAACCGGACCCTCTTCGACACCCTCGAGGAGGCGGAGCGATTCGCCGAGCAGTGGTCCGAACGCGTACTCGAGGCCGAGTGCGAGATCGAGGACCGGTCCCGCGACCACACTGGCTGGCAGGCGGTCGAGGTCGACACCGCAGTCGACGAGGACTACGAGCGCCCCAGCGACGACCTCGAGTGACCGATGGCTGACGCAGCAGTCGAGCAGGGCATCGGGGCGACGCTGGTCCACGAGTCCGACGTCCGGTGGCGCATCCCCCGGCGGGGCTCCATGCGGGTCCCGGGTGTGGTGTTCGCCTCCGAATCCCTGCTGCCCGCCGTCCAGGGAGACCGGTCCCTGGAGCAGGTCTGCAACGTCGCCACCCTGCCCGGCATCGTCGAGGCGTCCTACGCGATGCCCGACATCCACTGGGGCTACGGCTTCCCGATCGGAGGCGTGGCCGCGACCGACATCGCTGCCGGAGGGGTCATCTCCCCCGGCGGTGTGGGCTTCGACATCTCGTGTGGAGTGCGGCTCCTGCTCTCCCGGATCGAGGAGAGCGGTCTCGCCGAGAACCGGACCGAGCTCCTCGATCACCTGGCCCGATCCGTGCCCCGGGGAATGGGCCCCGGCGGAGCCTGGCACCTGTCCGACCGCGACTTCACGCAGCTCCTCCGCCTGGGCG
>JBFKRY010000230.1:0-3871 GCA_041636995.1 Acidimicrobiales bacterium | reverse complement strand
TCCCCCGTCTGATCGTGGGCCTGGTGCTGTTCGGGGTCGGGCTGGCGATGGTGGTGCTCGGCGACTACGGGCTACCGGGCTGGGACGTGTTCCACCAGGGCCTGGCCGAGCAGACGCCGCTCAGCATCGGCACCGCGGTGATCGTCGTCGGCGCAGTGTTGCTGCTGGTCATCCTGGCGCTGCGGGAGCCGATCGGGGTGGGCACCGTCGCCAACGTGGTGGTCATCGGCCTGGCCCTCGACGCCACCCTGTGGCTGGTCGACCACCCCTCCGGCGCTCTCCTTCGCGCCGTTCTCACGTTGCTCGGACCCCTGGTGGTGGCGGTGGGATCAGGCCTCTACCTGGGCGTGCGCCTGGGGCCGGGCACCCGGGACGGCCTCATGACCGCGCTCGAGCGGCGCGGGGTCACCCTCTGGAAGGCCCGGCTGGGGATCGAGGCCGCGGCGTTGCTGTCGGGCTTGTTCCTCGGGGGCACGGTCGGCTGGGGCACGATCTGGTTCCTGGTGATCATCGGGCCCGCGGTCCAGGTGGCCCTGGCCCACCTGTCGGTGCCCGTCCTCCCCGGCGAGCGCTGGGCGGTGCCCGCGGGCTGACCACCTCGGCGAAACCGTCGCCTGTCAGAATCGTCGCCATGGAGACGTGGCAGAACTGGTCGGGCAAGCTGCAGGCCACTCCGGCGGCCATCCACCACCTCCGCTCCGAGGAGGACGCCGCAGCACTGGCGCAGCGTGCAGCCGACGAAGGCATCACCGTCCGGGCCACCGGGGCCGGCCACAGCCACGCCCCGCTCGTGCCCACCGACGGCGTGATCGTCGACACCTCCGGCCTCGCCGGCGTCATCAGCACCGACCCGGACACCCGCCGGGCCCAGGTCTGGGCCGGCACCCCCATCCACGCGCTGGGGCGCCCGCTGCACCAGGCCGGCATGGCGCTCGTCAATCAGGGCGACATCGACCGCCAGAGCATCGGCGGCGCGGTGGCCACCGGGACCCACGGCACCGGGCTGGCCCTGCCCAGCCTCTCGGCCATGGTGACAGGGGCCCGGATCGCCACCGCGGCCGGCGAGCTGGTGGACTGCTCGGCCGGCGACGACGCCGAGCTGTACCAGGCGTCCCGGATCGGGCTGGGCGCCCTCGGCATCGTCACCCGCCTGGAGCTCCAGCTCCGCGACGCCTACCGCTTGCGCCAGGCGGGCTGGACCGAACCCCTCGACGACCTGCTGTCCGACCTCGATCGTCACGCCAACGACCACCGTCACTTCGAGTTCTTCTGGTTCCCCACCGCCGACATGGTCGTGGCCAAGGTCACCGACGAGACCGACGACGCCGCCGAGTACCCGGTGGCCGAGGAGGGCAGCCGCTGCGCCTGGAGCTACGAGGTGCTGCCGAACCATCGGAGCTGGCTGCACACCGAGATGGAGTACAGCGTCCCCTTCGAGCGGGGGCCCGACTGCCTGCTCGCCATCAGAGAGCTGCTGCGCAGCCGGTTCCCCGAGATGGGCTGGCCGGTGGAGTACCGCACCCTCGCGGCCGACGACGTGTGGCTGTCCACCGCCTACGACCGGCCCACGGTGACCATTTCGCTGCACGTCGACGCCGGCGAGGACGAGCACCCGCTGTTCGAGGCGTGCGAGGAGGTGTTCGTCGAGTTCGACGGCCGGCCCCACTGGGGCAAGGTGCACCATCGATCGGGGGCCGAGCTGGCGGCGCTGCATCCCCGCTGGTCGGACTGGTGGCGGGTGCGGGACCGGGTGGACCCGGGCGGGGCGTTCCTCAACGAGCACCTCCGCGCGGCCCGCGACGGCGACGACGCCGGCTGAACGTCAGCGGAACCGGGCCTGCGCCACCCGCTCCAGGCTCTGCTCCTTGTGGTGGCGCTCGTCGAGGGCGATCCGGCGCAGCAGGTCGCCGACCGACCCGTACTCGCCGAAGTCCGCGGCGAAGATGCTGTCCCACGGCTCACGGTCGAGGTCGGGGTTGGCGGCGACGAAGGCCATGTACTCGTGCTCGGCGTGGTCCTCGAAGTAGGCGTTGAGGAGGTAGCTCCAGCGAGGCCGGATCACGTAGAGCAGCCACGACAGGTGGTAGTAGGCCCAGGCCAGGATCTGGGGGACGATCCGGAACCGGACGGTACCCATGCGCGCCCCCTTCCGGTGCAGCAGCTCCTCGAGGATCAACAGGTGCCAGAACTCGTTGTCCTGCTGCGCCCGGGCCTCGGCCACCCGGTCGTGGATCGACCGAGCGAAGTCGGGCTCGGGGTGGGTGTGGGTGATGGCCACGTACGACACCTGCTCCCACGCCTGGTACGGCACCCGGGCCACCACCTCCAGGACGTGGAACTTCCGCAGCGACGGGGCCCGGCCGTAGATCAGGTCCATGGTCCCGAACAGGAGCCGAGCGGCCACGCCGTAGCGGAGGCGAGCCGCGGCCAGGGTGCGCTCCTGCTCGCGACGCAGCTCGGCCGGGTCCGACGGCACGGCGGCTGGCGCCGACATGGTGGGGTCAGACCTCCAGCACGCTCACCCGGCCGGCGCCCCCGTCCACCTGGATGAGCGCACCGTCGGGGATGCGGGTGGCGACGTCGAGGATGCCGGTGACGCAGGGAACCCCCAGCTCGCGGCTGACGATCATGGCGTGCGACATCGGCGCCCCCACCTCCACGACCACTGCCGCCGCGGGGACGAACAGCGGGGTCCAGGCGGGGTCGGTGAGCGGCGCCACCAGGATCTCGCCGGGCTCCAGGCCCCGGGGATCAGCGGGGTCGGTGATCACCCGGGCCCGACCGGTGGCCACCCCAGGGCTGCCGGCCACGCCGGCGAGCTCGTCACCGGCACGCGCCGGCTCACCGCCGACCTTCCGTTCGGGCCACTCGGTCAGCGGGGGAACCTCGCCGTACACCACGAATGGCTCCTGCAGCTCCTTCAGGTGCGCGTAGCCCTCCTCCCGTTCCCGGAGGGTCTCGACGAACGACCCGGGATCGGCCACGAAGTCGTCGAGCTCGTCGGCGAGCAGCATGAAGACCTGGCCCCGATGGTCGAGAGCGCCCTGCTCGGCCAGGCGCCGGCCCAGGGCGTCGAAGGCCATCCGGACCTCGTGGATGGCCATCATCTCGGTGAGCTTGGTGCGCTCCCGCCCGGCCACGAAGATCCTGGCCAGCCGCGTGCCCAGCTCGAGGGTGCCGATGGCCTCGTCGTTCCCGGCGAAGATCTGGCGGGCCTCGGCCTCGGCGGCCTCACGGTCGGCAGCCGCGGCCGCATGGCGGGCAGCGGGTGAGAGCGAGTCGTCGGCCATCCGCATCCGGTCCACCAGCGCCAGCACCAGCTCGGGCTTGGTCTCCCACGACGGGCTGGCGATCTCCCACTCGATCGGACCGCGGGCACCATGCTCGTGGCGGAAGCGATCGAGGGCCTCCATGAAGTCCGACCCGCCCTCGGCGTCCTCCAGCCGCTCGAGCAGACGGTCGCGGCCGGCGTCGCATGCGGCCGTCAGCGCCGGGGACTCGCGCACCATCCGACTGAGCTCCCAGATCGCATGCGATGGCGGGGCCGAGTCGATGTCGCCCAGCCCCGACACCAGCCGGCCCACCAGCGACGGGTCCTGCCCGGCGCACAGCGCGCTCAGGATGCCGAGGCCGATGGACGCCGCGCTGCCGTAGATGAAGTAGGGGTCGAAGAACTCGCGGATGAGAGGCAGCATCGAGCGGGCGTGGTCGACGATCTCCTGGTCGGACAACTGCTCGAAGTCGGGCCGGGCGTCGCGGGCCGCGACCACCTTGGCCCGGTCCTCGGCCAGCTCGTCGGGCAGCTCGGTGCTGGCCATGATCCACCCCATGGTCTCCTCCACCTTCGCCGTGAGGTCGGGGCGCTGGTCGT
>JBFKRY010000229.1:0-3930 GCA_041636995.1 Acidimicrobiales bacterium | reverse complement strand
GCCCGCGGCCGTGGCCGACCGGCTCCGCCGGCCGGGCCCGCCGGACCCGAGAGCCCGGGGGCGGCGATGGTCAGCTGGAGCGGTTGCCCCAGCGGGCCTGGACCGTGGCGTACACACCCTGGTCCCAGGAGAACTCGACCATGTTGCCATCGGGGTCGGTGAGCATGCAGATGTAGCCGATGGGCGGCGGCATCATGGTGGGGCCCATGGCCAGACACCCTGCGGCCTCGCCGCGCGCCGCGATGGCGTCCACCTCTTCCCGGGTGGGCATCTCGATGCCGAAGTGGGCGAAGGGGCTCAGCACCGCGTGGGGGGCGCCGGCGAAGGGGTCGGTCTCGGGGAAGAACTGGGCCAGCACCAGGATGAAGGGGTGCTCGGCGGTGTCGGGCATGCCCAGCCAGGCGCCGTAGCCCATGTCGTCGCTGCGCTTGTCGAGCAGCTCGAGGGGCGTGAACTGGGTGTACCACTCGATGCTGGCGTGGATGTCATCCACCCGCAGCGCCATGTGGGTCCAGCGCGGAGTGGGGGGATGCACGTGGTAGACGGCGTCGTCGCTCACAGGCCTCAAGCTAGCAGCGGTCAGTCGGTCAGACCACCGGGGCCGAGGCGTGCTAGAAAGTGGGAACTGCGGCCCCCGGCAGGCAGGCCACGACTCCCCCTCGCGATGACCGACGACCTGAGCTTCGAGCCCCTGACCAGGGAGACCGTGAGCGCGCAGATCCGCGCCCAGCTGCTCCACCGGATCAACGTCGGCGAGCTCGAATGGGGCACCCGGCTGCCGTCCGAGCGCGACCTCGCCGACCAGTTCCACGTGGCCCGGACCTCGGTGCGCGAGGCGCTGCAGGGGCTGGTCTCACTGGGCATCGTCGAGCGCCGCGGCAACCGGAGCTACGTGGCCGAGCACCTGCCGGAGCTGGCCATGGCGGCCCCCGACGCCGACAAGCGGTTCGTGGTCGAGCTGTTCGAGACCCGCCGGGTGCTGGAGGTCCCGATCGCCGAGCTGGCCGCGGCCCGGGCCACGCCGGCCCAGCGAGCTGCGGTGCGCGAGGTGGCCGGCCGGTTCGAGCGCGACATGCCCATCGACGAGTTCCGCCAGCTCGATCGGGAGTTCCACACCCTCATCGCCGCCGCCAGCGCCAACCCGCTGCTGGTGGAGCTGTATGGCAAGGTGCTCGACCGGCTGTTCCGCTCCGAGACCTTCGACTCGCTGCTCTCGAGCGAGCCCAACCGGGCCCAGGTGCAGGCCATCGTGGCGCAGTCGGTCGACGCCCATCGCCGGATCGCGGCCGCCTTCGACGCCGCGGATCCCGCCGCCATGAGCGCCGCTGCGGCCCACCACCTCGACGCGGTGGAACGGCACATGGTCGACGACCTGGTCTGAGCTCGCCCCGTCAGCGCACGCCGAAGGCGGCCAGGGCGGCACGGGCCGCGGGGTCCACCTGCACCAGGAACCCGGCCGAGTCCCAGTAGTCGGTGCGTCGGGTGATCAGCCCGTTGCGGACCACGAGGTGCATCACGCCGCGGAGCTCGACGGGCGACTCGCCCCGC
The DNA here is from genome assembly GCA_041636995.1 of Acidimicrobiales bacterium. Taxonomy (GTDB): domain Bacteria; phylum Actinomycetota; class Acidimicrobiia; order Acidimicrobiales; family UBA8592; genus JBFINV01. The sequence continues at coordinate 2,382 of JBFKRY010000229.1, read as the reverse complement.
CAGCGGGCCCGCAGCCGGTAGGCCGCCATCGCGTGGTCGCCCTGGACGACCAGGCGCTCGATCTCGTAGCGCAGCCCCACCATGTCGTCGAGGAACGCCCGCAGGCGGGCCTGGTAGGCGTCGCGGCCCACGCAGCCCTCACCGAGGACGGCCACGTGCTCGTTCACGAAGTCTGGCGAGACGTGCGCCGCGATGGTCTCGGGATCGCCGGCAGCGAAGGCGTGCAGGTAGGCGCGAACCTGCTCGGCGGGCGACGGGTCGGTGGGCGGGCCGGGCATCACTCATTCATAGGCTCCGGCCCGCACCCCGGCAAGCGAGCCGCGGGGCGGCACTACGCTGAGATCATGGCTGCGTTCGCCGATCACCCGGCATTGCGGGACCACTGGTATGCCGTGGCCCGGTCGAGCGAGCTCGATGCCGGGCCCGTCGGGGTCACCCTGCTCGGCGAACCGCTGGTGCTGTGGTGCGATCCGGCCGGCGACGTGGTGGCCGCGCCCGACCGGTGCCCTCACCGGGAGGCACCCCTGTCCGCCGGCACCGTCACCGACGGGGAGCTGACCTGCTGCTACCACGGCTGGTGCTTCGGAGAGGGCGGCGCCTGCGTGCGGATCCCGTCGGCCGACCCGGCCACCCCGATCCCGCCTGCGGCCCACCTGTCCACCCATCGGTGCCAGGAGGCCTATGGCCTGGTGTGGGTCTGTCCGGGCGAGCCGGCCGGGCCCCTGCCGTGCATCGCCCAGGAACACGATCCCAGGTTTCGGCGGATCAACACCGAGGGCGAGATCTGGGCGGCCTCGACCACCCGGATGGTCGACAACTTCCTCGACATCGCCCACTTCCCCTGGGTTCACGCCGGCACCTTCGGCGGCGCCCAGGAGCCCCGGGTGGACCACATCGACCTCGAGGATCTGGGCGACGGCTGGTTCGGCTATGTCTACGAGGTCGACGCCGGGAACCCCGCCGAGGCGGTGGCGGTGACCGGCTCGGAGGCCGGCATCGTCCACCGCTGGATGTCGACGGGCTTCCACCTGCCCTTCACGGTGCGCAGCACCATCCGGTACCAGGACGGCCTGGAGCACATCCTGTTGCTGGTGAGCACCCCGGTCGACGACGTGACCTCGTGGTTCACGTTCGTGGTGTGGCGCAACGACGACTTCTCGGTCGACCCCGAGGAGATCATCGCCTTCGACCGGGCCATCGGCGCCGAGGACAAGGCGATGCTGGAACAGGTGCCTGGCACCTTGCCCCTGGCGCGAACCGGGCTGGTCAGCGTGCAGGCCGACAAGCCGTCGGTCGCGTGGCGCCGGCAACTGGCCGAGCTCCTCGGCCGGTGATCGGGACCTCTGATACGGTCAGACCATCAGTCCAAATCGATCAGCGGAGGAGGGAGCACGACCGTGGCCATCACCGGCATGAACCACGCCGTTCTCTACGTGCGTGACGCTCGGGTCCAGGAGCGGTTCTACCGCGATGTGCTCGGCTTCGAGACCATCGTCGCGGGTGACGGCGCATACGCCTTCATGCGGGCGCCCGCCTCGGAGAACCACCACGACATCGCGTTCTTCTCGATCGGGCCGGATGCGGGCCCGTCCGAGGCCGGCCGGCGCACGGTGGGGATGTACCACCTGGCCTGGGAGGTGGCCGCCATCGAGGACCTGGCCGCCATGCGACAGCGCCTCGAGGACGTCGGCGCCCTCGTCGGCGCCTCGGACCACGGGGTGAGCAAGAGCCTGTACGCCAAGGACCCCGACGGCCTCGAATTCGAGGTGATGTGGCGGGTCCCCAGGGAGCTCTGGGGCCACGAGGAGGACGAGGCGGTCATCCGGCCGCTGCAGCTGGAGGCCGAGCTGGCCCGGTTCGGCGGCTCGTGAGGGCCCGGGCGGACGACGCCATGAACCTGGCCGACCACTACTGCCACTTCTTCGACGACGACGCGTTCGAGGAGACCGAGCGCCCCGGCTTCCGGCGCCGGGTGATCACCGGCGATCGTCTGCAGCTGTGCTTCTGGCGGATCGCAGGCGGGGCCACGGGATCGGTCCTGCACAAGCACGACGGCCACGAGCAGCTGGGCGTGGTGGTGCGGGGCGCGCTCGATTTCAGGATCGGCGACGACGAGGGCTGCCAGCAGCGCGAGGTCATCCACGAGCACGGCGTTTACCTGGCGCCACCGGGGGTGTGGCACGGCGACAGCCTGTTCATCGGCGACGACGAGCTCGGCGAATGCTGGATCCTCGACGTGTTCTCCCCACCCCGCGACGACCTCCGGAACGGCTAGTGGGCCAGGACCGGGGCCCTCGCGTCCGGCGGCCCGCAGGGCTCGCCGGAGCCCCGGCCGGCGCAGCCGGCGCCCCGGCCGGCGCAACCGGCCGGCCACGGCCGCAG
>JBFKRY010000228.1:0-3950 GCA_041636995.1 Acidimicrobiales bacterium | reverse complement strand
GGTGGCGGCGTGGTGCGCCGGGCCCGACGGCTACCGACCGCCGCCCCGCCAGGCGCCCTTCGCCGGCTCGGCCCGCCAAGTGCGCGGGGCGGTGCTGCGGGCGCTGGTCGGCTCGCCGCCCCGGTCTCCCGCCGATCTGGCGGCGGCGACCGGGTTCGACGCCGCGGCAGTGGAGGCCGCGGTGGCGGCGCTGGCCGCGGACGACCTGGTCGAGCAGGCAGGCGAGGCGGTGCGGGTCGCGGACCGCTAGCGGGTCGAGCGGACGATCAGCAGTCCGCCCACCACCAGGAACGCGTCGAGCAGCAGGTTGAGGGCCAGCCAGCCGAGCCCGAGGTCCCCGGCCCGGGCCACATCGGCGATCGCCGAGAGGATCCCGGCGCCGAGCAGCACCCATCCGACGATGGGCAGCCAGCGCGGCGTGGGGGGTGCCATCAGCCGACCATAGGCGGCCCGGGTCGTGTCCTGGCGGACTGCTAGGTCGCCAGGAAGTTCTTGAGCAGCGCCATCCCCTCGTCGGTCATGATGCTCTCGGGGTGGAACTGGACCCCGGTGATGGGGTGGGTGCGGTGCCGGACTCCCTGCACCACGCCCTCCTCGCTGTGGGCCACCACCTCGAGGTCGTCGGGGATGTCGAGGGCGGCCAGCGAGTGGTAGCGGGTGGCCGTGAACGGGTTGCTGAGCCCGGTGAAGAGGCCGCCGCCGTCGTGGCTGATCGACGACGTCTTGCCGTGGCGCGGCTCGGGGGCGGGCCCCACGGTGCCCCCGAAGGCGACCACCACCGCCTGGTGCCCGAGGCAGACGCCCAGCGTGGGGATCTGCGGGCCGAGCTCCTGGACGAACGCCACCGAGTAGCCGGCGTCCTCGGGCCGTCCGGGCCCGGGCGAGATCACCAGCCGGTCGGGCCGCAGCGCGGCCCCCTCGGCCGGAGTCATGGCGTCGTTGCGGACCACCACCGGTTCGGCGCCCAACTCGCCCAGGTACTGGACGAGGTTGAAGGTGAACGAGTCGTAGTTGTCCACGACGAGGACCTTCACCCGACTGCGCCCCCGGTGTCGAGGAACTGGGTGCCCATCCACATGTAGACGAAGTGCAGCACGACGGCCAACACGACGAGGACCACCAGGGCGACGACCACGCGGACCGGCAGCGGACCGGGCAGAGCGGCGAAGGCGCGCCGGATCATGCCTCTCCCAGGATGACCGGGGCGTTGGGCCCGTCGACCATCTCGGCGAACACGATGAGCCGTTCGGCCGCCGAGAACTCGGGGTGACAGGTGGTGAGGGTCAGCCAGGCGTCGTCGCGGGGGTCGGTGACCCACAGGGCGGTGGGCTCGACGATGATCACTTCGCGGACGACGTAGGTGTGGGTGCCGATGACGGCGCTGTCCCAAAAGATCCGGTCGCCGGGCTCCAGCTCGTCCAGCTCGTTGAACGGCGCTCCCCAGGTGGTGCGGTGGCCGCTGATCACCGCGTTGCCGGGTTGGCCGGGAATCGGGGTATCCGGCATGTGGCCGGCGCCGGAGCGGAGGTCCCGGAAGGCAACGCCCTCGACGACGACCCAGCTCAGCCCGATGTCGGGGATGCGGAGGCGCCCGAGTGGCTCGCCCCGGTCGGGCGCCGGCTCCCGGAGCAGGACGTTGTCGCCGGGGGCCACCGAGAAGTCGCTGGGGGTGGTCGAAGGGTCGCCGACGCCGGGAGCGGCGACGCCGCCGTCCTCCTCGGGCAGGCTGCCCACGCCGGCGACGGTGCCGAGCGGCGCTCCCACCTCGCCGGTGTCGCGGTCGAAGGGGACGACCTCGGCATCGGGCGAGGCCTGGGCGACGAGGTCACTCTCGAGCCCGCGCTGGGCGCGGTCGGCGAGGAGGTCGGTCACGAAGAGCTGGTGGAGGACGAAGCCGATCAGGAACAGCCCGACCCACACGAACGACCAGCCGACCCAGCGCATGGCCCGCACCACCAGCTTCTTGCTGCGGGCGCGCACCAGCGTGTCGCGGAGGGCCTCTTGCTCGGAGGGAGGGTGGGCGGCGTCGGTCATGGTGCTCCCGGCTCGCTGTTATTACTCAGCGTAGTCAACCCGCCACAATACGTCACCACGTTGGAGGACGAGCGGGTCGTTGGGTAGCATTGTGCCATGCCCAAGTCGAAAGTCAGGAAGAAGAGGAAGAACCGCTCGCCGGCGCCTCCGCCCAAGGCCGATCCGGCAAAGCACAAGGAATCCCCCGTCTGGTACGTGGCGCTGATGTTCGGGCTCATGGCCCTGGGGATGATCGTCATCATCCTCAACTACATGGGGCTGACCCCGGGCGAGACCAGCAACTTCTGGCTGATCACCGGCCTGGCCGGCATCGCCGTCGGCTTCGGGATGACCCTGAACTACCACTGACCTGCCGGGGCCCGCAGCGGCTGAATTACAGATTTGTAGTTTTCCACCGCGTTCTCCACACCTGTGGATGACTACTCGAACGGCACCATCGGTTCCCGGCAGTGGCGGGGCGGGTTGAGCGGGGCATCCTGAGCCTGGGTCACCGTGAGCTGCAGGCCACAGGTCGAGCAGCGAAAGTCGATGGCGACGTCGACGACCTCGTCCGGGTCCGGTTCCGGTGGAGGCGGGGTGGCGAGGATCTGGACCACGCGAATCCCCACGCCGAGGATCGCCACCCCGATCAGCAACGCGATGATGTAGGCCAGGGCCGGTCAGATCCTCTCGATGATGAGGGCGTTGGCCATGCCGCCGCCCTCGCAGATCGCCTGGAGGCCGTAGCGACCGCCGCGAGCCTCCAGCTCGTTGACGAGGGTGGTGAGCAGCTTGGCCCCCGAGCAGCCGAGCGGATGGCCGAGGGCGATGGCGCCGCCGTTGACGTTGGTCTTCTCCCAGGGAGCCTTGGTCTCGGCCAGCCAGGCGCCGATGACGGCGGCGAAGGCCTCGTTGACCTCGAACAGGTCGATGTCGTCGACGGTCAGACCGGCCCTGTCGAGCACCTTGTGGGTGGCCGGGATGGGGCCGGTCAGCATCGTGACCGGGTCGACGCCGGCGAGGGCGAACTGCACGAAGCGGGCCCGCGGGCGCAGGCCGAGCTCGTTGGCCTTGTCCTCGCTCATGATGAGGATGGCGGCGGCGCCGTCGGAGATCTGCGAGGAGTTGCCGGCGGTGACGACGCCGTCCTCCTTGAACACCGGGTTGAGGCCGGCGAGCGCCGCGAGAGACGTGTTGGGGCGGATGCCCTCGTCGCGGGTCATGGTGGCGTCGCCGTTGTCGGTGGTGATGGGGACCGGGACGATCTCGTTCTCGAAGGCACCCTCCTCGGTGGCCCGGGCGGCCCGCATGTGGGAGTCGTAGCCGATCTGGTCGAGCTGCTCGCGGGTGAGGCCCCACTTCTCGGCGATCATCTCGGCGCTGATGCCCTGGGGGACGAGGCCGTGGTCGTAGCGGTCCAGCATGGCGGGGCCGAAGGGGCGGCCGGGGCCCTGGGCGGTGACGCCCATCGGGACCCGGGTCATCGACTCGACGCCGCCGGCGATGACCACGTCGTAGGCGCCGGCCATCACGCCCTGGGCGGCGAAGTGGGCGGCCTGCTGCCCGGATCCGCACTGACGGTCGATGGTGGTGCCGACCACGTCCTCGGGGAAGGCGGCGGCGAGGGCGGCGTTGCGGCCCACATTGAGGCCCTGCTCGCCGGACTGCATGACGCAGCCCATGATGACGTCCTCGACCAGGCCGGGATCGAGGTCGTTGCGCTCGATCAGCGCCTTGAGGGGGATGGCGGCGAGGTCGACGGGGTGCCAGTCCTTGAGCGCCCCGTTGCGCTTCCCGACCGGGGTGCGGACGGCGTCGACGATCACGGCGGTGGTCACTGCGGGCTCCTTCGCTGGGCGTGGAGATGATCGGATTTGAACCGACGACCCCCTGGTTGCAAACCAGGTGCTCTGCCAGGCTGAGCTACATCCCCGGGG
>JBFKRY010000227.1:0-4229 GCA_041636995.1 Acidimicrobiales bacterium | reverse complement strand
GCCCTACCCGGCCCGGGCGTCGGGCCTGGCCGCCCAGCTGCTCCGCCGGCGACCCAACGGCGACCCGCCGCTACCGTGATTCGGCATGGACCCTGACTTCTACCGCTTCGACACGCTCAGCCTGCACGCCGGCCAGCAGCCCGATCCCACCACCGGGTCTCGGGCGGTGCCGATCTACCAGACCACCTCCTACGTGTTCGACACGGTCGACCAGGCGGCCAGCCTGTTCAACCTCGAGACAGCCGGGCACATCTACAGCCGGATCTCGAACCCGACGGTGGCGGTGCTCGAGGAGCGCATCGCCGCCCTCGAGGGCGGGGTCGGCGCAGTGGCCACCGCCAGCGGCAGCGCCGCACTGCACCTGGCCATCGCGACGTTGACCGGGGCCGGCGGCCACGTCGTCGCCAGCCGGAACCTCTACGGCGGCAGCCACAACATGTTGAACCTCACCATGCCGAGGTTCGGCGTCACCACCACCTTCGTCGACCCGCGCGATCCGGCCGAGTTCAAGGACGCGATCCGACCCGAGACCCGGCTGGTGTTCGCCGAGACGCTGGGCAACCCGGGGCTCGAGGTCCTCGACGTCACCGCGGTCGCCGACGTCGCCCACGACGCCGGCCTGCCCTTGGCCGTCGACTCCACCTTCACCACGCCCTACCTCATGCGACCGATCGAGCTGGGCGCCGACATCGTGATGCACTCGGCCACCAAGTTCCTCGGCGGCCACGGGGTCGCCCTCGGCGGCATCCTCGTCGACGGCGGCCGCTTCGACTGGGTGGCGTCGGGCCGGTTCCCGACCCTCACCGAACCCTACGCCGGCTACCACGGGATCACCTTCACCGAGGAGTTCGGTCCGACCGCCTTCTCGATGCGGGCCCGGGCCGAGGGCCTCCGCGACTTCGGGGCGTGCCTGAGCCCGGCCAACGCCTTCAACCTCCTCCAGGGCGTCGAGACGCTCCCGGTCCGCATGCAGCGTCACGTGGCCAACGCCGAGAAGGTGGTCGAGATGCTGGTCGCCGACGACGCCACCGACTGGGTCAAGCACCCGTCGGTGCCCACCCACCCCGACCACGACCTGGCCCGGCGGATCCTCCCCCGGGGAGCGGGGGCCATGCTGAGCTTCGGCATCAAGGGCGGCCGCGAAGCGGGCCGGAAGTTCATCGAGTCGGTGAAGCTCGCCTCCCACGTGGCCAACGTCGGCGACGCCAAGACGCTGGTGCTGCATCCGGCCAGCACCACGCATCAGCAGCTCAGCGCCGAGGACCTCGAGGCGGCCGGCGTCGGCGAAGAGCTGATCCGGGTCTCGGTGGGCATCGAGGACGCCGACGACATCTGCGACGACCTGGCCCGCGCCCTCAAAGCCTCACAGCGGTGAAGCTGGACATCGACGGCGCGACGGTCAACGTCGCGACCGGGGCGGTCTCCCTCGACGGCGACGAGCCCCTCGTGGTGCTGGTGCACGGCGCGGGGATGAACCGCACCGTCTGGAGCCACCAGACCCGGTTCCTGGCCCACCACGGCTACCGCGCCGCGGCGATCGACCTCCCGGGTCACGGCAGCTCCGACGGGCCCGCGCTCACCAGCATCGACGCCATGGCCGACTGGTTGGCCCGGCTGGTCGAGAGGCTCGGCGGCCCGCCCCACCTGGTCGGCCACTCGATGGGTGCGCTGGTCGTGCTCGAGACCGCTGCGAGCCGGCCCGACCTGGCGCTGTCGGTTGTGGTGATGGGGGTGGGCCAGACCATGCCGGTCCACCCCGAGCTGGTCTCGGCCGCCATCGCCAACCAGGTCAAGGCGGCCGAGTTGATCACCGCCTGGGCCTACGGCCAGCGCCAGCACGTCGGTCTCAACCCGACCCCGGGGCACTGGATGCTCGGCTCGGGACTGGCGCTGTTGGAGACCTGCCCGGTCGACGTGCTCGGCATCGACCTGGGCGCCTGCCGGGACTACCCGAGCACCGACGACGCCGCCGCCCGGGTGTCGTGCCCGGTCACGGTGGTGGCCGGCTCGGTCGACAAGATGACCCCGGCCCGGGCGGCCATAGCGGTCGACGAGGTGCTGGCCGACTCGACGCTGATCACCCTGGACGGCACCGGCCACATGATGATGCAGGAGGAGCCCGAAGCAGTCCGCCAGATCCTCCTCACCCACCTCGCCGCCGCGTCGGATCCGAGAACCAGCCGAGCCCCGAGCGCCTAGCTCGTCCTTCGGCTCACCCCTCGCCGTCGGACTGCGGCAGCGACGCCATGCGCTCGGCGATCGTCTCCTCGAGGATCTCGGCGACCGACGGGTGCTGGTCGGCCATGGTCTTGAAGTCCCAGGCCATCATCCAGGCCAGGTCGCAGCGGGTGCGCGCCTGCACCCGTGCGTTCCTGCGCTCGTCGGTCATGACCCCCATCTCGCCGAAGAAGTCGCCGGGACCCAGCTTGGCGACCGGCTCGAAACCCCGCATGACGTCGACCTCCCCGTCGAGCACTACGAAGAACTTGTAGGCGAAGTCGCCCTCGCGCGCGAGGCCGCTGCCAGCGAGGATCTCGGTCTCCTGGAAGAGGGTGGCGACCCGTTCCAGCTCGTCGTCCGACAACGGCGCGAAAAGGGGTGAGGGTCGAAGCCGGCTTGCATCCATCTGGTCCCCCCGAAGCTGTGACGGCTCTCGATTGGCTGCTGCGGCCACCCTAGTGTCAACGCGCACCACGACGACGGGAGTCTCATGAAGATCGGGTTCATCGGTTTGGGGAACGTGGGCGGGAAGCTGGCCGGCAGCCTGCTGCGCAACGGATTCGACCTCACGGTCCGGGACCTCGACACGGAGATCGCCCAGCCGCTTCTCGACGCCGGCGCCTCGTGGGCCGACACCCCGAAGGAGCTGGCCGAGGCGGTCGACGTGATCGTCACCTGCCTCCCCAGCCCGGCGGCGTGCGCCGCGGTCATGGAGGCCCACGACGGGATCCTGGCTGGCCTGGCACCGGGGAAGATCTGGGCCGAGATGAGCACCACCGACGAGGCCGAGGTCAGGCGGCTCGGAGCCCTGGTCGGAGCCACGGGGGCGTCGCCGGTGGACTGCCCGGTCTCAGGAGGCTGCCATCGGGCCGCGACCGGCAACATCGCCATCTTCGCCGGCTGCGACCGTGAGGTGTTCGAGCGGATGCTGCCGGTGCTCACGACCATGGGGCGGGAGATCCTCCACACCGGCGAGTTGGGCTCGGCGTCGATCCTGAAGGTCGTCACCAACTACCTGGCCTCGGCCAACCTGGTCGCGCTGAGCGAGGCCCTGGTCACCTCCTACCTGGCCGGGATGGACCTCAGCACCACCTACGAGGCGATCCGGATCTCGTCGGGGAACTCGTTCGTGCACGAGACCGAGAGCCAGGTGATCCTCAACGGCAGCCGCAACATCAACTTCACCATGGACCTGGTCGTGAAGGACATGTCGCTGTTCCAGGCGGTCGCCGCGCGGGCCGGCGTGCCGCTCGAGCTGGCCCCGGTGCTGCGCGGGATCTTCGACGACGCCGAGACCCGCTACGGCTCCCGCGAGTGGTCGTCGAACGTGATCCGCCGGCTCGAGGACGCAACCGGTGTCGAGATCCGGGCGCCGGGGTTCCCACCCGAGATGGTCGACGACGAGCCCGAGGAGCCCGGCCACGAGGTCATCGTCGCTCGGCACTGAGCCCCCCACCGCCCGAACAATCCCTTCCCACGAGACCGGTCGCGTCGTAGGGTCGACTGATCCCCCCCGGACGGGTAGAAGGAGGGAACCTCATGTCGTTCCGACGCATTGCCGGCTACGGCGGCCTCGGCTTCGTGATCCTGCTGGTGGTGAACATCATCTTGCTCGGGAACCAGCCCACCGCCACTGATTCGATCGACGAGATCATCGACTACATCGGCAAGGACACCGACGCCCACAAGCTGGCGCTGCTCGTCGGCATCGCGCTCCTGCCCTTCTTCGTCGTGTTCCTCGCTGGGGTGGTGACCGAGATGCACACCACCGATCGCGAGCACGGCGAGGGCTGGGCGGTCGTGACGCTGGCCGGCGGCATCCTCATCGGGGCCTCGGCGGGCGTCGGTGACGCTCTGCTGGGGGCGCTGTTCTACCGGGGTGGCTCGGGCCTGGACCCGGCGGTGATCCGGGCCGTCTGGGACGCCCAAGTGATCGCCTACACGGCAACCGGCCTCGGCATCACGACAGTCGCGGGCGGGGCGGCGGTCGTGAGCCTCCACCGCGGCCG
>JBFKRY010000226.1:0-4323 GCA_041636995.1 Acidimicrobiales bacterium | reverse complement strand
CGCGGCGACGGCGCGGTAGCGACCGGTCCGCATCCCGGCCACCGACAGGCCGACGAACAGCGTCGAGGCCGACAGGCTGATGGCGTAGGCGAACTCGCCCGACAGCGTGGCCAGCAGGTTCCCACCCCAGATCGTGTGGTAGCGGTCGAACAGGAACGGCACGGTGGCCACCGCCGCCAGCTCGGGAGCGGGGCGGCGGGCGCCGCCCAGGCGGGCGCTGGCCCACGCGGCGACCGGCAGCGTCACCGGCCCCAGCACCGTGACCAGCTTGAACGCCACGTTGTAGGGCACCACGTAGCTGCCGAGGGCCACCATCAGCGCCGGCACGACCATGTAGAAGTGGAACGCCGGGAAGCCGGCGAACCAGTCGGGGCTCCAGCCGCTCAGGCGAAGCGACGGGAGGAGGGTGTCCCTGAGGATCGCCGGTCCCCACAGGTGACCGGCGTTGTCGCCTCCGGTCGGGATCGTGTCCCGCACCAGCTCGACCGGCTGGAGCTGGGCCACGACGAACCAGACCGAGGCCGCCACCACGGCGAACGACACCAGCGCGCCAGACCGGACGCGGGTGAAGACGCGGGTGAATGGGTGAAGGTCGGGACGCGGCATCGCCGCGCCATCGTTACAGCCCCGGAACCGTCACGGGCCCCATGGCCCCCCGAGGCTCAGAGGGAGCGCTCGTCGCGGCCGCCGCGGCCGACCGCGGCGAGTTGGTCGATGACCCCGTGCAGTTGGCTGGATCGGCCGTCCACATGCCACACGCGCAGGTCGCAGTGCGAGCACGACACCATGGCGAAATCGGTGCCGTTGCGCTCCATGGAAATGCAGATGGTCTCGGATCCGCACCGTCGACAGGTCGGGCTCACGATGATCTCCCTCGGTTCCGCTCCTCGCCGGGCCCTCACCCGACCCGGGGCCCGTCGGTCAACACTCTCAGTGGTTAAGTCAAAGGGGAATCCAAAGCTAAATATAGGCTCAAAACATAGGCCGAACGACTCCCATGTTCACTCAACGTGATGGCCGGAGGCTGCTCAGGCGGGCCAGTCAGGCGGCCAGGAGGGCGACCACGGTGACCAGGTTGAAGCCGACATGGGCCCAGATCGCGGGTCCGAGCCGCCCGTAGCGGTGCACGAGGACGGCGGCGACCACGCCGAACGCGACCAGGGCAGGGAACTGGAGGATCTGGAGGTGGGCCAGCCCGAACACGACCGCCGACCCAGCCGTCACCGCGAAGGGACCGAGCCGACCGTCGGACTCGAGGCTCCGAAGGACCAGCCCTCGAAAGAACAGCTCCTCCACCAGCGGCGCGCCCAGCAACACGACCAGCACCAGCAGCGTCACACCGATCGGCGAGCCGGCCTTGTCGGTGAGCGCCCTGGCCTCCTGAGACAGGTCACGATCCCCCAGCAGCCAGAACAGCGGCAGGTAGATCAGCGGCACCACCACCACCTGGGTGAGCACGCCGGCCACCATCCCCACGGCGACGTCGCTCCGCTCGAACCGGAGCCCGAACAGCTCGCGGAGCGTCGCCCCCTCGCGGCGGGCGACCGCCAGCGGCGCGCCCAGCAGCCCGACCCACAACGGGATCTGGAGCACGGCGATGAGCCAGAGCGGGAACCCCGGCGCGGTGGCGTCGACCTGGTCGATCAACCGCTCGCGCACGACGCGGCCCACGTAGGCGCCGGGCCCGGTCGGAGCCTCGGCGTCGTAGTCGCTCGAGGCCAGCGCGATCCCGGCGACCACCACCGTCAGGACGATCCCGGTGGCCAGCCCGGCGACGGTCGCGGTGGCACCGGTGCGGGTCGAGAAGGGCCGGGCCGTCGACCCGGGATCGATGTAGGCCACAGCCGGAGGCTAACGCCGCACGGTGGGGGCCTCGTGCCCCGGCCGGACGGGCGGTCCACCTGCACCGTGAAACGCCGGTTGGCCGCCCTACCATGGCGCCATGGCCTCGTCGCCACCGCCACCGCCACCACCCCCTCCCCCGTCGTCGAAGCCCAAGGGCCGGGCGGCGGGTGAGCAGGGTTGGCCGCGCTGGCTGGCGTGGGCGATCTTCGCCGCCATCCTCGCCACGCTGTTCCTTCCCAGCCTGCTCAGCTCGGGGAGCGACGAGGAGCTGAGCTTCGACGCCTTCCTCGAGGCGGTCGACGACGGCCGGGTCACCGAGGTCAAGATCAACAACAACAACGGCAACATCGAGGGGACGCTCGCCGACGGGAGCTCGTTCACCACCACCGGCCCCCTCGAGTTGGCTGCGACCGACCGCGAGCTCATCGACGAGAAGGTCGAATCGGTCGAGTTCGACACGCCCACGTCGAGCTTCTGGGTGAGCATCCTGCCCCTGCTGTTGCCGGTCGCCCTGCTGATCGGCTTCTTCTGGTGGATGGCCCGGCGCCAGCAGTCGCAGATGGGCGGGATCATGTCGATCGGCCGCTCGAAGGCCAAGACCTACTCGACCGAGCGCCCGGGGACGACGTTCGACGACGTGGCCGGCTACGCCGGGGTGAAACAGGAGATCCGCGAGGTCGTCGACTTCCTGAAGAAGCCGGACAAGTTCGCCGAGGTCGGCGCCCGGATCCCGAAGGGCGTCCTGCTGGTCGGCCCGCCCGGCACCGGCAAGACCCTCATCGCCCGGGCCGTCGCCGGGGAGGCCGGGGTGCCGTTCCTGTCGGTGACCGGTTCGGACTTCATGGAGATGTTCGTGGGTGTGGGGGCCAGCCGGGTCCGTGACCTGTTCCAGTCGGCCCGCAAGCTGGGCCGGGCCATCATCTTCGTCGACGAGATCGACTCGATCGGCCGCAAGCGGGGCGCCGGGCTCGGCGGCGGCCACGACGAGCGCGAGCAGACCCTCAACCAGATGCTCTCGGAGATGGACGGATTCGAGGCCACCGAGGGCATCGTGATGATGGCGGCCACCAACCGACCCGACATCCTCGACCCCGCCCTGCTGCGGCCCGGTCGGTTCGACCGCCAGGTCGTGGTGCCGCTACCCGAGCTGTCCGATCGTCGGGCCATCCTCGAGGTCCACGCCCGCAGCAAGCGCATGGCCGCCGACGTCGACCTCGACGTGCTGGCGCGGGGGACGCCGGGCATGAGCGGCGCCGACCTGGCCAACCTGGTCAACGAGGCCGCCCTGTACGCGGTGCGCAACGGCGACAACGCCATCAGCATGCAGCACTTCGAGCAGGCCCGCGACCGCGTCATCATGGGCCAGAAGCGCGAGTCGATGGCGCTCAGCGACGAGGAGAAGCTGGCGATCGCCTACCACGAGGGCGGCCACGCGGTGTGCGCCGCGCTGCTCCCGACCGCCGACCCGCTCCACAAGGTCACCATCATCCCGAGCGGGATGGCGCTGGGCGTGACCATGCAGCTACCCGCCGAGGAGCGCCACATCTACCGGCAGGACTACATCGAGGACTCGCTGGTCGTGCGCATGGGAGGCCGGATCGCAGAGGAGATCGTCTTCGACCAGGTCTCGACCGGTGCCAACGACGATCTCGTCGGCGCCACCGAGCTGGCCCGGAAGATGGTGCGGGAGTGGGACATGAGCGCCCGGATCGGCCCGATGGCGTGGGGCAGCCAGGGCGAGGTCTTCCTGGGCGACGACATCATGCACACCCGCGAGTACAGCGACGAGACCGCGCTGGTCATCGACCAGGAGGTCGGCGCCATCCTGCGCGAGCAGGAGGAGCGCTGCCGCCAGCTGCTCACCACCAACCGGCGCGCCCTCGACATGGTGGCGCAGGCGCTGATCGAGCAGGAGGTCATCGACGGCGACCAGGTCGCCCAGATCATCAAGGTCGCGGCGGAAGAGGCGACCGACGCCGACCCGACCGGGGACACCGAGATCCCGATGCCCGCCGACGAGAGGGCACCCGCCGACGAGAGGGCGCCCGCCGACGAGAGGGTGCCCGCCGACGAGGCCGCCCTGGTCCCCGGCGACGACCCGTCGTGAGCCGGGGCCGGGCCCGCACCGCCGGGCGGTGGAGCGCTCGTTGGAGCGAATAGCCGTCGCCGCCGCGGTGATCGTGGCGGCCGCAGTGGTCGCCGTCGTGATCCAGCGGCGCCGACCGGATGCGCCGAGCGTCGGCCGCTACGACGTGCCCGTCCAACTCGATCGCGCCGACTTCCTCGATCCGGCCGCGCCGTGGCTCATGGTCGTGTTCACCTCTGCGACCTGCGAGAGCTGCGCAGCCGTGTGGACGACCGTCTCCGCCCTGGCCGGCGGCGAGGTCGCGGCTCAGGAGGTCGAGATCGGCGCCCGACCCGACCTGCACAGCCGCTACCGCATCGAGGCGGTCCCCACGACGGTGATCGCCGATCGGT
>JBFKRY010000225.1:0-4393 GCA_041636995.1 Acidimicrobiales bacterium | reverse complement strand
GGCTACGCCACCGAGGCCGGGGCCCGGGCGAGGGACTACGCCTTCGAGCACCTCGGGCTGAACGAGGTCTTCAGCCTCATCCTGCCGACCAACCGACGGTCGCAGGCGGTGGCCACCCGGCTCGGGTTCGAGCTGACCGGTACCCGGGTGCTCGACTTCTGGCCGGACCGGCCCCACGGTGTGTGGAGGCTCGGACGCGATGCTTGGCGAACGGCTACCCGGGCCGGGTCGTAGTCGGCGTCCTCCGCCTCGACGGCGGAGCGTTCAGACCGGGACCTCCCAGGTCACCGTCGTGCCGCGGCCAGCCGGCGCCTCACCGACCCGCATCTCGCCGCCCAGCAGGGTCGCTCGCTTCTCGAGGTTGACCAGGCCGCGACCACCGTCGCGATCGGGCTCGATCCCACGGCCGTCGTCGCGCACCTCGAGCCGCAGGTGACCGTCCGTGACGTCGACCTCGATGTCGACCCGCTCGGCCGCCGCGTGCTTGACCACGTTGGTGAGCGTCTCGCGGAGGGTGGGGAGGACGTGCTCGACGACCGAGTCGGGTACTTCGGCGTCGACCTGCCCTCGGAAGACGACCTGCGGCTCGAAACCCAGCAGCGGGGTCACGTCGGCCACCAGGTCGATGACGGCCCGGCGCAGCCCCCGCTCCTGCGCCTGGGGGCGGGACACATCGAAGATGACGGTGCGGATCGACCGGATGATGTCGTCGATCGAGTCGATCGACTGGTTCACCTGCTCGGCCACCTGGCCCTCGGTCCGGCCACTCATGGTCTGCAGGTTCAGGCCCACGCCGAACAGCTCCTGGATGACGGTGTCGTGAAGCTCCCTCGCTATCCGCGCGTGATCTTCGGCCAGGGCATGCCGCCGGTTCGCAGCGGCCAGGCGGTCCTCGGTCTCGACCCACAGGCTCAGGTCGCGGACGGCTGCGATCGTGTAGGCCTCGGCCGCCAGCCGCAGCGGGGACAGCGCGACCTGCACGGTGAAGACCGAGCCGTCCCGCCGGCACCCTTCGAGGCGCTGGTCGGTGCCCATGGCGCGCCGGCGCGGCGACTCGGCGTAGTCACCGCGGTGGGCCCGGTGGACGGCCGCCAGCTTGGGCGGGACGAGCAGCTCGACCGGCTGCCCGAGCAGCTCGGAGGCCGGATAGCCGAACAGCCGCTCGGCCTCGGCGTTGGCCCACACGACCGTCCCCGAGGAGTCCACGAGCAGGAGCCCGTCGGGGGAGGACTCCCAGACGATCTCGGCGGTGAGGTCGGCCAGCGGCGGTTCGCGCATACACGGCGAGCCTACGTCGTCGCGAAGGCAGCGTTACGCTCTCCCCCGACCCGTGCGAGGAGCTCACCATGACGCGAATGACCCCGAGCGAAGCCTTCGTCGAGACCCTGGTCGCCAATGGCGTCGACACCGTCTTCGGCATCATGGGCTCGGCCTTCATGGACGCCATGGACATCTTCGCGCCCGCGGGAATCCGGCTGGTGCCGGTCGTGCACGAACAGGGCGCCGGCCACATGGCCGACGGCTACGCGAGGGTCAGCGGCCGCCACGGCCTGGTGATCGGGCAGAACGGTCCGGGCATCAGCAACTGCGTGACCGCCATCGCGGCGGCGTACTGGGCCCACAGCCCGGTGGTGATCGTGACGCCGGAGACCGGCACGATGGGCATCGGCCTCGGCGGCTTCCAGGAGGCCAACCAGCTCCCGATGTTCGAGGAGTTCACCGTCTACCAGGGCCACGTCAACAACGAGCGCCGCATGGCCGAGCTCACGGCCCGCTGCTTCGACCGGGCCATGTCCCAGATGGGCCCGACCCAGCTCAACATCCCCCGCGACCGCTTCTACGGCGACATCGACGTCGAGATCCCCGAGCCGCAGGTTCTCGACCGCGGTCCCGGCGGGGACCGCACGCTGAACGAAGCGGCCGATCTGCTGGCGAGCGCCGAGTTCCCGGTGATGGTGTCGGGCGGCGGTGTCGTGATGGGCGACGCCGTGCCCCAGGCGATCGACCTGGCCGAACGGCTGGGCTGCCCCGTCGTGAACAGCTACCTGCACAACGACTCCTTCCCGGCCAGCCACCCGCAGTGGTGCGGCCCGCTCGGGTACCAGGGCTCCAAGGCGGCCATGAAGCTGATCTCCGAGGCCGACGTGGTGCTGGCTCTCGGTACCCGGCTCGGGCCGTTCGGGACCCTGCCCCAGCACGGCCTCGACTACTGGCCCGACGAGGCCGCCACCATCCAGGTCGACGCCGATGCCACCATGCTCGGCCTGGTGAAGAAGGTCCAGGTCGGGATCTGCGGCGACGCCGGCGCGGCCGCCGCCGCCCTCACCGCCCGGCTGGCCGGCAGGGAGCTGGCGTGCGACGCCACCCGAGACGCCAGGACGGCGAGGACGGCCGAGGAGAAGGCGGCCTGGGAGGCCGAGCTCGACGGGTGGACCCACGAGATCGACGACTTCAGCCTGGCCATGATCGAGGAGGCCACCGGCGAGCCCGGCGAGTGGCTCCACCCCCGACAGGTCCTCCGAGAGCTCGAGAGGGCCATGCCGCCCCGGGCGATGGTCTCGACCGACATCGGCAACATCAACTCGGTCGCCAACAGCTACCTCCGCTTCGAGGAGCCGCGGAGCTTCTTCGCTCCGATGAGCTGGGGCAACTGCGGGTACGCCCTGCCCACCATCATCGGCGCCAAGGCCGCCGCGCCGGACCGGCCCGCGATCGCCTACGCCGGCGACGGCGCCTGGGCGATGAGCATGGTCGAGACGATGACCGCCGTGCGGCACGGCATCCCGGTCACCGCAATCGTGTTCCACAATCGCCAGTGGGGCGCCGAGAAGAAGAACCAGGTCGACTTCTACGGCCGCCGCTTCGTGGCCGGCGAGCTCGACGGCGGTGAGAGCTACGCCGATATCGCCACCGCGATGGGAGCCGTCGGAGTCAGGGTCGACAAGCTCGACAACGTCGGCGCCGCCCTGAGCGATGCGGTCGCCGCCCAGATGGACCGGGGCGAGACGACCGTCATCGAGATCATGTGCACCAAGGAGCTGGGCGACCCGTTCCGGAAGGACGCGCTGTCGAAGCCGGTGCGCTACCTCGAGAAGTACCGCGACTACGTCTAGTGCCCCGCCCGTGAACGTTCAGGGGCGTGGGCGGGGCACCAAGAGGGCCGGCTCACACCAGGTTGGGCGGCCGGATGGCCAGCACCGGGCAGGGTGCCCGGTGGACGACGTGCATGCTGACGCTGCCCATCACCAGCCGGGCCAGCCCGCTGCGGCCGTGGGTGGCCACGGCGATCATGGCCGAGCCCTGGGTGG
Organism: Acidimicrobiales bacterium; assembly: GCA_041636995.1. GTDB lineage: Bacteria > Actinomycetota > Acidimicrobiia > Acidimicrobiales > UBA8592 > JBFINV01. Next base: position 1,085 of record JBFKRY010000225.1, on the reverse strand, counting down.
TGGCGTGCTGGACCAGGGCCCGGGCGGGGTTCGAGTCGTGCAGCACGTCGAACTCGACGTCGCGCCCGATGACCCGGGAGGCGTCGCGCGCCCGGTTGTGGACGTAGCCCGACTCGATGCCGCCGGCCGGGACGTTGGGTGAGCCGGTGACGGCGAGGACCTCTTCGGGGTCGAGCACCGAGACGATCTCGATCTCGTAGGAGAGACCGATCGCCCACGCCTCGACCACGGGCAGGATCGACTCGGAGTAGGCGCTGCCGTCGAGACCCACCAGGATCGTGCCGCCCACCTCGAACCCGTCGGTGATGCACTCGGGTCCGACGAGGACGGCCGGGCCGAAGGTCCGCTCGAGCACCCCCTCGGCCACGCTGCCCAGTAGGGCGCCCGTCGAGCCCCGCCCGATCGTGGACATCACGATCAACGACGACGGCCGAGCCTCGACCAGCTCGGAGAGCCGCTCGACGACACCGGGACCGGCCGGCTCGACCGACACCGTCAGGCGGGGCGCGTCCACGGTGGAGCACTGCCGCTCGACGGCACTCAGCAGCTGGTCGTGGTTCCAGGCGCTGGTGAGGGAGACGACCATGAGCGCCGATTCGTTGGCCCGGGCCACCGCTGCGCCCGGGACCAGCGCGCGAGCCGAGAGCTCCGATCCGTCGAGTGGGACAAGCACATCTCCGAACACCCCCGGACCTCCCTGTTTCCCTTCTGGCAGCGTCGCCCGTCAGGAGCCGACCAAGCCAGGGTCCTAGGTCCCGACGGGCCCTGATCGGGCGGCGGCGCCCAGCGGGCCGAGGCGGCCATGGATGGCCGCTCCCACACACCACCGACGAGCCGACAGGTCGCCCGTCGCGCCCTCGGCGCAGGGCGACACATTCGCTTCCGCCAAGGACGGCGGAAGCGAATCAGACAACTAAGGCGTCCGGCCCCGCTCGCGTTCCTGGAGGCGGGCCGCGAAGGCGGCCGCCTCGGTGCGGCGGCGCATGCCCAGCTTGGCCAGCAGGTTCGAGACGTAGTTCTTGACCGTCTTCTCGGCCAGGTACAGCTCGTCGGCGATCTCGCGGTTGGACCGGCCCTGACCGATG
>JBFKRY010000224.1:0-4395 GCA_041636995.1 Acidimicrobiales bacterium | reverse complement strand
GGCCGTGGGGGTGGCGGTGGCTGCCGGGGCCGGGGTCGGGGCTTCGGTGGGGGTCGGGCTGGCAGCGGGTGCCGGAGTTCCTGTGGGTGCCGGGGTGTCGGTGCTGGTCGCGGCGGGGGCCGCCGTGGGCGCATCGTCGGGCCCGTCGCCGCCGCAAGCGGCGAGCGCCAGCCCTAGGCCGGCGGCAGCCAGGACCGGGCGTAGGAACCGCTGGCGTTCCATATGATCCATCCCGCGCCCCGGGCCTCGGCCTCCGCGATCTGGGCCTGCACCTGGGCGCCGTTGTAGTAGAAGCCCTGCAGCCAGGGCCGCAGCAGCGAGCCCGGGGCCATCCGGACCGATCCGGTGTCGAGGGCATGGGCGACGACGGGGCCTGGGTGGTCGTTGGGGTCGGCGTAGCCGAGCCAGCCGGGGCTGTAGTGGCTCGGGTACACCATCGGGCTCACGGCATCGACCACTGCGGAAACGGCCTCCGGGGTCTGACCCAGCCGCTCGTCGGTCTCGCTCGACATCACGATGCCGAAGATCGCCGCCGACACTCCGCAGCCGCGGTCATGCAGGCGGGAGCGGGCCTCGGCCAGGAAGCCGGAGATGGCCGCGACCCGCTCGGCCTCGGTCGCCGGGACCGCGGCGATGGTGCGGGCGGAGAGTCGGCCGGCGGGGAAGCGGATGTAGTCGAACTGGATCTCGTCGAAGCCGAGCTCGCATGCCTCGACGGCCAGGTCCAGGGGGTAGTCCCAGTTGGCTCGCCGGGCCGCGTCCACCCAGCCGCCACCGAGGGCGGCGCCGGGCACCCCCCGGGCCCAGGTCGCGTCCTCGAAGGTCACGATCCGGGTGATGGTGTAGAGGTCGCGGGACCGGGCCTCGGCCAGCAGGTCGGCGGGGTCGTACATGGGGTCGACCGAGCCGATCTCGTGGGCCAGCTCGACGTCGGTCTCGTAGAGGACGCGGTCGGTCTCGTCCTTGGTGTCGAAGACCAGCGCATTGACCACCGTCTCGTCGACGAGCTCGAGCAGGTCGGCGTACTCGTCCGGGTCCGCGGCAACATACGAGGACACCCGGAGGGCTCTGACCACGAAGGGGTCGAGCTCGATCACCAGCGGTGCCGCGGTGTCCGGGAGCTCGACCGTGGTGGTCTCCCAGGCGGGCCGGCTGGCGCTGACCGCGTCGGCGGCGCCGATGTCGGCCAGCTCGAATCGTCCGTCGTCGCCGGTCACCGCGACGACGCCGGCGGCCGACACCGTCGTGCCCGCGAGCGGGCCCCCGTCGAGCGCGGACACCACCTGCCCACGCACCGACACCGGTGCGGGGGTCGGCGTGGGGGCCACCGTCGGCGTGGGCGTCGGGGCCACGGTCGGCGTCGGGGCCGGCGTCACGGTGGGCACTGCGGTGGGCACTGCGGTGGGCGCGGCGGTCGTCGAGGGCCGGGCCCTATCGCTGGCGCCGGCCGAGGACTCCGCGGGCCCACCCCCCGGCGAGCAGGCCGTGGCAGCCATCAGCGCGACGACGATGACTCTCGGGAGCCGGCCAGCCATCGCTGGATGGTACCGGGGAACCGCCGTCCGCCCGACGCGACCGGTCCCGGCGTCTGCGGCGGTGGATCAGGTGAGGACGATCCTGTCCTGGTCGGCCTCGTAGCGTTGGGTGGCCTCGTCCACCGCGAGGAGCTGCTGCTCGGCGAGCTCGGGTCGAGCCTGGCGGGCCCGCTCGGCCGCGGCGATCAGCGGATCGACCTGACCCTGGAACCTCGGCATCACGTGCCGGGCCACGAGCTCGAAGCTCTTCCGGGTCGACTCCGGGTTGGCCCAGTTGTGCGCCAGGAGGAGGTAGGCGCCGAAGCCACCGTTGGACTGCTCGAGCAGCTCCTCGATCTGGGCCACCGCCTGGTCGGGGGTGCCGATGACCCCCAGCCCGTTGTTGACGAAGGCCACCATCTCGTCGATGTCGCCACCCTCCACGGCCATCTGCGGGAAGGCGGCCACGTGCTGGAAGTAGCGGAACCACTGGACGATGCCGTACTCCACGTCGCGGCGGGCCTGCTCCTCGGTCTCGGCGAGGTGCATGAGCCCGACCAGGCGCCACTTCGACCGGTCGGCGACATGGCCGTGGCGCTCGGCGGTCTCCTCCTGGATGGTCCAGTGATGGGCCAGCACGTCCATCCCGATGGCCACCGTCGCTCCCAATGACAGGACGCCTGCGCCGTACTGGCCGGCGAGCTTGGCTCCTGACGGCGAGGCCACCGCGGCGACCGCGATGTCGAAGAGGGGGTCGCTGTAGGGGCGTAGGTGCAGGCGGGCGTCCTCGAGGATCAACCGCTCCGACTTGTGGCTGATGGGCTCGGTGCTGGTGAGCAGGTGCACGAGCACCTCCATGTACTCGTCCAGCAGTGGCCGCATCTGCGGGGGCTCGAGCCCGATCATGGCCGCGTCGGTGGGCAGCGCGCCCGGCCCGACGCCCAGCATGATGCGCCCCCGGGTCAGGTGATCCAGCAGCACGATGCGCTCGGCCACCCAAAGCGGGTTGTGGTACGGCAGCGACACCACGCCGGTGCCGAGCTTGATGTGGCGGGTCCGGCCCGCGGCGGCGGTCATGAAGATCTCGGGCGAGGCGATGATCTCGCTGCCCGCCGAGTGGTGCTCGCCGATCCAGGCCTCGTCGAATCCGAGCATGTCCATGTGCTCGAGCAGCTGGAGATCGTACTCGAGCGAGAGCGTGGGGTTGTGCTCGGGGGGATGGAACGGGGCCATGAAGGTGCCGAAGCGAAGACGCACGACGACCGCCTTTCGTATCTGGTGTTTGGACGTGCCCGGCGTCACCCTAGGCATCGCGGCAGGCTCGCACCAGGGCCGATCCGGCTCACGCCTCCCACGCCTCGGGTGCTCGAACCTCGCCCTCCCGGACCGGCTGCATCAGCAGGTCGACGGCGAGCCACAGCGTCTTGGACACGGGGTACAGCAGCACCGGGACCGGCAGGTACGCAGCGGCGACGAGGAACACCCAGGGCCCGGCCGGGATGTCGGGGTAGGTGACGACCACGAAGGCGATCAGCCCGGCCAGCACCAGACCGAAGTTGAGGATGGTGTTGATGCCCACCGCACCCACGAAGTCGCCGGGGTTGCGCTCGAAGCGCAGCCCGCAGCGGGGGCAACGCTCGACCATGTGGACCCACCGCCGGAACAGGCCCCGGCGACCGCAGACCCCGCAGGCCAGGGTGGCGCCCCGGGCCAGCACCCGGACCGGGTGCGCCGCGGGCGGCGGGCGGGTCACGACGGATCCGGATTGGCGATGTCGAGCAATACGTCGGCGTGACAGGCCAGGTGGTGCGGGCACCAGCACGCCAGGTCCCGCCCGGCCAGCTCGTGGCGCACGTCGGCGATCGAGAAGGGCAGCTGCCCGCCGAGCAGCGCCTGCCGGTAGCGGGCCACGCACTCGTCGCGGTCACCATCGACCCCGAGGCGGAACGGGATGCCCCACCTCGACGGTCGGGCCACCACCACCGCCGCCCGTGGCTTGCGCCAGCCCCTGGTTCGCCGCAGCTGGACCCGTGCCGGCACCGCTCCGTGGCGCCGGTCGGCCATCGGGTCAGCCGGCCCAGCCGGCCGAGGTCCCGGGCTCGCCGACGAGGGTGATCGTCTCCCCGGCGTCGGCGACGGGATCGCCCGACCAGACCCCGGCGCTCACGGCCACCGACTGGCGACCGCCGCCAGTCCCCCAGCTCACGTAGTCGAGGATGTCGTCGCTGCTGCCGAAGGCGCTGGAGCTGTACAAGGCGACCTCTCCGCCGGCCTCGGACAACCCGATCGAGACGTCGACGCTCTGGCCGGGCTCCAGGGTCTGGTCGGGCAGCTCCACGTAGATGGGGCGGTTGCACAGCCAGTTGCCCGCCAGCTCGACGGCGGCGTCTCCGCGGTTGGTGATGGTCGCGCTTCCGCCGGCGATGTCGACCGCAGTGACCACGAGCCCGGCCGTGGCGGTGCTGTCTCCGTTCGCGGCGGTGTCGCCGTCGCCGTCGTCGTCGCCACCGCAGGCGACACCGAGCAGCGCCAGCGTCAGGCTGATGGCGAGCAGCAGTCGGGAAGGACGGTTCATGGTCGGACCTCCGGGGCAGCAGTCGCGGCGACGAGATCGGCGAGGACCCGACGCAGCTCCAGGGTGATGCGGTCGGCACGGGTATGGGTCTCGACGCCCACGTCGAGCGGGATCGCCGTGGTGGGCAGGCGTTCGAGCATGGCCCGGTCCTCGGCCCCCACCGCCAGCTGGAACTCGATGGTCTGGGCCAGCTTGCCCGGATCGGCAGCGAGCTCGGTGGTGAGCTGGAGGACGAACAGCCCGGTGGTTGCGGCATCGATCGGCTGGTGGAAGAACGCCAGCACCACCGCGCCGTGCTCGCCGTAG
>JBFKRY010000223.1:0-4406 GCA_041636995.1 Acidimicrobiales bacterium | reverse complement strand
AGCTCGGCACGGCTCGATGGTATTGAGCGCCGGACCGGCTCCCCCGCCGGCGCGGGGTTCTTCTCACAGATCGAGCAGGGCGTCCAGTCCCCGGCTCAGGCCGGGATGGTCGGCGATCCGCTTGCAGGCCAGCAGGACCCCGGGCATGAACGAGGAACGGTCGTAGGAGTCCTGGCGGAGCGTCAGCGTCTGGCCATCGGTTCCCAGCAGCACCTCCTGGTGAGCCAGCATCCCGGCCATGCGCACCCCGTGGATCCGGATCCCCCCTGCGCCCGCTCCCCCGCGCGCACCGGGCAGCACCTCGCGCTCGGTGGGGTCCGGGGCCCAGGTCCCGGAGGCCGCCGCCATCCGCTGGGCGGTGGCGATGGCGGTGCCCGAGGGGGCGTCGACCTTGTGGTTGTGGTGGAGCTCGATGATCTCGGCGGTGTCGAAGAACGGCGCCGCCAGCTCCGCGAAGCGCATCATGAGCACGGCACTGATCGCGAAGTTGGCCGCCACCACGCAGTTGCTCGCCACGAACGCGGCCTCGAGATCGGCGAGGTCGTCGTCGGACAGGCCGGTGGTGCCGACCACCGCGTGCACGCCGGCCCCGGCCAGCCGCAGGAGGTTCGCCCGAGCCGCCTCGGCAGCCGTGAAGTCGACGACCACCGCCGCCGCGGCGTCCACCAGCGCGGCCACGTCGGAATCGACGGTGAGCCCGGCGTCGGGGCCGCCGACCTCGGCCAGCGGGGCCCCGGCTCGGGCCGGGTCGACCGCACCCACCAGCTCCAGCTCGGGGTCGTGGTGCACCGCCCGGCAGACGGTGGTACCCATCCGTCCGGCGGCGCCCAGCACCCCCACCCTGATCACCATGACGAGAGTCTCGCCCACCGGTCCGGAAAACGACGAATGGGGCCGCCGGAGCGGCCCCATCCGAGCTCAGATCGATGCTGCGGGGTGCCCGCCGGGCAGCCCGCTAGCGACGCCCGCGCCCGCCGCCGCGGCCACCACCACCGCCGCCGCCGCGGCCTCGGCCACCGCGACCGCGGCTCCGGCCGCCGCCGCCGCCTCCACCGCTGCCGACCTCGGCCGGGCCGAGATCGCCGTGGTCGCTGCGGAGCTGGGCCTCGAAGTCCTCCTCGAAGGAGGCGACCGGACGGCCACCGGCGTTGCCACCGCCGCCGCCCTCGCCCCCATCGGCGCGGTCACGACCCCGGGGAGACCCGTTGCCACCCGTCGGGGCTTCGGCGCGGTCGCCGCTGTCGCTGGACGGGACCCCGGTGGGAGCCGAGTCGTCCACCGGGATCAGGCTGATCTTGCCGTTGGGGTCGATGTCCTCGACCCGGACGGCGATCTCCTGGCCCAGCTGGAGCACGTCTTCGACCCGGTCGATGCGCTTGCTGCCACCGATCTTGGAGATGTGAACCAGCCCGTCGCGCCCCGGCAGGATGTTGACGAAGGCACCGAAGTTGGTGATGTTGACCACCTTGCCCTCGTACACCTGACCCACCTCGGCGGTGGGCGGATCGAGGATCAGCTCGACCTGGCGCCGGGCCTCGTAGACGGCATCGCGGTTGGGCGAGGCGATCGACACCGTGCCCACCACCCCGTCGTCGTCGACGATGACCTCGGCGCCCGTCTCCAGCTGGATGGCGTTGATGACCTTGCCCTTGGGCCCGATGACCTCGCCGATCTTGTCCATCGGGATCTCGAAGCTGACGATCTTCGGCGCGGTCTCGCGCACGTCTTCGCGGGGCTCGGGGATGGCCTCGGTCATCACGTCCAGGATCGCCAGCCGGGCCTCGCGGGCCTGCTGCAGGGCCTGGGCGAGCACGTCGGCGGGGATGCCCTCGATCTTGGTGTCGAGCTGGAGCGCGGTGACCACGTCGGCGGTGCCCGCGACCTTGAAGTCCATGTCGCCATAGGCGTCCTCGGCGCCGAGGATGTCGGTCAGCGGGATGTACTTGCCATCGGCGAATACCAGGCCCATGGCGATGCCTGCCACCGCCGCCTTGATGGGGACGCCGGCGTCCATCAACGACAGGCTCGACGCGCACACAGAGGCCATGGACGTGGAGCCGTTGGACGACAGCACATCGGAGACCACCCGCAGCGTGTAGGGCCACTCCTCCTCGGTGGGGATCACCGGGATCAGCGCCCGCTCGGCGAGGGCGCCGTGGCCGATCTCGCGGCGCTTCGGGCCCCGCATGAAGCCGGCCTCACCGGTGGAGAAGGGCGGGAAGTTGTAGTGGTGCATGTAGCGCTTGCGGGTGACGGGGTCGATCCCGTCGATCAGCTGGTCCATCCGCTTGGTCCCCAGGGTGGTGACGTTCAGCACCTGGGTCTCGCCCCGCTGGAAGATGCCCGAGCCGTGCGCGGTGGGCAGGACGCCGACCTCGGCCGACAGCGGCCGCAGCTCGCGGGGACCCCGCCCGTCGATGCGCAGGCTCTCCTCGACGATCCGCTTGCGGACCACCTGCTTGGTGATCGCCCGAATCGCGGCCTTGATCATCTTCTCGGCGTTCTCGTCCTCGGCGAACCCGGGCAGGACCTCGTCGAGGATGGCCTCGCGGACCTCCTCCTCGGCGGCGGCGCGCTCGGCCTTGTCGGCGATCTTCTGGGTGGCGACCAGCTGGTCGCGTCCCGCAGCCTCGACCGCGGCGAAGACCTCGTCGGAGTAGTCGACCGCGACCGTGAACTCCATCTGGGGCTTCACCCCGGCCGCGGCGATGAGCTGGCGCTGCAGGGCGATGGCCTCCTTGATGGGCTCCTTGGCGGCTTCGAGGCCCGAGGCCAGCACCGCCTCGTCGACCTTGGGCGCCCCGGTCTCGTAGTAGCGCCAGGCCTCCTGGGTGCCACCGGCCTCGACCATCATGACGGCCACGTCGCCGTCATCGAGGAGCCGGCCCGCGACCACCATCTCGAAAGTGGACTCGGCCCCCTCCTGGTAGGTGGGGTGCACGATCCACTCGCCGTCCTGGTCGTAGGCGATGCGGACGCAGCCCAGCGGGCCCTGGAACGGGATCTCCGAGATGCTCAGCGCCGCCGATGCCGCATTGATCGAGATCACGTCGTAGGGGTTCTCCTGGTCCGCGCCGAGGACCGTGCCCACGACGTGGACGTCGTTGCGGAACCCGTCCGGGAACAGCGGCCGCAGCGGCCGGTCGGTGAGCCGGCAGGCCAGGATGGCCTGCTCGCTGGCCCGGCCCTCCCGCCGGAAGAACGAGCCCGGGATCTTGCCCGCGGCGTAGCTGCGCTCCTCGAAGTCGACGGTGAGCGGGAAGAAATCGGCTCCCGGCCGCGGCGACGAGTTGGCCGTGGCAGTGATCAGGACCGTGGTGGCCCCCATGCTCACGACCACCGCACCGCTGGCGAGGCCGGCCAGCTTGCCGGTCTCGAGGGTCATGATCTTGTCCTCGGCCCCAACCGGGCCCGAGACGGTAATGGCTTCCGCCATCATTGCTCCTTCCAGAGGCCGCCCTGCGGCCTCGTGCGTACGCTCGAGCGGTCGGTCCGCCCGAGCGCTCGATGGCGGAGCCCAGCTTCCCAGTTGGAGAGGTCCGGACCGCGGTGCGGCGGTTCGGCCCGGGCCTCTTCAACTGGCAGCTGACCTGCTCGCCACCGAGGTGGTATTCGGTTGTCGCCCTCGCCGGGCCGGGGCCGGGCCCCGGAACCAGCCGAGCGGCCCGGAGGCCGCTCGTCGGGAGTTGATGTCAATTGTGCTACCTGCGGAGCCCGAGCTTGGCGATGATGGCTCGATACCGCTCGACGTCGTTCTCGGCGACGTAGTCGAGCATTCGCCGTCTCCGACCGACGAGCATCAGCAGTCCTCGCCGGCTGTGGTGGTCCTTCTTGTGGACCTTCAGGTGCTCGGTGAGATGATCGATGCGATCGGTCAGCAGCGCGATCTGCACCTCGGGCGAGCCCGTATCGGACTCGTGCAACCGGTTGTCGGTGATGGTGTCGATCTTCGGCGGGAGGTTCGCGGCCATGTGTTCCTTGCTCGGGTGTCCTGACCCTGCTCCTCGGTTCGTCAGCTGCGAGACCAGGAGCTCGGTGGTAGTGGTGGTCGGCGTGGGCCCAAGCGGACACATTCGACCGAACCCACGCCTGGGTGGGCTCGCCTAGAGGCTATCCGGGCCCCGGGTCAAACCCTCGCCGACCCGACCGGCGTCCGACCCCTTCGGGGGTGGGGGTCCGACCCCGTCGCAGCCGGGGGTCGGTCAGTCCGCCAGCGCCGTCAGGATCTCCCGGCTGCTCTGGACGTCGCGCTTGAGCTGGGCGGCGAGGGCGTCGATGCCCTCGAAACGCTGCTCGCTGCGGAGGAACTGCTCGAACTCGACGTGGGCCTGCTCGCCGTAGAGCTCACCGTCGAAGTCCAGCAGGTGGGCCTCCAGCAGCGACTGCTCGGCGTGTTCGTAGAAGGT
>JBFKRY010000222.1:0-4524 GCA_041636995.1 Acidimicrobiales bacterium | reverse complement strand
CGCCAGCGGATCGACCAGGTGGGCGGCGAGTACTACAACCTCCTGCGGCACAACGAGATCAACGCCAAGGCCGAGCTGTGGCATCTGGCCACCGAGATGAACCTGGAGCGGGTGATCACGGCGGCCGAGCCGGCAGCCGCCACTGCCTGAGGCCCGGGCGGCTCAGACCGCCTCGGTGTCGCGGAGCGGCTCGAGGTCGAGGGACCGGTAGAGCCGGAGGGCGTCGGCGACGATGTCGTCGTCGAGCTGGAGGCCCTCGGCGACCCCGTGACGCCAGTTCTCGGCGATCCAGTCGAGCAGCGACAGCTCGGTCCACAGGGCCTCGCGCTGGTGCAGCAGCTCCTCGGGGCGGATCTCGCAGCGGTCGATGGCCCGCTGCAGCAAGGCCGCGTAGCCTGCGCCGAACCAGCGAGCGTCGCGCTCCTTTCCCCCGGCCATGTAGGCCACCTCGGGCCGCCCGGCGGCCTCGGCCAGCCGCTCCCGCCGGTCCTGGGTGCGGTGGATCACCCCCACGATGGCGCGGAACAGCACCGGCGAGCGGGGGAAAGCCACCAACATCATGCCCAGGTGGGGATGGAGGGTGGTCTCGAAGAACGGCTCGGGATCCACGGCCATGTACGGCGCCCTCCGCCTGATCACCTGGGTGATCCAGCCGAACGTGGAGATCAGCCCGGTCTGGCGGCCCACCGCCAGCATGGACTCGAAGACGTGGGAGTCACCCGGCGGCAGCTCGATGGGCCGAGTCCCTGGCCGGAAGTCCACGGCGGCGCCGTGCTTGTCCATGCGCTCCTTGTCCAGCACCACCAGGTCGTACTCGTCGCGCTCGAGGTCGCGCAGGATGACGTCGAGGGCCTCGGGGCCGATGAGATCGTCGTTGCCGAACACCCAGAGGTAGGTGCCCCGGCACGGTTCGGAGCAGCGGATCAGGTTGCGCTCGAGGCCGATGTTGTGCTCGTTGCGACGGAAGCCGATGAACGAGTGGTCGCGGGCGAACTGGTGGGCCACCTCGGTGGCCATGCGGTCCGTGGAGCGGTCGTCGGTGACGATGACCTCCACCCGGTCGGCGAACGCGGGTTCGATCTGGTCCACGAGGGCGTCGAGGGTCCGCCACAGCTGCTCGGGCCGGTTGTAGCCGGGGATGGCGATGCTGAGCAGCGGCTGGATCACGCCGCTGGGGTCGATGGGGTGCCAGTCACGCTCCTCCAGGCGGCTGCCGGCGATCTCCGCTCGGAGCACCGCGCCGGTCTCACGCGCCAGGGTGGTGGCCCGGTCGGTCCGGCGCCGATTGGCCTCGATCCGTCGGTCCAGCCGCTCGATGCCGCGCTCGGCCTTCTTGATCCGCTGTTCGGCGCCGTCGAGCCTCCTGACCGCAGCGGTGACGGCGTCGCCGGCAGCGGGCCGGGCCAGCCTCCGCTGCTCCCTCTCCAGGCGGCGCACCGCCTCGGTGAGGAAGGCCACCTTGTAGAGGACGTAGCCGCCGGCGAGGAACACGGCGACCGCGGCCGCCACCCGGCCCCCCGGCAGGCCGGCGACGGCCCACAGCCCGGCGAGGACGGCGAGCGCCACCGCGCCACCCGTCGGCGTCAACACCGCCGATCCGATGCGGCGCAGCGCGGACATCAGTCGGGCCACGCCGGGAGTGTAGGCTTCAAGCGTTCTCGATCGCAGGGTCCGTCACCGGCCTCTGGCGCCCTGATGGGCCCACGACCGTCTTCCGGTCGCGCCAACGGTCGATGTCGACCGTTCGAGGAGGAGACCCATCACATGTCCCGTGCCTACGAGAGCGAGCCCATGCCCGTCGACCCGTCCGAGCTCCAGTGGGACGGGGAGGACGCGTTCGCTTTTCGTGGCTGCCACTTCACCGTGGACCTCGGCTGGGCCGGCAACCGCCGGCCGTCGGACGACCTGAGCTTCACCCTCGTCAAGAATCGGTTCTACATCGAGAGGTATCTCGACCAGCTGAACTTCCCGGCGTCGGACATCGTCGAGGTCGGCTTCTTCGAAGGGGGCAGCTCGGTGTTCCTCGACCGGTTCTACCAGCCCCGTCGTCTGGTGTGTCTGGACCGGCGGGTCGACCCGATCGAGGCCGTCGAGGCGTACCGGATCCGCTTCGGCCGAACCGAGCACCTCCGAATGGTCTACGGGATCGACCAGGGGGACCAGGCCACACTGACCGCCCTCGCGGACGAGGAACTCCCCGACGGCATCGATCTGGTGGTCGACGACGCCTCGCACCAGTACGAGCTGACGAAGGCCACCCTGGGCGTACTCCTGCCGCGCTTGCGTCCGGGCGGGAAGTACGTGATCGAGGACTGGGGTTGGGCCCACGGTGCTCCCTACCAGGACCCGGACCACCCCTGGTCCGGGAACCCGGCGCTGTCGAACCTGATCTTCGAGCTGACCATGGCGCTGGCGAGCGGGGCCGAGGCGATCCGGTCGGTGCACCTCAACCGGGCCATGGCGATCGTCACCAAGGGAGCGACGCCGCCCTCTCGAGCGATCCTCGACCTCTCCGGGGTGACTCGGGCCCGCGGGGCCAAGCTCTCGCACATCTGAGCCCGTCGCCGGGCCGGCTCAGCCGGGCAGCACGGTCAGCTCGGTGGCCTTGACCGAGGCCCAGCAGCTGCTGCCGGGTCGCAGGCCCAGCTCGTCGGCGGCCGCGGTGGTGACGACCGCGGCGCCCTCCATCGGCCCCACGAACGCCACCCGGACCCGGTCCCCCTCCGCGTGGAGCCCGGTCACGGCGATGGCCCAGACGTTGCGGGCCGAGCTGTGGGGCTCGACGTCGTGCAGGGTGACGGCGTTGTCGGGGAAGGTCAGGTTGACCGGGCCATCGGCCCGCTCGGCCAGGCGCACCGTGGCCCCCGAGGCCAGCGCCACCTCCCGGCCCCGGGCCGTCCCCGACACGATGTTGAGGCCGAGCAGAGTCGCGACCCACGGGCTGGCCGGGCGGGCGGCGATCTCCTCTGCCGTGCCCACCTGGGCGACCCGGCCCTCGTGGACCACGGCCATGCGCCGGCCGAGCAGGCGGGCTTCCACCGGGTCGTGGGTGACGGTCAACAGGGTCCGGTCGAGGCCGACCAGGTGGTGGCGCAGCTGGGCCCGAGCGGCCACGTCGAGCGCGGCGGCGGGCTCGTCGAGGAGCAGGCCCGCAGGGTCGGCGGCGAGCGAGCGCCCCAGCGCCACCCGGGCCGCCTCCCCGCCCGACAGCCCGGCCGGCCTGCGGTCGGCGAGGGAGTCGATGGCGAGGCCCTCGAGCAGCTCACGGGCCCGAGCCCGGGCCTCGAACCGGCGGGCCCCACGCAGCCGCAACGGGAACGCCACGTTGTCGAGCACGCTGAGGTGGGGGAACAGGGCGCCGGTCTGGGGCTGGAGGGTGACGGGACGGTCGGGCGGCACCACGAAGACGCCACGAGCGGGCTCGTCGAGCACCTGCTCGCCGGCGGTGAGCCTCCCCTCGCTCAGCCGGAGCAGGCCGGCGATCGTCTTCAGCAGCGCGGTCTTGCCGGCGCCGTTCGGGCCGATGACGGTGAGGTGCTCGCCCGGCCCGACGTCGAGCCGGTAGCGGAGCACGCTGGCGCCCAGCTGGACGGTCCCGGCGATGGCCACCCCGGTCATCGCAGCCCCCCGAGCCAGCGGCCCCGCAGCCCCACCAGCACTCCGAGGGACACGACCACCAGCACCAGGCTGAGCGCCAGGGCCCGCTCGGGCTCGGTCTCGAGGGCTACGAAGATCTCGATGGGGAGGGTGCGGGTGCGGCCCGGGGAGTCACCGGCGAAGGTGATGGTGGCGCCGAACTCGCCCAGGGCCCGGGCCCAGCTGAGGGCCGCGCCGGCTAGGACCGCCGGGCGCACCAGCGGCAGCGTCACCCGGGCCAGGGTGGTCCACTGCCGGGCGCCGAGGGTGGCCGCCACGTCCTCGTACTGCCGGTCGAGCTGGGCCAGCGCCGACTCCACCGTCACCACGAAGAAGGGCAGGCCCACGAAGGTGGCCGCCACCACCGCGCCCGCGGTGGTGAACGGCAGGGTGAGCCCGAACCACGAGTCGAGCCACTGGCCCACCAGCCCCCGCCGGCCCAGGGCGAACAGCAGCGCGGTGCCCCCCACGACCGGGGGCAGCACCATGGGCAGGAGCACCAGGGCGCGGACCAGGCCCCGGCCGGGGAACTCCAGTCGGGCCAGCACCCAGGCCAGGGGCAGACCCAGGATCACGCACGCGGCGGTGGCCGAGAGGGTCACCACCAGGGAGACACCCACCGCGTCGGCCACCGGACGCCCGCCGAGCAGGGTGCCGAGCGACGACCACGGCATCCGCTGGAGCAGCCCCACCAGGGGCAGGACCAGCAGGACCATGGCCAGCCCGGCCAGGGCCACCAGGGCCGCCGGCGGCCTCATGGCTCCACCGTGAACCCGGCTGCGGCCAGGATGGCCTGCCCGTCGGCGGAGAGGACGAAGTCCACGAAGGCGGCCGCGGCGGGGTCGTCGCCGAGCCGGGCGATCTGGTAGGCGGTGGTGAACGCCCGGG
>JBFKRY010000221.1:0-4556 GCA_041636995.1 Acidimicrobiales bacterium | reverse complement strand
CGAACTGACGGCCCTCAAAGCAGGGTCCCGTCGGGCAGCATCACGAAGTCGGTGGTGAGCGGGCTCCACGCCCGCCACCCGCCGTCGTCCACACCCAGGATCACCCGGAGCGGGCCCGGGTCGCGCCCGTCCCAGAACGCCTGGACCTCGACCTGGTAGACCGCGCCCGACTCCCCCACGACCTCCCGGCACTCGGTCTCGCCTCGGTAGCGGGCGACCAGCTCGTCGTAGGAGAGGCGAGCCACCTCGGCGGCGATCCCGTCGAGCAGCAACCGGGCCTCGGCCTCGTCCATCCCGAGATGCTCGCACACCGCACCACGTGCCATGGTGAGCCGAGCAGTCCAGTGAGGAGGCGGCACCCGTGGCCGATCGCATGAGCTTCTGGGCCTGGGGCCTGGAGTCCGAGGAGCCCACCGACGACCAGCGGGCCCAGCTGGCCCAGCGGCTCTCCGAGCGCTACGGGGTGGCGGTGACGCCCAGGCCCGTCCCCGACCTGGCCGACGCCGAGCTGCGGGCGCCCCGGGTCCAGCCGCCCGACAGCCTCGCCGACTTCTGCTCCACCGACACCTGGGAGCGGGCCCGCCACAGCTACGGGGCCCACTTCACCGACCGCACGAAGGCGTTCAACCTCGACTTCCCCAACCCGCCCGACTTCGTGGCCCACCCCCGGACCGAAGCCGAGGTGGAGGCGATCCTGAGCTGGTGCCACGACGGGAACCATGCGGTCGTCCCCTACGGCGGGGGCTCGTCGGTGGTGTGGGGCGTGGAACCCCCGGAGGCCGACACCTCGGTCACCATCGCGCTGGACCGGCTCGACCAGGTCCTCGAGGTCGATCCGGTGTCGCGGGCCGCCCGAATCCAAGCTGGCGCGTACGGCCCGGCGCTGGAAGCGCAGCTGAAGCCGTCGGGCCACACCTTGCGGCACTTCCCGCAGTCGTTCCGCTACTCGACGCTCGGCGGCTGGATCGCCACCAGATCCGGGGGCCACTACGCCACCAACCACACCCACATCGACGACTTCGTGGAGTCGGTCCGGATGCTGACCCCGCAGGGTTGGTGGGAGTCCCGCCGCCTCCCGGGCAGCGGGGCCGGGCCCAGCCCGGACCGGCTGGTCATCGGCAGCGAGGGCATCCTGGGAATCATCACCGAGGCCTGGATGCGCATCCAGGCCCGGCCCAGGTTCCGGGCCACCGCGGGCGTGGTCTTCGACTCGTGGGCGGCGGGCACCGACGCGGTCCGCCACATCGTGCAGGCCAAGCTCTGGCCGGCCAACCTGCGGATCCTGGATCCGGTGGAGGCCGGGCGGGCCGCGGGGCTCGACGGGACCCAGTCCCTGGTGATCATCGGCTTCGAGTCCGCCGACCTCCCCCAGCGCAGCTCGATCCAGGCCGCGGTGGAGATCGCCCGGGACTGCGGCGGCCTGATCGACGACGAGGCGGTGCGGATCGACGACGGCACCGGCACGCCCACCGGCCGCGGCGGAGCCGTCGGGAAGTGGCGCGACAGCTTCGTGGGCGTCGACCCCGGCACCGCCACCAGCCTCGGCCTGCTGGCCGACACCTTCGAGACCGCCATCACCTGGGACCGCTGGCCCGAGTTCGACGCCACGGTGCGGGCGCGGATGCAGGAGGTGCTGGCCGAGGTCTGCACCCGGGGCGAGGTGAGCTGCCGGTTCACCCACGTGTACCCCGACGGACCGGCGCCGTACTACACGTGGTCGGGCATGGGGCGACAGGGCTCCGAGATCAGCATGTGGCAGGAGGTCAAGGACGCGGCCAACGAGGTGGTGGTCTCGGCCGGGGGGACCTCGACCCACCACCACGCGGTCGGTCGGATGCACCGGGCGAACGCCTACGACCGCCAGCGCCCCGACCTGTTCGCCGACGCCCTGCGGGCGGTCAAGGCCACCGTGGACCCCAACGGCATCCTCAACCCCGGCGTCCTCATCGACCCGTAGCAGCATCGAGACGACGGGGAGTCGGTGAGGTCCCGAGGCCGCGGTTCTTGACTGGTCTGGAGGGCCCGTGGCGATCCTGCTCAGCCTCCTGACGTCGGCCCTGTTCGGCACCGCCGACTTCTGCGGGGGCCTGGCCGCCAAGCGGGCCCGGCTGCTCGAGGTGGTCGCGGGCGCCCACCTGATCGGTCTGATCGGGGTGGCTGCTGCTGCCCCGCTGGTCGCACAGCGCTTCGAGGGGGAATCGGCGCTGCTGGGCGCGGCCGGTGGGGTCTTCGGCGGGCTGGGGGTGGCCCTGCTGTACCGCCGGCTGGCCCTCGGGCCGATGTCGGTGGTCGCCCCCATCACCGCGCTCACCTCGGCCGCGGTGCCCGCCGCCTGGGGCGTCACCACCGGCGACGCCCTCGGCGCGCCGGCATGGACGGGAGTGGCGCTGGCCATGGCCGCCATCTGGCTGGTTTCGGCCACCGGGCCCGGCGAGACCGAACGAGGCGCGGTCGTGACCCGGGCCGCAGTGGTCGAGAGCCTGCTGGCCGGCGCCGGCTTCGGGTTCATGTTCGTGTTCTTCGATGCCACCGACGCCACCACCGCTCCCTGGCCGATCGTTGCCGCCAGAGCGGTCACCGCAACGGCGCTCGTCGGCGCGCTGGCGTCCCGCTCCAGGCTGGCCTCGGGCACGTTGCCGGATCGCGGCGCCCTGGCGCTGATCGCGCTGGCCGGGCTGTTCGACACCACCTCGAACGTGATGTTCATCTACGCCAGCGACCGGGGCGCGCTCACCGTGGTGGCCGTGCTGAGCTCGCTCTACCCGATCGCCACCATGGTCCTGGCCCGGGTGGTGCTGGCCGAGCGGATGACCCGGCACCAGATCCTCGGGGTGGTGGCGGCCCTGGTGGCCACGGGCCTGATCGCCGCCGGGTAGGGCGCGCCCGGGCCCGGCGCCGGCTGGGCGAAGATGGACGGCGAGACCGTCGAGATGACAGTCCAGGCAGTATCACCGTGAGCACCGCCGACGATTCCTTCCACATGGGGCCGGACACCGACGCCGTGGCGTACCCGGCGCACCGTCGCGCCCTGACGGATCCGTTCGAGGAGACGCTCGACGCGGCCCGCCACGGCGACAGCTGGGCGTTCGAGCTGCTGTTCGAGCAGCTCGGCGGGGCGGTGCGATCCTTCGCGGCCGCCCGCGGCGCCGACGACCCCGACGGGCTCGCCAACGAGGTCCTGGCCGAGGTCTTCGGCGTCCTGCCTCGCTTCTCCGGTGGCGAGGCCGCGCTGCGGGGCTTCACGTTCCAGGTGGCTCGACGCCGGCTGATCGACGACTACCGGCGCCGGGCTCGGCGGCCCCGGCTGGTGGCCCAGGGCACCGACGTCTCCACCGGTGCCGGCAGCGGCGCCGACGAGGTCGAGGAGGCCCTGGCGCTGCAGCGGGCCCTGGACATCGTCGCCGACCTGACCGCCGACCAGCGCGACGTCATCCTGTTGCGGGTCGTCTGCGACCTCTCCATCGAGGCCACCGCCGCCGCCCTGGACAAGCCCGAGACCGCGATCAAGGCCCTCCAGCGGCGCGCCATCGCCAGCCTGCGGCGGAAGTTGTCCGACGAGCCGGTCTCCTGAGGGCTGCCGACGACGATTCTGTTGTCGTGAGCGACCACGAACCTCTCGACGACGACCAGATCGAGTCCCTGATCTCGGGGGCTGCGACCCCCGACGGCCACGAGGACGTGGCTGCGCTGTTCGAGCGGCTCCGGGCGATGCGGGGTCGCGACGTCAGGGTGGGCCCCTCGCTGGGCGAGTTCGTCAGCGGCGCGGCGTCCCCTCCCACCGGCCCGCCGAGCATCGACGACATCGTCCTCGAACCGGTCGCCGCGGCGCAGCCGACCCCGGCGGCCTCCCGCCCCGGTGGGCTCCTCCGCTCGCCGCTGGCGCGAGCCGCGGCTGCGGTGACCGTGGTCGTCGCCGGGCTCACCGGAGCCCACGCCGCGGGCCTGGTCGACGTCCCGTTGCTGCCCGACGACTCCGACAGCGTGGAGGTGGTGTTCGCCGAGTCACCCGAACCCGATCCGGCCTCGAGTGGCGCGGGTGCGGGGGTCGAGGCCACCCCGCCAGTGGCGCAGAGCGACGAGCAGACCACCGCCGAGCCCGAGGTGTCCGTGACCACCGCCGTGGACGACGAGCTGCGGCTGGAGCTGCAAGTGGCGGGGATCTCGGCATCCATCACCGTCACCAACGACAGCGATGGCGAGCCCCGGGTGAGCATCGACGTCGAGGGGGTCAGCGCCGGCTGCGAGGCCGCCATCGAGCGCCTGGACCCGCTCGGTGATGCCGGCGCCATGCAGGGTTCCCTCGAGGCCATCGAGGAGGCCTGCGCCACCGAGCTGGCCGGGCTGGACTCCCTCCTCGCCGATCCCGAGGCCCTGGAGCGGCTGCTGGAGGGGATGGAGATCACCGTCGAGCTGCCCGAGGGCCTGCGCCAGGAGCTCGACCAGCTCCTCGCCGACCTGGACGGCCTCGACCTCGACCAGCTCTTCGCCGACCTCGACGGCCTCGACCTCGACCAACTCTTCGCCGACCTCGACGGCCTCGACCTCGACCAACTCTT
>JBFKRY010000220.1:0-4582 GCA_041636995.1 Acidimicrobiales bacterium | reverse complement strand
GGCCGACCGAGCAGGTCGAGCTCCCCGACCGCCACCCCGACCACGTGGTGTCCTACCCCACCCGGACCGACCAGGCGCTGCTCTACCGGCTGAACGGGGACCGGAACCCGCTGCACTCGGACCCGGCCTTCGCCGCCCGTGCCGGCTTCGAGGTCCCGATCCTGCACGGCCTGTGCACCTACGGCTTCACCGGCCGAGCCCTGCTGCACACCGCCTGCGGCAGCGACCCCGCCCGGTTCATGGTCATGCGCGGGCGCTTCAGCTCGCCCGTGATCCCGGGTGAGCAGCTCGACGTGCAGATCTGGGACCACGGTGACGGCACCGCCAACTTCCGGACCCTGGTGGGTGACCGGGTCGTGCTCGACAGCGGAGTGCTGCGCTACCGCTGATCTCAACTGACTCCGGCGGATGCCGATAGTCCCGGGGATGTTTGGTATCAGGCCGATGGGACTCTCGGCGGCTGCGGGGCTCGAGCGATTGGCGCGCCGCCGGCTGGCCCCGGCGCTGCCCTTCATCGCCCTCGTCGGCTGCCTGGCGGTGACGGCCTGGCTCGCCGTCGCCCGGGATGCCGACCTGGCCCAGACCCAGGCGCAGTACGACGAGGCCGCCCGCCAAGAGCTCGCCCTCGAGCTCGCCAACACCCAGCATCACATGGAGCGGGAGATCGACAGGCTGAGCGAGCTGATGATGGGGATCACCGCCTTCACCGCGGCGTCGAGCGAGCCCCGCACCAACGCCGTCGACGAGTACCTGGAGCTCACCGGAGCCCGGGGCCGGTTCGACGGGCTCCGCGACGCCATGGTGGTGGGGCCGTCCTCGCCGGTGCCGCCGTTCGCGCCGTCGGCCGAGCACGAGCTCGCCGCCGAGCTGCGCGGCGCGGCAGCCGAAGCCGGGGCGAGCTCCCCCATGCTGACCCGCCACACCCTCGACGGCCGCGACGTGACCGTGGTCAGCTTCCTGCTCCAGCCGCGCGCCGAATCCGAGTGGGGCGCCCTGGTCTTCGACTCCGACTCGTTCCTGTCCAGGGCGGTGGCACCGTCGGCGCGCATCGCCACCACCCTGGAGAACACGGGCCGCGACGGCGATGGGCCCTCCGGCGCGGACGCCGGCACCGACGGCGACGACATGGCCATCGCGGTGCTCGACAGCGGCCGGCTGACCGCGGATGCCCGCATGGACGTGTTCGGGACCGAGTTCCTCATCCGCAGCACCAGCACCCCCGGCCTGCTCCAGACCACCAGCCGGACCCAGGTGTGGGTCGTGCTCGGCGCCGGTGGGGCTGCGGCTCTGGGCCTCTACGCGGCGCTGCGGGGCCTGGTGCGGGCCCGGGCCTCGGCGCTGGAGACCGCCCGCCGGGCCGACAGCAGGAGCGCAGCGATCGATCGGCGCTTCCGCGCCAGCTTCGAGCTGGCGCCGATCGGCATGGCCGAGCTCGACGCCTCCGGTCGCCTGGTCGAGGTCAACTCGGCCATGTGCCGCCAGACCGGACAGCATCGCGACGCCATCCTCGGCCGGCCGCTCTCCAGCCTGGTCCACGAGGCCGACCGGGAGACCCACGTGGCCCGGGTCCAGTCGCTGCTCGACGGCTCCGAGGACGCAGTGCAGGGCGAGCACCGCTACCAGCATCCCGACGGCACCGACATCTGGGTCCACGAGAGCATCTCGGTCATCAGCGCCGACCCCCAGGGCAGCCGGTCGCTGCTCATCCAGTCCCAGGACATCACCGCCCAGCGCCGCGCCGCCTGGGAGCTGGCCCAGCAGGCGCTCCACGACGACCTGACGGGCCTCCCCAACCGGGCCCTGTTCCTCAACCGGCTCCGCCACGCCCTGGTGCGGGCGAACCGACAGGGAACCCGGGTGGCGGTGATGTTCATCGACCTCGACCGCTTCAAGGTGATCAACGACAGCCTGGGCCACGACGTCGGCGACGACTTCCTCATCCAGATCGCCGCCCGGATCGGCACCGCAGTGCGCAGCAGCGACACCGTCGCTCGCTTCGGTGGCGACGAGTTCGTGGTGCTCTGCGAGTCGGTGTCGGGCGAGTCGGAGGCCTCGGCCACCGCGCAGCGGATCCAGACTGCGCTGGCGAAGCCACTCGTGGTCGGGACCACCGAGACCTACACCAGCGCGTCGATCGGGATCACCCTGAGCATGCCCGGCGACGAATCGGCCGACGCCCTCCTGCGAGACGCCGACGCGGCCATGTACCGGGCCAAGGACGCCGGCCGCAACCGCACCGAGATCTTCGACTACTCCATGCGGTCGAACATCGTCGCCCGCATGGAGATCGAGTCGCAGCTGCGGGGTGCCCTCGAGGACGGCAACATCGTCATGCACTACCAGGCGATCGTCGACCCCGACACCCACCTCCCCGCCGGCTACGAGGCCCTCATCCGCTGGAACCACCCCACCAAGGGCCTGCTCGGCCCCGCGGCGTTCCTCCCCGTGGCCGAGGAGGCCGGGCTCATCCATCTCATCGACTCGTTCGCCCTACGCAGCACCTGCCGCCAGATCGCCACCTGGGTGCGCGAGTACCCGGCGGCCCGCAACCTCTACGTGGCCACGAACTGGTCCGCCCGGCACCTGGGCCGCTTCGTCGAGCAGGTGGAGCAGGTGCTCGCCGAGACCAGGATCAACCCGCACCAGCTGATGATCGAGGTCACCGAGGGGTTCCTGCTCGAGGACAGCGATGCGTCTCTGCGGGCGCTCCAGCAGCTCAAGCAGATGGGGGTGCAGATCGCCATCGACGACTTCGGTACCGGCTACAGCTCGCTCTCCTACCTGACCCGCTTCGCGGTGGACTACCTCAAGATCGACCAGTCGTTCGTGTCGAAGCTCCCCGAAGACGACGCCTCCGCAGCGGTCATCGGCGCCATCGCCGACATGGCGGCCCGGTTGGGCATCAAGCTGGTCGCCGAGGGGGTGGAGACCGAGGAGCAGATCGAGATGCTCGCCACCCTGGGCTCGCCCCGGCTGCAGGGGTACCGCTTCGCCAAGCCGCGGCCAGCAGCCGACATCGAGCGACACCTGGCGGTGCGCTCGGGCCTCGACGTCCTGGACGCCGGTGACGACGAGTTCGCCATGGCGATCCCGCTGGGCGCGGCCTCCGCGGTGACCGACGCCTGACCCCCGGAGGGTCCGACCCGGTGGCCCTCAGGTGATGTCGCAGTCGGTGCTGCCGCGGAAGAACCCCCGCCCGAAGGCGGCCACCCGGTCGAAGGTCCGGATCGTGCTCAGCTCGGCCAGCGAGGGGCCGGTGGGTTCGACGAGCAGGAGCCCGACGATGCCCTCGTCGAGGTCACCGGCCGACAGGAAGATCACGTGGGTGGTGTCGTCGGGATCGGCCGACGCCTCTTCGAAGACATCGCGGGACCACACCCCCACCAGGCAGTCCGCGGCGAGCACGGCGCGGTCGGGACCGTCGACCAGCTCGACCGCGACCGCCATCGCGAAGGCGTGGGCCACCGCGTACGCGGGCGCGAAGTCGCCCACCTCCGACCAGACCTCCTCGAGCTCGGCCCGGTCCGCGTAGACCTCACCGTCGAGCTCGCAGTAGAACGCCGAGCCGGCCACGTCCGGGGCCGCCGCCACCACATCGCAGGCGAGCCGGTCGCCGGCGACGCGAGGGAGCTCGATCACCTGCCCGGGAGCGTCGAACGCGGGGCCCAGGAGCTCCTCACCGAGCCCGTCGAGGAAGGTGCTGAGGTCCTCCACCAGCAGCGGCAGCAGCTGGTCGAGGGGGAGGTTGCCGGCGTTCTCGTCGAAGCGGTCCACCACGAGCGACGCGGTGGTCGGCGGATCGGTGACGAAGCGGGGGCAGGTGCCGACACCACCCTCGAACCCCTCCGCGAAGGCGTTCAGGCGGTCGAAGGCGGTGCCGTGGGCACCCGGGTCCCCCGCAGGAGTCCCGAGCGGATCGGCGAAGGTGAGGAACCCGCCGATGGCGTCGTCGAGGTCGGCCCGTCCGAACGACACCGAGCCGGCCCCACGGGCCGCCACCGATCCCGCCCAGGCGCCGGCGAGACAGTCGGCCTGGAGCTCCAGGAAGATCGTCGGCCCCGAGAACCCGGCCTGGGTCTGGACGGCGTGGCCGTACTCGTGCGCGATGACCAGGCCGACGCTGACGTCCCCGTAGACCCGGTACAGCTCCGGGAACAGGGTGACGTCGTCCCAGGCGATGTAGTCGTCGGGCTCGCAGTAGAAGGCGTTCGAGTCGTAGATCTCGGCGGGCCCGATCTGTCCGTCGCAGGTGGGGATGGACTCGAGGTCGGCCGGGTCGTACCGGATCTGCTCGCGCACCGGTGTGAACTCGATCCCCAGCTCGGCCCCGGCGGGGCCACCCCAGAAGCGCTCGATGTCGTCGAAGAACGCGCTGACGGCCTCCTCGTAGGGGAGCTGGGGCCGGACGGTGGGCGTGGGGGTGACGCTGGGCGCCGCGGTGGGGGTCGCCTGCTCGGCTGGGGTGACCGTCGGCTCGTCTGGCGGCTCGCCGCTGAGCTCGGGCGGCGAGGAGGGCGTGGGCCCAGGGGTGGCCGGGGGCACGGCGGAGGGGTCCGGGAGGTCGTCGAGGCCGAGCTCGAGG
>JBFKRY010000219.1:0-4591 GCA_041636995.1 Acidimicrobiales bacterium | reverse complement strand
CTGCGGCTGCGCCGGAGGCGCTGCTGCGCTCGGCCTCGGTACGAGGCGCCGTCCCTCGTCGCTGGGTGGGTCCGCAATCGCAGGTTCGTCGCTGCGCTCCTCGGCCTGCTCTGCGGCTGCGCCGGAGGCGCTGCTGCGCTCGGCCTCGGTACGAGGCGCCGTCCCTCGTCGCTGGGGCGAAGCCGGGCTTCGCCCGGTTCGAGGTGCCGCCTCGCTGCCTACCGCTGGTTGGCGGCCACGTAGCTGCGGTAGACCGCCAGCAGCGAGTCCCGCTGGTCCGGGGTGAGGTTCTGATCGCCGGTGATCGCGGCCTCGACCGACGCCCTCGACTCCCCGGTGGCCTCGGCGTCCTCGTCGAGCAGGCCCGCTCGGACCAGCAGCGCGTCGAGGGGTAGGTTGAGCGCTGTCGAGATCGACCGCAGCACCCGCATCGATGGCTCGTGCAACCCCCGCTCGATCTGGCTGATGTAGGGGTTCGACACGTTGGCCTTGGCCGCCAGCTCGCGCAACGACATCTCGGCTGCCTTGCGCTGGGACCGGATGAAGTCGCCCAGCAGCTGGAGCTGGTCTCGACCCGACGGGTTCGCCATGCCCTTACGGTACCGGCGCGCGGTCCGCCCGCTCCCGTCGGGGCAGTAGCGTGATCGGGTGGAGACGACCGTGTACGACGCCGTGGGCGGTGAGGCGTTCTTCCACGAGCTGGTCTCCCGGTTCTACGCCCGGGTCGAGGGTGACCCGCTGCTGCGGCCCATGTACCCCGATGACCTGTCGGGGTCCAGGGCCCACACTGCGGCGTTCCTGGTGCAGTACTGGGGTGGGCCCACCACCTACTCCGACGAGCGGGGTCACCCCCGGCTGCGGATGCGTCACGCCCGGTTCGCGATCGGACGGGCCGAGCGCGATGCCTGGGTCGAGCACATGTTCGCCGCCATCGACGCCATGGACGCCGATCCGGCCGTCGACGCCGCGCTGCGCGAGTACTTCGACATGGCGGCGACCCACATGATCAACACCCCCGAACGCCCCGGCTGACCCGCAGGGATGGAGGAGGTCTCCGACGTCGTTCACCCCGGGTACGCCCGCGGGGTGCGGGTGTTCGCCTGGCTCTCGCTGGTGATCATCGTGGGTGCCATGGTCGGGATCCTGATCGCGTTCTTCCTCGACGGTGACGAGCCCCGCGGCGACCCCGGCGAGCTCGACGAGGAGGCCGTCGAGGCGCCGGCAGGCCTGATGATGCCGGTGCTGGTCGACGCCACCTCGGCCTGGGGGCTCGACGACTGGCGCACCGAGGGCAGCGACCCGTTGCGGGGCGGGGCCACCCTGCACGACCTCGACGGTGACGAGGATCTCGATCTGCTGGTGGCCGGGGGCGGGCTGGCGATCTACGAGTGGACCGGTGACCGCTACCTCCGTCACGATCCGGTCGATCCCGGCGACGTGATCTCGGTCCACGCGGGCGACCTCGACGGGGACGGCGCCGTGGACGTGCTGGTGGGCCGATCCGACGGCGCGGCCATCCACTGGGGGACCGGAGCGCTCGACTTGGCCGGCGACGTCACCGCGCTTCCCGCCGAAGGGCTGGTGACCGCGGCCATCCCCGTGGATCTCGGCACCGGCCGGCCCCAGGTCCTGGTGCTCGGCTACGGCGGGGCCGAGCCCGCCCCGGACCTGCTGGTGTCGCTCGACGGTCGCCGGCCCGGAGCGGTGGTGGAGCTGCCCGGCAGCAGCCGCAAGTCGATGGTCGCCGAGATCGCCGACGTCGACGGCGACGGTCTCGCCGACATCTGGGTGGGCCGGGACGTGGGCTGGGCCACCGGCGGCGACTCGGTGTACAGCCGGCAAGGACGACCCGACGGCCCCTGGGTGGACGTCTCGGCCGCGCTGGGGGCGGCGCTGGAGATCGACGCCATGGGCCTCACGCTGGCGGACCTCAGCGGCGACGGGCGCCTCGACGCCTACCTCTCGGATCTGGGGGACAACGAGTACCTGGTTCGGGGCCCTGCCGGCTTCGAGAAGACCAGCGGCATCGGCGCCGCCCGGATCCGCAGCGCCGGCGCCGACGACAACGAGATCTCCAGCTCCTGGGGATCGGGCGCGGTGGATCTCAACCAGGACGGGCGGCTGGACCTGGTGGTGGTCAACGGCGGCTTCGCCGAGATCAGCGTGCCGAACAAGGTGGTCAACACCTTCATCCTCGGAGACGACCCGCCGGCCATCCTGCTCGCCACGGGCGAGGGCACCTTCACCGACGCCTGGCCGCGGCTGGGCCTCGACTGGACCGGCCGCTCCCGGGGCCTGGCCCTCGGCGACGTGGACGACGACGGCGACACCGACCTGATCGTCGTCGACCACGGCGGCGGCCTCCACGCCCTGCGCAACGAGGTCGAGGTCAGCAGCTCCCGTCACCGGGCCCAGCGGACCTGCCTGCCGTCGGGCGCCGAGGCCCGCTGGGAGGGTCCTTCCGGAGCGTGGACGGTGCTGGTGCACCAGCAGTCGTTCCTCGGGGCCCACGCCCCGGAGGCGATTGGCAGCCTCGACGGCCGGCTCGAGGTGGAGGGGCGGAGCTGCTAGCCGCATCCAGCGGGTCAGCGCTGGTGGGGTGACATCACCGCCAGGGGCACGCTGATGTCGAGCTCTCGGGTCTCGATGGTGGTGATGCGCCGACCCTGCTGCACCGCCGGGCGCGCCGGCGAGCTGTGCGGACCGAGCGCCGCCACCGTGGCGTCCAGGTCCGGGGAGACGAGCGCCAACCCCCACAGCGCCGCAGGGCCGTCGCCCACGGCGTCGTCGGGCCCCACCAGCTCCAGGATCACCTGCCCGAGCCAGAAGAACGTCTGGCGCCGGGCCCTGCCGCCGGCCTCGAGGCGTCGCACCCGGCGCACCTCGAGGCCCGCGGCTTCGAGCGCCGCGGTGGTGCGGTCGCAGTCGGGCGTGGTCACCACCAGGTGGTCGATGCCGTCGATGGCGTTCGGGTGAGGCGGACCTCCGTGGTGGTCGGCGGCCGGCTCGGCTCGGTGGACGGCGATGCCGTCGATGTCCTCCTCGATGCCGGAGACCGCGACCGACAGCAGGCCCCGGGGCCCGTCGTCGCCGCCATCGGCGCCGCGCAACACCAGTCGGACGCCGCCGAGGACCACCGCATCGCCCGAGAGGGCGAAGCCGGCCCCCGCCCAGGCGTCGGGGCGGTCGCCGACGATCACCTCGGTGAGGTCGCGCACCGGGCCCCGGTCACTGATGGTCGTGGGTGGCCGCGAACTCCCGTCCGGTGAGGCCGAGCTGGCGGGCCTTGCGCTCGCTGAAGATGATGGCCAGGACCAGGATGGCCAGGATCAACGCCAGGGACACGTAGGTGTTGAGGTGGTACCACTCGGTCACGGTCATCTTGATGCCCACGAAGATGAGGATGGCCCCGAGGGCGTGCGACAGGTAGTGGAACCGCTGCCGGGCGTTGGCCAGCAGGAAGTACATGGCCCGCAGGCCCAGGATGGCGAAGGCGTTGGACGCGAGCACGATGTAGGGCTCGTTGGACACCGCCAGGATGGCGGGAACCGAGTCCACCGCGAAGATCACGTCGGTGAACTCGACCACGACCAACGCGGCCAGCAGCGGGGTGGCCACCCGTCGGCCGTCGATGCGGGTGATGAACCGGTGGCCGTCGAACTCCCGGGTCACCGGCATCACCCGCTTCAGCAGGTTCAAGCCGGTCGTCTTGGCGGTGTCGCCCTCGTCGTCGCGATGCCGGATGACCTTGGCCCCGGTGTAGATCAGGAACACTCCGAAGATGATGAGCACCCAGGTGAACTCGGCGATGAGCGCCGAGCCCAGGAAGATGAACAGCGCCCGCAGGGTGAGGGCGCCGAAGATGCCCCAGAACAGCACCCGGTGCTGGAACCGCAGCGGGATCGCCATGGCGGTGAAGAGCATCGCCCAGACGAACACGTTGTCCACCGACAGCGACTTCTCGATCAGGTACCCGCTGATGTACTCGCCGAAGGCCTCGCCGCCCCACGCGACGGCGACGAACACCCCGAAGCCGAGGCCGCACAGCACCCAGGCCACGGACTCCCCGAGGGCCTCCCGGGGGCTGGGCTCGTGGTCGTCGCGGTGGCGGAGCAGATCGATGGCGAGCAGGCCGAGGACCACGACGAGCAGCACGATCCACGCCCAGGCCTCGACGTCGATGTCGACGAAATTGTCCCGGGCGGCGGACGCGAGGATCATCACGTCAGGATAGGGACGGCACGGGCGCTCTGGACGCCCATCCGATGATCAGCCGCCGGGATCGTCGCGGTGGGGGTCCAGCAGCTCGTCGAGCAGGGTGCTGTCCAGTTGCAGCAGCTCCTCGATCAGGCCGCGGAGGTCCGCGTCGACGCCGAAGCCGCCTCCGGACCCCCCGGGCTCGACGCCCTCGGGGAGGAGCTGGTCGAGGTCGAGGCCGTCGAGGTCGGCGAAGAGCTGGTCGAGGTCGAGGCCGTCGAGGTCGGCGAAGAGTTGGTCGAGGTCGAGGCCGTCGAGGTCGGCGAAGAGTTGGTCGAGGTCGAGGCCGTCGAGGTCGGCGAAGAGTTGGTCGAGGTCGAGGCCGTCGAGGTCG
>JBFKRY010000218.1:0-4793 GCA_041636995.1 Acidimicrobiales bacterium | reverse complement strand
GTCCGCATCAACTACTACCCGCCCCGCGGCGACAACAAGGAGGGCTGGGACAACATCGACATCTTCGGCTGGCTCGGCTACCCGATGCAGATCAAGGTCGACTTCCTGTGCCGGGACTCCATCCTGGCGGCCCCGATCGTGCTCGACCTAGCGCTGTTCATGGACCTGGCCCACCGCGCCGGCGAGTCCGGCGTGCAGGAGTGGCTCAGCTTCTACCTGAAGGCACCCCAGGCCGCGGGCGAGGCCCGGCCCGAGCACGACCTGTTCATCCAGCAGACCAAGCTCAAGAACACCCTCCGGGAGTGGATGGGCGAGGACCCGGTCACCCACTCCGAAGCGGGATAGGGACCTCCTCTGGCTCAGCGCCGGCGGTCCCCGGCCCGCGATGGCCGACGCCGTCGAGGTCGTCCCGGCTCCACCGGGACTCGACGCGCTCGTCACCGATGGCTCGCTCATAGCTCGCAATCGGTGACGAACGAGCTCCTCCGAGCGCCAGCAGCAATGGGCTCACGGCTGCGGTGGCGGCGGCTCCGGGCCGCTGCCAGGCTGGCTCCATGAGCGAACAACGGGTGGCGCTGATCACCGGCGCCGGGTCCGGCATCGGCCGGGCCGCGGCGCTGGCGCTGGGCGCCGACGGCTGGGTGGTGGTGGCCGCGGGCCGCAGGGTCGAGCCCCTCGAGGAGACCGTCGCCGCGGTGCGCGCCGGCGGTGGAGCGGCAGGCGCGGTCACCGCGGACGTCGGCGATCCGGCCTCGGTCGACGCCCTGTTCGAGGCGGTGCAGGACCGCTGGGGCCGCCTCGACCTGCTCTTCAACAACGCCGGGACCGCCTCGGGGCCGGTGCCGTTCGAGGAGATCCCACTCCAGGACTGGCAGCGGGTGGTGGCCGTCAACCTGACCGGCTCGTTCCTGTGCGCTCAGCGGGCGGTGGCGATGATGAAGCGCCAGGACCCCGCGGGCGGGCGCATCATCAACAACGGCTCGATCTCGGCGCACGCGCCC
This sequence comes from Acidimicrobiales bacterium, assembly GCA_041636995.1. Classification (GTDB taxonomy): domain Bacteria; phylum Actinomycetota; class Acidimicrobiia; order Acidimicrobiales; family UBA8592; genus JBFINV01. The sequence continues at coordinate 3,792 of JBFKRY010000218.1, read as the reverse complement.
CGGCCCGCGTCGGCCCCCTACACCGCCACGAAGCACGCGATCACCGGGCTGACCAGGTCGCTGGCCCTCGACGGCCGGGCCCACGGCATCACCTGCGGCCAGATCGACGTCGGCAATGCGGCGACGCCCATGACCGCCGCCATGGCCGATGGCGTGCCCCAGGCCGACGGCTCGGTGCGCCCCGAGCCCACCATGGACGTGGCCGACGTGGGCCGGGCCGTGGCCTACATGGCCAGCCTCCCCCCGGACGCCAACGTGCTGTCCATGACCGTGATGGCCAGCGGGATGCCCTTCGTCGGGCGGGGCTGATGCGGGTCCTGGTAACCGGGGCCGCGGGCATGATCGGGCGCAAGCTCACCCAGCGGCTGCTCGCCGACGGGCTGCACGGCCGGCCCGTCGAGGCCCTCGACCTGGTGGACCTGGTCGACCCCCCGGTGACCCACGCCGCAGCCGAGGCCATCGTGGCCGACCTCGCCGACCCGGCGGTCGCGGACGCGTTGGCCGCCCGATCGCCCGACGTGGTGTTCCACCTGGCAGGGGTGGTCTCGGGGGAGGCCGAGGCGGATCCGGACAAGGGGTACCGGGTGAACCTCGACGGCACCAGGGCCCTCTTCGACGCCATCCGGCTGGCACCGATCACACCCCGGGTGGTGTTCACCTCGTCGATCGCGGTCTACGGGGCCCCCTTTCCGGACCCCATCCCCGACGACTTCCACCTCACCCCGCTCACGTCCTACGGCACCCAGAAGCTGATCGGCGAGGCCCTCCTGGCCGACCACACCCGTCGGGGCGGCTTCGACGGGGTGGGCATCCGCCTGCCCACGATCTCGGTGCGGCCGGGGGCCCCGAACGCCGCGGCGTCGGGGTTCTTCTCGGCCATCATCCGCGAGCCCCTCGCAGGGCGCGAGGTGCGGCTGCCCGTGTCCCCCGACGTCCGCCACCCCCACGCCAGCCCCCGCTCGGCCGTGGGGTTCCTGGTCCGGGCCGCTGGGCTCGACCGGGCCGAGCTGGGGTGGCCGCTGACGTTGACCATGCCCAGCGTGTCGGTCACCGTCGCCGAGCAGATCGCGGCGCTCGAACGGGTCGCCGGTCCCGAGGCGGTGTCGCTGATCCATCACGAGATCGACGAGGCCGTGGCCGCCATCGTGGCCGGCTGGCCGCAGCGGTTCGCCACCCGGCGCGCCGAGGCCCTCGGCTTCGAGTGCGAGCCCGACTTCGACCAGATCGTCCGGGTCTACCTCGAGGACGACGCCCCCTCCGCCCGCTGACGCAGCTCTCGCTTGAGCACCTTGCCCGCAGCCGACAGGGGCAGCGGCTCCGCCTGGAGGGTCCAGGACTTCGGGACCTTGTAGCCCGCGATCGTCTCCCGGGCGTGAGCCGCCAGCTCGTCGGCGGTCACCGCCCCCGGCTCGCACGCCACGAAGGCGTGGACCGCCTCGCCCCAGGTGGGGTGGGGCACCCCGACCACCGCCACCTGGAGCACTGCCGGGTGCGAGCTGATGGCGTTCTCCACCTCCAGGGAGTACACGTTCTCGCCGCCGCTGACGATCATGTCCTTCACCCGGTCGGCGAGGAAGAGGTAGCCGGCGTCGTCGACGAACCCGGCGTCGCCGGTGCGGTACCAGTCGCCATGGCGGGCGGCCGCGGTCTGCTCGGGCTGGCGCCAGTACTCGGTCAACACCGATCCGCAGCGGATCCAGACCTCGCCCACCTCGCCGCCCGGGAGCGGGTCGGTGGTGTCGGGATCCCGGATCTCGAGATCGACGCCGATACAGGGGCGGCCGACCGAGCGGAGCACGTCGCCCCCGACTCGGTGATCCTCGGCCAGCAGCGCGGTCACCGTGGCCGCGCACTCGGTCATGCCGTAGGCCTGGAAGAAGTCGAGGTCCGGGTACAGCTCGATCAGCTGATCGAGCAGGTCCGGCGGCATCGGCGCCGCTCCGTACATGACCATGTCGAGCGACGACAGCATGTCGGGCTCGAAGTCGGGGTGCTGCACCATCATCGCCAGCATCGTCGGGACCGCGCCGATGAGGGTGATCCGGTGGTCCCGGATGGCAGCGTTCACCGCGCCGGGATCGAACCCCGGCAGCACCACGGTGAGCCCGCCGACGGGCAGCAGCAGGCCCCAGCTGGCGATCCCGCCGATGTGGAACATCGGCATGAACGCCAGGTACGACGCGCCCGGCGCGAACCGGGCCCCCATCTGCATCCGGTAGATCACCAGGGCGATCGCCTGCTGGGAGAGCACGACCCCCTTGGGCATGCCGGTGGTACCACCCGTGTACATCAGCACCGCGGCATCGTCGTCGTCCGGTTCGGGCGGCAGGCCGGCCGGGTCGGCAACGCCCCACAGGTCGTCGAGGCGGCGGTCCACCGGGGCATCGCCGTCGTCCTCGCCGACCAGCACCACCTGGCGCAGCGCCGGCAGCCGGTCGCGCATCCCGGCCACCACCTCGGCGTTGGCCCGGTCGACGAAGATCACCTCGGTGCCAGAGTCCTCGAGGATGTAGGCGATCTCGTGGGGTGCCAGCCGGGTGTTGAGCGGGTTGATGATCCCGGCCCCGGCCAGGGCCGCCCGCCACAGCTCGACGTAGGTGTGGCTGCCGCCGGCGAGAACGGCGAAGCGGTCGCCGGCACCCACACCCACGCCGGCCAGCACTGCGCACAGCTGCTCGATGCGCCGGAGGTGCTCCCGGTAGGTCGCCCGGTGGCCGGTGGCGAGGTCGACGATCGCAGGCTGGTCGGCGAAGACCCGGGCCCGGCGCAGGATCCGTCCGAAGTTCAGCTCTCCCATGCCCACTGGCTACCACCACCGGCGGCAGCGGGCCGCACGGCCGTGCCAAGCTGAGGGCGGTGGATCACCCCATCCGGCCCTACGACGAGGACCGCGACCTCGACGCCGTGCTCCGCATGTGGCTCGAGATCGGCTGGGTCGACGACGCCGCCAAGCGGGAGGCGCTACGGACGTTGCTGGCCGCCGGGCGATGCGAGGTCGCCGAGATGGGGGGCGAGGCCGAGTGCCTGGTGCACTGGGTGCCGGGGTCGATCCGCTACCAGGACGAGGCACTGCCGCTGTGCGCGATCACCGCGGTGACCACCAGCCACGTCGGGCGCAAGCAGGGCTTCGCGTCCACGCTCACGGCCCGAGCGGTCGAACAGGCCGCCGCCGAGGGGTGTGCCGTGGCGGCACTGGGCATGTTCGAGCAGGGCTTCTACGACCGATTGGGGTTCGGGACCGCGGCCTACGACCACCAGCTCAGCTTCGATCCCGCCGCGCTGCAGGTGCTCCACGTGCCCTACCGCGCTCCCGTCCGGCTCACCACCGAACACGCCGCCGACATCCAGGTAGCGATGGCCAGGCGGCTCCAGGCGCACGGGTCGGTGGTGCTCGATCCCCCGGACGTGGTCCTGGGCGAGATGGGGCTGGCGACCAACCCCACCGCCATCGGCTATCGCGACGGGGACGGCGAGCTGACCCACTTCGTGTACGGGCCGATCGACGGCGAGTACGGGCCCTGGCGCGTCGACGCCATCGCCTACCGCACGACCGACCAGCTCCTGGAGCTACTGAGGTTGCTGCGGGAGCTGGGCGACCAGATCCGGTCGGTGAAGCTCATCGAGCCGGCCCACGTGCAGCTCCAGGTGCTGCTGCGCAGCCCCATGCGCGAACGGGAGCGGACGTTGCGGTCGTCGCACGAGTCGGGCAACCGGGCCATCGCCTGGTGGCAGCTGCGCATCGTGGACCTCGAGGCCTGCGTGGCGGCCCGCCGCTGGCCGGGCCCGGAGGTG
>JBFKRY010000217.1:0-4827 GCA_041636995.1 Acidimicrobiales bacterium | reverse complement strand
GGGCGCGACGGCGACGAGGGCGGGGCCGCACGCTCAGGAACCCTCGGCGGCGGAGAAGGCGGGGCCGCACGCTCGGGAGCTCTCGGCGGCGGAGAAGGCGGGGCCGCAGGCTCGGGAGCTCTCGGCCGCGGGGGCGGCGGTGGGGGCGGCGGCGCCGGGTCGACCCGCGGTGGCGCCGCGTCCGGTGCCGGGATCACCGGGCCCCCGGTATCCGGCCGGCTCGCAGGCGCTGGGCGCGGCGGTGCCGGCGGAGGGGGTGGCGGCGGTGCCGAAGGAGAGCGCGGCGGCGGAGGCCCGGACGGCGGTAGAGGCGGTGCCGGCGGAGGAGGCGGTGCGGGCGGCGGTGGAGGGGGCGCGGGCGGGGGCGGGGGCGGAGAGCCAGCCGGCGGTGGAGGAGGCGGGGGCGGGATGGACCCGGACGAGGACGTCGGTGGGGGTGGGGGTTGGAGGTCGTCGTCTGGTTCGGTCATGGGCGCTCCGTCGGTGTCGCCGGGAACACTAGACGGCCCGATGGCGCCTCAGGCGTCCCTGGTCGGGACTTCGACGCCCTCGCCGAGCGGCCGCGAGCGCTCGCGAAAGCGATCGCCCGGGGGCGCCGGTGGCTCACTCGACCCGAGCGTCGGGTGGGCGGAGGTCGACGGTGAGGGTGAGGATGCCGTCGACCAGCTCGGCCTGGGCGTCGCCGATGAGGGCGTAGTCCATGTAGTCGGTCTGGGCCTGGGCGATGAACCGCTGCCGCTCCTCGCCGCCGACGGGCGGGAGGTCGCGCCGCTTCACCGCGGCGGCGCGCTCACGGAAGCGCTGGATCATGGCGTCGACGTCGAGGTCGTCAGCCATGCTCGTAGTGGTGGCCTTGGCGGCGCTGCGCCGGTCGCCGGGCACCAGCCTCTCGGGGGTTCCGGTACTGCATCGAGTACGCGGGCGCCACCGCGGAGCCGTAGCCGCGGGAGCGGACCTCGTGGCCGTGGCCCGGATGGTTGGCTGCCGACCAGTGCGGAGGCTCGTCCCGAGACTGCTCCCCGGCCATGTGACGTCCGCCGTGGCGACGCATGAAGCGCTCGCGTGCTTGCTGGCCGGTCTTGTACCAGTACACGATCATGAGCAGCCCCGACACGAACGCCAGCGCCAACAGACCCACGACCGCTCGACGCACCTCGGTGCTCGAGGTCACCAGCTGGGTGGTCTCGACGCTGCCCGGCTGGGCATCGACGTCGGACTCAGAGATCTGGGCCATCACCGCGCTCGCATCGAGCATCAGGACGACGATGGCGATCGACGCGACGAGGAGGATTCTCGGGAGTGGTTGCCGCACGGTGTCAGTCCTGGGCCCGCTGATGGTACGTACAAGCGTACGTGGTTCTACCACCAACTCGGCGACTCGTCAGGGGCGCGCCGTCTCGCGGGCATCGACCGCCCGGATGGCGCTGCTCGTGCAGGTCCCCGGTGTGCGAGCCGCCCCGCGCCAGCAGCTCCTCGAGGGTGGCCCGCAAGTGACGGAGCAGGCGGCGGCGCTCGACAGCGTTGAGGCTGCCCGCGGGCCGGGTGGGGTCGAGCGAGGCTCGCCAGAGGATCTCGTCGACGAGCAGGTTCCCGAGCCCTGCGAGCTGGGACTGATCCAGCAGCCGGGCCTTCAGCGGCCGCGACGAGCGGGACAAGATCCGCCCGAGATCGGATCCGTCGACGGCGAACACGTCGGCGCCCAGGGCGTCCTCGTCAGGATCGAGCTCCACGCTGCCGAGGCGGCGCTGGTCCCGCAGCCGCAGCGCTCCCCCGTCGCCGAACGTGACGACCAGCCGGTCCCACGACGGGTCGTCGCGGTCGCTCGCATACTCGAGGCGCTCGATCGCGGCGTGGCCGTCGACGATCAGGCGCCCGGTCATCCCGAAGCGCAGCCCGAGCACCCCCGCGGCCGCGTCGAGCAGCAGCAGCTTGCCCCGCCGCCTGGCGGCGGTGAACGCATCGCCCACCAGCACCGTCGAGATCTCGACGGGGTCGTGCCCGCCCCGAACATAGGCCGGCACCGGGAGGTCGATCCGGGCGATCGGACGGCCGAGGGCGGCGCCGGCGGCCCGCCGGTAGAGCTCGACCTCCAGGCCCTCAGGCACCCAGCGCGTCGTCCAGGTCGGCGATCAGGTCGTCGGGATGCTCGAGCCCCACCGACACCCGGATGGTCCCGGCGGTGATGCCAGCCAGCTCGAGCTCGTCGGCCAGCAGGCCCACGTGGGTTGTGGACGCCGGGTGGGTGACCAGGGTCTCGGGCCCGCCCAGCGATGGCGCCAGCCGGGCGATGCGCGTGGCCTCGACGAACCGGCGGCCGGCCTCGAGCCCGCCCACCAGATCGAAGGTCAGCAACCCGCCGGGCATGGTCATCTGCCGCTTGGCCAGGTCGTGCTGGGGATGGCTCGGCAGCCCCGGGTAGCGCACCGCGGCCACGTTCGGGTGATCCTCGAGGACTTCGGCGAGGCGCTGCGCGGTGGCCGACTGCCGCTCGATCCGGACGCCGAGGGTGCGCAGCCCCCGCAGGCCGTTCATGGCGTCGAAGGGGGCGGCGTTCGCCCCCTGGAGGACCGCGAACGCCCACAGCCAGTCGAGGAGCTCGCTGCCGGCGGAGACTACCCCGAGGGTGGCGTCGTTGTGGCCGGCGATGGCCTTGGTCGCCGAGTGCAGGCTCAGCTGGACCCCGTGCTCCAGCGGCCGCTGCATCACCGGCGGCGCGAACGTGGAGTCGACCGCAGTGATGGGGCCGCGGATGGCGCCCAACTCGTCGAGGTCGACCAGGTCGAGGCGGGGGTTGGCCGGGGTCTCGGCGAAGACCAGGGTGGTCCGTCCCGGGACCACCGCGTCCGTGAAGGCTCCGGGGACGCTGGCGTCGACGAAGGTCACGTCGATGCCGAAGCGAGGGCACACCGCCTGGAACAGCAGCTGGGTGCCCGCGTAGAGCTGGCGCTGGGTGACGACGTGGTCGCCCGACGAGCACAGACCCAGCACCACTGCGCTGATGGCGCCCATTCCCGACGCGAAGGCCCGGGAGCGTTCCGCCCCCTCCAGCTCGGCCATCGCAGCCTCGAAGGCGGCGACGGTGGGGTTGCCGTTGCGGGTGTAGTAGTGGTCCTCCAGCGGATCGGTGGCCATGCGGCGGCCCTCGTCGACCGTGGGGGTGGTGAAGGTGGTGCTGGGGCACAGCGTCGGCGCCAGCGCCGGGTGGCCGTCGCCTCGCCCCGCAGTGATCAGGCGGGTCTCGACGTGCTCGGGGCGCTCGATCATGGCAGGTCCCGGCTCAGCATCTCGGCCAGCAGCGAGCCCACGTCGTCGGTGGCGAGCAGGAACCCGTCGTGGCCGTTGGGGTCGTCGATCATCACGTGATGGGGGTCGCCACCGGCCTCCTTCACCAGCTGGCAGATCTCCAGCTGCTGGTGCGGTGGGTACAGGATGTCGGTGGTGATGCTGGCGGTGACCACGGGCACCTGGATCCGCCGCATCGCCGCGGCCACCGACCCCCGGCCCCGAGCGATGTCATGGGTGTCCATGGCCCGGTTCAGCACGAGGTAGGAGTTGGCGTCGAAGCGGCGCACCAGCTTCTGGCCGTGGTGGTCCAGGTAACTCTCCATCTGGAACCGGTCCCAGAGCCCGAACTGGGCCGCCGGATCGACCAACGCCCGGCCGAACCGCTGCTGGAGGCTCACGTCGCTGCGATAGTGGATCTGGGCGATCGCCCGGGCCACGGCCAACCCGGCGTGGGGCCCGTCACCTGTCTCGGCGTCGTAGTAGTCGCCACCGCGCCACTTCGGATCGAGGACCAGAGCCGAGCGGCCCACCGCGCTCCACGCGATCTGCAGGGCGCTGGCGGCGACACTGGTGGCGATGGGGGCGATGGACCGGACCCGCTCCGGGAACATGATGGCCCACTCGAGCACCTGCATCCCGCCCATCGACCCGCCGATGACCGACTTCCACCGGTGAATCCCCAGGTGGTCGGCCACCCGGGCCTGGGCCCGGACGATGTCACGGATGGTGACCGCCGGGAACGAGGATCCGTAGGGGCAGCCGGTGGCGGGGTCGATCGAAGCCGGGCCGGTGCTGCCCTGACAGCCACCGAGCACGTTGACGCAGACGATGAAGTGGGTCTCGGCGTCGACGGCCTTGCCCGGGCCGACCAGATCGTGCCACCAGCCGGGCGTGGGGTGACCGCTGCCGCTTGGGCCGTGCACGTGCGAGTCCCCGGTGAGCGCGTGGCAGACCAGCACCGCGTTGGAGGCGTCCTCGTTCAGCTCACCCCAGGTCTCGTAGGCCATCACCACCTCGGTGAGGCTGGCGCCGCTCTCGAGCACGAACGGTCGACCCTCGGTGATCGTCACGAACCGGCGGCGGCCCACGGGATCGCCGGGCCGCCACGCGCCGCTGACGGGGAGGTCGTCGGGGAACCGTCGTGGGTGATGATCAGGTGACATCGAGGCCGCAGGAAGCTGTTCGGCCGGGTGGCCGACGACGCGAAGCGGCGGTCGCTCCTCGCTGGATGAGTGTACGAGCGGCTGCACCGCAGCCTCCTTCTCGGGAGGACATCGGTGCCGAGCATCGAAGGAGGCCCACGATCGGTGGGCTTCCCCGGACACTTCGTTGCCGCATCCGACTCGGCGAGCCGGACTCGGCCACATCCCCGCACGAGGCGGGAAAGCACCTTGGGTGTCCATCCCAGGTTGCCGGACCTCCGCCTGACGGCGTCGGCCACTCCTGATGTTTGGAACGAGTCAACCAGCCAGCACCGCGGAATGCAACCGGACAGCTCATCGCCAGGGCGGGAGTCGCGGGGCCCACCAGTCCAGCAGCCGG
>JBFKRY010000216.1:0-4893 GCA_041636995.1 Acidimicrobiales bacterium | reverse complement strand
TGGTCGTCGCCTGTTCGGGCCGGGCGGCCATCCATGGCCGCGGTCCTGATGGGGTGGCTGCTGCCGTCGGTGGCGGCGACGGGCGAGGCGGCGACGGGCGACCTGTGTGTTCGTCGCCGGTTCGGGCCCGGCGGCCATCCATGGCCGCGGTCCTGATGGGGTGGCTGCTGCCGTCGGTGGCGGCGGCTCCTCTGTCGCCCGCCGGGTGCGGATGCGCGGGCCGGTGCAAGCCGGCCGCAACGCCGAGCCCGCCGCGGTCGGGGGGCTTGCGCGATCCATGCGCATCGTCGCGTTAGGGTGACGCGACCAGCCCAGCGGAGGAGCGCCCGTGGCCGACGACACGACCCTGCCGGACATCGAACGCCGGGCCATCGCCGTGGTGCGCGGTCTCGCCATGGACGCCCCTCACGCGGCGCAGTCCGGCCACCAGGGCACCGCCATGGCCCTGGCCCCGCTGGCCCACGTGCTCTACAGCCGCATCATGACCTACGACGCCACCCACCCGGAGTGGCCCGACCGCGACCGGTTCGTGCTGAGCGCCGGCCACGCGTCGATCCTGCAGTACTCGATGCTGCACCTGGCCGGGTTCGGGCTCACCCTCGACGACATCAAGGCGTTCCGGCAGTGGGGCTCGGCCACCCCGGGGCATCCCGAGGTGGGCGACACCGCCGGCGTCGAGGTCACCACCGGCCCCCTGGGGCAGGGCTTCGGCAACGCCGTCGGGATGGCCATCGCCGAGCGGTGGCTCCGGGCCCGCTTCGGCCGCGAGATCGTCGACCACCACGTGTTCGTGATCTGCAGCGACGGTGACCTGTCCGAAGGGGTCAGCCACGAGGCCGCCTCGCTGGCTGGCCACCAGAAGCTGGGCCGGCTGGTCTACGTGTACGACGACAACCACATCTCCATCGACGGACCAACCGAGCTGTCGCTCAGCGACGACGCCGCCAAGCGGTTCGCCGGCTACGGCTGGCACGTGACCGACCTGGGCGAGGCCGCCGAGGACTGCGACGCGCTGGAGGCCGCCATCCGGGACGCGATGGCGGTCGAGGACGCGCCGTCGTTGCTGATCCTCCGCAGCCACATCGCCCACCCCTCTCCGGACCAGACCGACGATCCCCACGCCCACGGCTACTCGCTCTTCGACGAGGAGATCGCCGCCACCAAGGAGATCCTGGGGCTCCCCGTCGACGAGACCTTCTACGTGCCCGACGACGTGCTCGCCTACTACCGCGAGCTCGGTCGGCGCGGGGCCGAGGCCCGCCAGGCCTGGGAGGCCCGCTACGAGGCCTTCGGCGGCGACCGCGACGTCCTCGATGCCTGTTTGGCCGGCCGGGGCCTGGCCAACTGGTCCCAGAAGCTGCCCAGCGGCAACGTCGGCGACGCGGTCGCCACCCGCAAGGCCAGCTCGGCGTGCCTCAACGCCGCGGTCGACGTGGTGCCGGGCATCGTCGCGGGCGGTGCCGATCTCACCGGCAACACCGGCACCGAGCTCGGTGCCAGCGCCGTCCTGTCGGCCACCGAGCCCGGCGGCCGCCAGCTGTACTACGGCGTCCGGGAGCACGGCATGGGGGCCATCATGACCGGGATGGCGCTCCACGGCGGGGTGCTCCCGGTGGGCGGCACGTTCCTGGTCTTCAGCGACTACATGCGGGCTGCGGTCCGCCTGGCCGCCCTCTCGGGTGCGAAGGTGATCTACTCCTGGACCCACGACTCGGTCGGAGTCGGCGAGGACGGCCCCACCCACCAGCCGGTCGAGCACGTGATGTCGCTGCGAACGATGCCCGGGCTACGGGTCATCCGCCCCGCCGACGCCAACGAGGTGGCCGGCGCGTGGCAGGTGGCCGTCGACGGCGAGGGGCCCACGGCACTCGTCCTCACTCGCCAGAGCGTCCCGGTGCTCGAGGGCACCGGGGCCGAGCCCGTGGCCCGGGGAGCCTACGTGCTCCGCACGGCCGCCGACCCCGAGGTGGTGCTGATCGGCACCGGCTCCGAGGTCAGCCTGTGCGTCGACGCCGCGGCGCGCCTGGCCGACGAGGGCGTCTCGGCGACGGTGGTGTCCATGCCGTCCTGGGAGCTGTTCGAGGAGCAGGGTCCCGAGTACCGCGACTCGGTGCTGCCGCCAGGCGTCCCCGCCCTGTCCGTGGAGGCGGGGGTGACCCTCGGCTGGGCGCGCTATGCCGACGACTCGATCGGCATCGACCGTTTCGGCGCCTCGGCACCGGGGAATGTCGTCATGGAGCAACTGGGTCTCCATGTCGACCACGTGGTGACCCGGGCGAAAGGACTACTATGACGAGACTGCACGACCTCTTCGAGCAGCACGGACAGAGCCCCTGGCTCGACAACATCCGCCGGGGGTGGATCACCTCGGGAGAGCTCCAGGAGTGGGTTGACAAGGGTGTCCGGGGCCTGACCTCGAACCCCACCATCTTCCAGAAGGCCATCGCCTCGTCCGACGACTACGACGAGCAGTTCGCCGACCTGGTGGCCGGCGGCGGGTCGATCGAGGACACCTACTGGGAGCTGGTGACCTCCGACATCGAGTCCGCCCTCTCCATCCTGGGGCCGGTGTACGACACCAGCGACGGCCTGGACGGCTTCGTGTCGGTGGAGGTCGATCCGGGCCTGGCCCGCGACACCGACGGCACCATCGAGGCTGCTCGCGAGCTGCACCGCCGGATCGACGAGCCCAACCTGCTCGTGAAGATCCCCGGGACCGCCGAGGGGCTGCCGGCCATCCAGCGGATGATCAGCGAGGGCCGCAGCATCAACGTCACCCTGCTCTTCTCGATCGAGCGCTACGACGAGGTCATCGACGCCTACCTCGCCGGGCTCGAGGCTGCCGAGGGCGACCTGTCCCGCATCTCGTCGGTGGCGTCCTTCTTCGTCTCCCGCACCGACACCGCCGTCGATGCCCGCCTCGAAGCCATCGGCACCCCCGAGGCCCTGGCGCTGCGGGGCAAGACCGCAGTGGCCCAGGCGCAGCTCGCCAACCGGCTGTTCCGCGAGCGGTTCAGCGGCCCCCGCTGGGAGGCACTCCGAGCGCGCGGTGCTCGGGTGCAGCGCCCGCTGTGGGCGTCGACCTCCACCAAGAACGACGCCTACCCCGACACCATGTACGTCGACAACCTCATCGGCCCGGACACGGTGAACACCCTCCCCGACGGGACCCTGCACGCGTTCCTCGACCACGGCACCCTGGCCCGCACCGTGGACGCCGACTACGAGGCCGCCGAGCAGGTCCTGGCCCAGGTCACCGCGGTCGGCGTCGACCTCGACGACGTGGCCGCCACCCTCGAAGCCGAGGGCGTGGCCTCGTTCGAGAAGTCCTTCGACGACGTGCTGGCCACCCTGGCCGACAAGGCGGGCACGTTCAGCTGATCGCGGGCGGGACCCGGCTCCGAGCTCCTCGTCCGGGCGCGCGCAGGGGCCTTGGGGTAGCGTCGTCGCGGTGGCGGAGAGGTTGGTGCCGATCTTCCGTGTCGCCGACGGCGTACGGACCGCGGAGTGGTACGCCCGGCTGGGGTTCCGGGTGGTCGGCGAGCACCGCTTCGCTCCGACGTTGCCGCTCTACCTGTTCCTCGAGCGCAACGGCGTCGAGCTGCATCTCTCCGAGCACACCGGGGACGCGACGCCGGGCACCCTCGTCTACTTCTGGGTCGACGACGTCGACGCCATCGCCGCCGAGTTCGCCGCCGACGTGAGCGAACAGCCGTGGGGGCGTGAGGTCGAGCTGACCGACCCCGACGGCAACCGGCTCCGCATCGCCACCGCCAACGACCGCTGACGACGCCGCCAGGCCAGCGGGCACCCCCGGATCAGTCCCGCTCCCCCGCACGGCCGGAGTCGGCCCGGCCGGTGAGCCACGCGCCCGCGAGCACCAGCACCGTGCCCGCGATGGTGACGGCCTCGACGGTCTCGTCGCGCAGCCAGACGCCCAGGCCGATCGCCACCGGTGGGGTGAGGTACACGGTCACCGAGGCTCTGGTGCTTCCGGTGCGGCCGACGACGGTGGCCATGGCCACGAAGGCCAGGCCGGTGCCGCCTGCGCCCAGGGCCACGATGGCCAGCGTGGGCACCAGCTCCGGCGACGAGCCTGGCACGCCGGCCATCCCGTACGGCAGGGTGGTCACCAGGGCAACCGCCAACACGTGCCACAGCACGTTCAGCGAGCCGTAGCGCTGCTGCAGGGGAACGGCCATGTTGAACGCCACCCCGTAGCTGGCCACCGCCACCAGCACCAGGCACACCCCCAGCGCCGAGTTGCCGCCCTCGTCCAGCGACGGCCAGCCGATCAGAACCAGTCCCGCGGCCCCGATCAGCAGGCCCGCTCGCTGGACCCGGCCGGGCAGCCGGCGCAACAGGACGGTGGCGACGATCGCCACCGTGATCGGGGTGGCCCCGTTGAGCATGCCGGCCAGGCTCGACGAGATGTGCTGCTGTGCGACCGGGAACAGGGTGAGCGGCAGGGCCATCCAGCAGAGCCCGAGCACCGCCAGGCGGGGCCAGTCGGCCCGGTCGATCCGGGTGCGCCGTCGTAGCGCGAGCGACAGCGCCAGGAACCCGAAGAGGACCCGCAGGAAGGTGATGAGGCCGGGCTCGTAGGCCTCGAGGCCCTCGGCCATGAAGAGGAACGAGGCACCCCAGGTGCCGCCCGCCACCCCGATCAGCAGCCAGTCCCTGGGTGTGAAGGCGCCGCGCTGGGTTCCCTCGGCGGTGCTGATCAGCCGGCCGGGCACGGGCGCTCACGCTACCGGCGTGAGCCAGCCTGACCCCCCGGGCCCGGAGTTGGTTGCATATCGAAACCGACCGGATTAGGGTTCGCCGGCGATGCCGGACGCCGAGCCAACCACGCTCGAGCGGGCCAGTGCCTGCTCCATCGCCGCCACCCTC
>JBFKRY010000215.1:0-5012 GCA_041636995.1 Acidimicrobiales bacterium | reverse complement strand
GTCGCGCAATTGAGGTGATCGACGCCATTCCGGTCACGATGAGAGTCGAGATCGCCCAGAACCTCCTCGACAAGATCCGCGGCGCGGAGCTCGCTGGCCATGCTGCCTCCGGCATTCGGCAACTTCTCCCAACCCACGATCGACTGCTCTTTCTCTTCGACCAAGCCGCAAACTGGAGCAACCCGAAGCACTTCGAGGCCCATGCCTTCGCCTACACCGCTGTTCGTCATGAGGAGCTGAATGCCCTCTACTCGCTCGGGGCGTCACTGATGTTGGCCCGAATGAGCACCGAGGGCCGCCAGGTCATGCGAACCTTCGTTCTGATCGAGGGAGACGTTGCCGAGCTCGACATACCTTCCGACGTGCGATGGTCGATTCTTGACGGCCACGGCATGCTCACCGACGACGGCGTCCGCCCCACTACGAGCCTGCGTCGAAACGATCCCTGTCCATGCCGATCAGGCAAGAAGTACAAGCGGTGCCACCTATCCACGTGACGCGCCAACGGGTCAGCACAACGACAGCGAACGCGGGCATTAGCAAATCCATTTGCAAACGACACCCCTGGGAGCCTTGGCACCTGCTCTGACCAGGGAGTTCGATGGTGTCGGAGGGGGGACTTGAACCCCCACGCCCATTGAAGGGCACTAGCCCCTCAAGCTAGCGCGTCTGCCAATTCCGCCACTCCGACGTGGCCTGCCGGCTGGACCGGCAGGGTGCGAGTCTACCGCCGGGGGGTGGGGACCCGGCAACAAGCGGGGCCGAGGGCGCTGCCGGTAGCGTGGACGGCGTGCAGGTCGAGATGTGCGCCCTCGGCGACTTCGCCTGGGACGTGCTGATCCGGACGAACACCGAGCTCCTCCACGGCGGCGACACCTTCGGCGAGGTGATGCTGACCCCGGGTGGCAGCGCCGCCAATGTGGCGGTGTGGGCGGCCCGCTGCGGGCTCGACGACACCCACTTCATCGGCAAGATCGGTCGGGACCGCTTCGGCGAGCTGGCCCGGGAGGACCTGGCCCACGAGGGCGTGGACGGCCACCTGGTGGAGGCCGACAACCATCTGACCGGCTCGGTGGCGGTCTTCGTCGACCACACCGGCGAGCGCTCCATGGTGTCGGGCCACGGCGCCGACTTCTTCCTGCTGCCGTCCGAGCTTCCCCGCGACCTGCTCCGCGGCACCCGCCACCTGCATCTCACGGCTTGGTCGTTCTTCGTGGACCCACCCCGGGCGGCGGCAAGAGAAGCAGCGCACATCGTGCAGGAGTCCGGGGGCACGCTGTCGCTGGACCCGGCGTCGTTCCAGATGATCGAGGAGGTCGGGGTCGACCACTTCCTTGACGTCACCAGTGACGTCGGCGTGGACCTGTTCCTCCCCAACAAGGAGGAGGGCACGGTGCTGACGGGGTCGACGGACCCGCCCGAGATCGCCGCCCGCCTGTCGAAGCTCTACCCCGAGGCCCTCATCGTCCTCAAGCTCGACGCCGACGGGGCCCTGGTCCTCATCGACGACGAGCCCCACATGATCCCGCCGGCCACCAACAACCTGGTCGACGCCACCGGCGCCGGCGACTCCTTCGCCGGGGCCTTCCTGGCCCGCCGGCTGAACGGCGCCAGCCTGGTGGACGCGGCCACCTTCGGGTGCAGAGTGGCCGCCTGGGTCATCGAGCACCTGGGCGCCCGGCCGGTGCCCGATCCCCGCCTCGACTCCATCGTGGCGTTCGGCTGAGCGCCAAGGACACGAGCGCCTCCTCCACCGCGTCGGGATCCGGGCCGATCAGCACCAGGGCGCTGGGCACCCCGGAGCGGGCCGGGCCCAGCGAGACCCTCCCGGCGGCGAGCTGGACCTGCACCGCTCCCCCGGTGATCGGGACGGCACCCTTGGCTCGCAGGAGTCGGCTCCGCTCCAGCACCGCGACCACGGCCTCGGGGTCCACGGGCCCGTCCGGGCACCAGGTCCGGGTCGCCACCTCGGGCGCCGGCGCCGATCCCGCGGTCACACCGCCGTACCTCGACGCGGCCGGTTCGAGCAGCACCTCGGGGCCCGCCGGCAGCATCGGCACGCCCGGCGCCAACCGGTCACACAGCTCCGCGACCGCACCGGGACGTGCGGCCGTGACCAGGTCGGCCTTGGTGAGCACGAGCACGTCCGCCTGCTGGAGCTGGCGACGGACCAGCGAGCCGTACCGGTCGTCGGCGATCCGCTCGACCACGTCCGTGGCGTCGACGGTCACGACCGCCCCCTGCGGGTCCAAGAACCGGCGCGACCCGTAGGCGGCCACCCGCGCAGGCTCGGCGACGCCGCTGGCCTCCACCACGATGCGGTCCCAGCGAGCCTGCCCCACCAGGTCGCGCAAGGTGATCGCCAGGCTGTCACCGATCGAGCAGCAGATGCAGCCGTCGGTGAGCTCGATGGTGTCGCCGTCGTGAGCGGCAACGAGGGCGGCGTCGATGTTGACGTCGCCGACGTCGTTGACGATGACCGCGATCCGCTCGGGTCGGCTGCGAGCGCAGTGCTCCAGCGTCCGGTTCACCAGGGTGGTCTTGCCCGACCCCAGCCAGCCGCCCAGCACGACGATCGGGATGCGGTCAGCCATCGCCGCCGCCCGGGTCGCCCGGGCGGAACACCTCGCCGCCCACGACCGTGGCCACGATCCCGATGTCGGGCCAGCTGGCCGGGTCGGCCTCGAAGGGATCAGCGTCCAGCACCACGAAGTCGGCCCGCTTGCCCGAGGCCAGCGATCCCACCTCGTGGTCGAGCCGGAGCTGGTACGCGGCCTCGATGGTGATGGCCGCCAGCGCATCGGGCACCGACAACCGTTCCTCGGGTGCCAGCACCACCCCGCCGCTCGTCGTCCGGGTCACCATCGATGATGCCGCGCGGAGCGGGTGCATCGGCCCCATGGGCACGTCGGAGTGGACGGCCACGCTGGCCCCGTGACGGCGGGCCGATCCCACCCGGGTCATCTGCGACGCCCGCTCGTGGCCGAGCCACTCGTCGCCGAAGCGATCCCCGAACAGGTAGAGGTAGTAGCCGTTCGCCTGGACCGCACAGCCCAGCGCGGCCAGCCGCCGGGACTGCGCCTGGGTCGACACTCCGAAGTGGTGCAACACCGTCCGGTGGTCGAAGCGAGGGGCTCGACGCAACAGCACGGCGACGGTGTCGAGACAGGCGTCCACACCCACGTCGCCGTTCACGTGGATGTTGATGTCCCACCCCTGGTCCCAGAACGGCTCGACCTGACGCCTGAGCCGCTCGGGCTCGGCCAGCCACGCGCCCTGGTGCCCGTCGATGTAGCCCGGGAACCCCACCTGCATGAGCTGGGCGATGAAGGCCCCGTCGGCCAGGAACTTGGCCGCGCGCAGCCACGAGACCCGCTCCCGGCTGAAGTGGAACAGCTCGTCGAGGCGCTCGAAGAGCTCGTCCTTGAACCGGCCCCGGGCCGCCGGGATGTTCGGCATCAGGTGGGTGCGGAACGGGGTGTCGGCGGCGTCGAGCACCCCGAACAGGACCTCGATCTCCGCGTCGAGGTCGAAGATGCCGACGCCGGCGTCGGCGATGGTGGTCACCCCGCCCCGGTGGACCAGGGAGCGGAAGTCATCGAGGTTGGCCGCCAGCCGGCCGTCTGCCATCAGGTGGGGGCCCAGCGTCCGCAGCCCCCACAGCATCCCCGACTCGAACAGCCGACCAGCCTCCAGGTCGATTTGCGGATCCCACTCGGCGCCCTCCTCCGCCCGCAACCAGTGCAGGCCGGCGGTGTTCGCCCACAGCTCGTGGAACGAGCGTTGCCACACCACGATGGGGCGACGCAGGCTGACCGCGTCGAGCTGGGCCCGGCCGAGCGGGCCGTGGAACTGGGCGTGGTACCCGAAGACCACCAGCGGATCGCCGGCGTCGGTCTCGCCGTGCAGGGTGGCCAGCCCGTCGAGGAAGGCCGAAGGGCTCTGAACACCGGGCACGGCCCGTCCTGGGAGCTCCCACGCCTCGGGGGTCAGCCACTCGCACCCCATGAGGACCGCCATCATCGTCGGGTGCACGTGGGGATCGATGAACCCGGGCAGCACCACGTGCTCGGCGAAGGAGGCGTCGACGACGTGGTCGTGATGGGCGAGCCACGGCTGGAGCGACTCCATGGAGCCGACCTCCACGATCCGGCCGTCGCTGACCGCGACCGCCGACGCCGCGGGCAGCGACTCGTCCATGGTGCGCACCGTGCGAGCCGGGAAGACCGTGATCGGTCCGTCCATCGACCCAGGGTAGGCCGATGCGGCCCGAGCGGCAGGGGCCTGGGTCAGCCCGGTCCGGACACCGCCACCGCGACCGACTCGACCGCGAAGGTGCCGTCGGGGCGCAGCACCAACCCCTCGGTGCGCTCACTCACCAGCGCGCGAACCCGCAGCCGGGCCACCGGGATGACCACCGCTGCGTCGCGCAGGTGGTTGGCGGCGGTGGCGTAGTCGGCAGCGTCGCCCGACCGGCGGGCGAGGCCGAGGAGCTCGTCGAACGCCGGGTCGTCGAAGCCGGTGATGTTGTCGGCGCTCGCAGCCGAGTACGGCGCCAGGGCGCTGTCGGGCGACGCTGCCAAGCCGACCCAACCGGTCCGCACCAGATCGTCGGCACCGTCGGCAGCCCGCTGGACGAACGCCGCCAGGTCGTAGCCCGTCACCGTGGCCTCGATGCCCGCAGCAGCCAGCTGGTCGACCACGGCCGCCGCCAGGGCCGCCTCCCGCTGCGCTGCCGCACCTGCGGGCTCCGACACGTAGGCGAGCGTCAGCGGACTCACTTCACCGGACCCTGGACCGGGATCTGCAGCCTCCTCCCCCCCGGGACCGCCGATGCCGTCGATCGAGGTAGCGGCGCTCCCGTAGACCGAGTCGACGACAGCCTCGTTCGACACCGCGGCCACCACCGCTCGACGTGCGGCCGGGTCGGCCAGCGCCAGCGATCGGGTGTTGAGCGCGTAGTGGGTCTCGATTAAGCCGACGGCGGTGGCGTCGACGGGGCCGCGGTGCTC
>JBFKRY010000214.1:0-5036 GCA_041636995.1 Acidimicrobiales bacterium | reverse complement strand
GTGAGGCGCATCCACCTACCGAGCTTCAGCGAGTCGAACTCCTTCGAGTACGAGCCCAGCTACATCCTGCGGGGGCTGGCCGCCCTCGACCTCGACATCCGCAAGCGCTGAGAACGTCGGCGGGTCGCTAGTCGCCCTTCACCCAGAGGTACAGCGCGATCAGCCCGGCGATCACCAGGATCGTCACCGCCAACCCGATCAAGAACTTCAGCACCGCGAACACGATGCTGATCACCGCGATCGCGATGATCACGGCGACGACCCAACCGACGACGCTCCCCAAGGCCGAACGAACGCTGCTCTGTGACATCGGCCCAGGCTACGCGCCGACCTGCGCGGTGCCGCTACCGAGCGCGGTGGGAAGCCGGTCCCGCCATGCGGCCGTGATCTCCGCCAGTCCCAGATCGAGCAGACCCTTGACCGCCAACCGGTCGCCGTGGGCCAGGCCCATGCGCGCCAGCGGCACCCCGGCGCCCGCGGCGCGGTCCTCGACGGCCGCCAGCCGGTCGGCGGCCACCGCGACGAGCACCCGCGACGGCGACTCGGAGAACAGCTCCCGATGGTTGGCGATCCGGGCCAGCGTGGCCCCCACACCGGCTGCGACGGCCATCTCCGCAGCGCAGACACCGATGCCCCCCTCCGACACGTCGTGAACCGCGCTCGGCACCTGGTCGGCCACCAGGTCACGGACCAACCCGGCCACCCGATCGTGCAGGTCGTAGTCCAGCTCGGCGAGCGCGCCGCCCCGATGTCCCTGGTCGAAGGCCCAGCGCGATCCGCTGAGCCCGGTCGCGTCGGGGCCGAGCAGCACCAGCCGGTCGCCGTCGTTCCAGGCCGTGCCCGGTGGCGGCTGTGACAGGTCGTCGACGACGCCGATGACCCCGACGATCGGGGTGGGGTCGATGTCGAGCCCCCGGCTCTCGTTGTAGAGCGACACGTTCCCTCCGACGACGGGCAGGTCGAAGGCGGTGCACGCCTCGGCCATGCCGTCGACGGCCTCGGACAGCTGCCACATCACCTCGGCGTGCTCGGGGTTGCCGAAGTTGAGGCAGTTGACCAGGGCCAGGGGCCTGACGCCGACGCAGGCCAGGTTGAGAACCGCCTCGGCCACGATGAGGGCCGTTCCCCGGCGGGGATCGACCGCGCACCAGCGGTGGTTGCCGTCGGTGGTGAGGGCCAGTCCCCGGCCGGTGTCGACGCCGGTTGCCGGGTGCTTGAGCCGCAGGACCGTGGCGTCGCCGCCCGGACCGGCCACGGTGTTCAGGAACAGCTGGTGGTCGTACTGGGACCAGATCCAGCTGGTGTCGCACAGCTGCGCCACGAGCGCGGCGCCGGGGTCGTCGGGGGCGGGCAGCGCGTCGGCCAGGTCGGCCCGCCGGGCGGCGAGGTCGTCCGGCGGGTGCATCGGGCGCTCGTACCGGGGCGCGTCCTCGTGCAGCGATGCCGCCGGGACCTCGCCCAGGCATGGCCCCTCGGGGCCGTCGAGGATGCGCAGGGTGCCGCCTCGGGTGACCCGGCCGACCACGCTCGACCGCACGTCCCAGCGATCGCAGATCTCGACCACCCGATCGAGGCTCGCGGGTTCGACGATGGCCAGCATCCGTTCCTGGGACTCGCTGGTCATGGTCTCGAAGGGCTCCATGCCGGGTTCGCGGAGGGGCACCGCGGACACGTCGAAGTCCATGCCCACGCCGCCCCGGGAGGCGGTCTCGGACGCCGCGCACGACAGCCCGGCCCCGCCCAGGTCCTGGATCCCCACCACCAGCCCCTCGTCGAGCAGCTCCAGGCAGGCCTCGATCAGCCTCTTCTCCTCGAACGGGTCCCCGACCTGGACGCTGGGACGCTTCTCCGCGTCTGCGTCGCCGTCGCCGAAGCCCGCCGAGGCCAGCACGCTGACCCCGCCGATGCCATCGCGGCCGGTGGTGGATCCGAGGAGCACGGCCAGGTTGCCGGGGCCGCTGGCCTGCCCGAGCACCAGCCGATCGGTGGGCAGGATCCCGACGCACAACACGTTGACGAGCGGATTCGACCGGTACGTGGGGTCGAACACGGTCTCGCCGCCCACGGTGGGGACCCCCACCGCGTTGCCGTAGGCCGAGATGCCGCTCACCACGCCCTCGGCCACCCACCGGCTGCGGGCGTCGTCGAGGGGCCCGAACCGCAGCGGGTCCATCACCGCGATCGGCCGCGCCCCCATGGTGAAGATGTCGCGGATGATCCCGCCGACGCCCGTGGCCGCACCCTGGTGCGGCTCGATGAAGCTCGGGTGGTTGTGGCTCTCGATCCGCAACGCCACCGCGATGCCATCGCCGACGTCGACGACCCCGGCGTTCTCGCCCGGTCCGACCAGGACCTGGGGGCCGGTGGTGGGCAGGCGGCCGAGGTGGACCCGCGACGACTTGTACGAGCAGTGCTCGGACCACATGACCGAGTAGATGGCGAGCTCGAGATGGTTCGGCTCCCGGCCGAGGATGGCGATGATCTGGTCGAGCTCGTCATCGGTGAGCCCGAGCGAGCGGTGGAGGGCCTCGATCATCCCCGGCACGCTACCGGAGCCGGAAAGGAGCGCTGTGCACCCGCCACCGCGACGATCGACCGGCAGCCGGCGAGTTGCGTCGCCCGGTGTTGGTGTGGGCGCGAAGAGTGTGCTCTTATTGTCGCTATGGCATCACAGGGAAACGGTAAAAGGCGTGGACCGGCGGCCATGACCGACGAGCACAAAGCCGCGCTGGCGCAGGGGAGGTCCGAAGGACGCGCCGTCAAGGCTTACCTCGAGGCCCTCGCGGCGAACAAACCGAAGCGTGGCCGGAAGAGGACAAGAGACACCATCACCAAACGACTGGCGAAGATCGAGCAAGAGCTCGAGGAAGCGAGCCCGCTGGCCCAGCTCCAGCTGGTACAGGAGCGCATGGATCTGCAGGCCGAGCTGGAGTCCATGAACGATGTCGTCGACCTCAGCGGCCTCGAAGCGGACTTCGTGGCCGTGGCCAAGTCCTATGGCGAGCGCAAGGGCATCTCGTACGCAGCCTGGCGGAAAGTGGGCGTCGAGCCGGCCACGCTCAAGAAGGCTGGTGTCAGCCGGGGCAGCTGATCCTCACGCAGCGCATTTGAAGGCCGCATCCACGAGACTCCCGAGCAACACGGTGCCGTCCTCGCTGCCGAGCAGTGGGTGACAGGCGCGTTCGGGATGGGGCATCAACCCCACCACGTTCCGGCCGCTGTTGCAGATTCCGGCGATGTCACCCACGGAACCGTTGGGATTCCTGGCGTAGGTCAGCACGATCCGATCCTCGGTACGCAGCTCGGCAAGCTGCTCCAATGAGCAGATGTAGCTGCCCTCGAAATGGTTGATTGGGATGCGTAGCAGCTGGCCAGGACGTGCCCTGCGGGTCAACACGCTGTCGGTGGTGGCCACCCGGACGTCGGTGGGGCAACACAGGAACTTGAGGCCGGAGTTCTTCTGCAGCGCGCCGGGAAGCAGGCCCGACTCGGTGAGCACCTGGAACCCGTTGCAGATCCCGACCACCGGCCCGCCGTCACCGGCGAACGCTCGGACCGAGGCCATCACCGGCGAGAACCGGGCGATGGCACCCGGGCGCAGGTAGTCGCCGTGGGCGAAGCCGCCGGGGATGACCACCGCGTCGACGCCGCCGATCCCGGCGTCACCGTGCCAGAGCAGCCGCCCGGTGGCGCCGAGGGACTCCACCGCCTCGACCACGTCGAGCTCGCAGTTGGAGCCCGGGAACACCACCACCCCGACCGTCGGCGCCATCAGGCAGCACCGATTGTGATCGCGGTGTCCTCGATGACGGGGTTGGCCAGGAAGGTGTCGCAGAGCTCCTGGACCGCGGCCCGAGCCGACTCCTCGTCGTCGGCGTCGATGCTGAACCGGATGCTCTTGCCCACCCGGACCCCGCTCACGTGATCGAACCCGAGAGTGGGCATGGCCCGCTCGATGGTGGCGCCCTGGGGATCGGCCACGCCGGCCCGGAGCTGCACCTCGACCTGGACGTCATAGGTCATGGCGTCATGCTGCCACAGCACCGGCTGCAGCCGTCGTACCCCGCCGCCCCCCGCGCCGGACCCCTCGCGGCAACGGATCAGAGATCGCCGCTCAGGTATCGCTCCACGGTCTGCTGGAGATGCCGGGCCCGCACCTCCTGGTAGTTGCCCAGGGTCTGGGCCCGCTTCGCGCTGGCCTTGAAGCCCCGGGTCTGCGCGGCCATGTTGGCGGTGTCCTGGTCGTAGACCCGACCGAGGCCACCGAGGCCGGTGGCGAGGGTGTAGCTGTCGTCCACGTCCAGCTCGATGACCGGCGGCGGCTCCGGCGCCGGCCCGTCGAGGGGGCGGGGTCGCATCATCAAGAGGTCGAACCAGCTCACGTCGGGCGAGCCCGGATCGGGGCGGAACCGGTACACCATCGGCAGCGTGAGCCCCGGGAAGAAGAAGGCGTTCGGGAACAGGAAGTACTCGATGGAGTCGAGGGTCATCGACTCGCTGAGCCCCGAGAAGTCGCGGCCGTAGGCCTCCCCGATCTGCCGGCGCATGTAGTCGGCGTAGAAGTCCCGGGCCCGCATGCCCTCGGGCAGCTCGAGCGGCTCCATCCCGTGGCGGACGTTCCTGGTCAGGTGAGCCAAGACCTCATCCTCGGTCCGCGGCGGCGTTCGGAGCGGGCTGTCCATCCCGATGGTGTGGATGAACCGGGACACGTGGGGCTGCCAGACGTCGTACTGGGTGGTGACCTCGTCGCCGAGCTTGCCACTCGCGTGGGTCTCGCGCACGTGGTAGGCCTCGAGGAAGGCCTCCGCGGCCGCCTTCCAGTTGCACGGTAGCCGCTTCAGCACGTGGGTCTCGATGTACCGGTCCTCCAGCCCCCAGTCGGACCAGTGCCGGGGCAGGACCCCGAGGTACTCCTCCAGCGGGCCGGCGTCGGGGTCGAAGCTGACGAACACGAAGCCGCCCCAGGTCGCCACCGACAGCTCGGCCAGGCGGTGGCTGACGTCGGTCACGTGCGGGAAGTCCCAGCGCTGGGGGAC
>JBFKRY010000213.1:0-5103 GCA_041636995.1 Acidimicrobiales bacterium | reverse complement strand
CGTCACACCGCTACTGGGGTGCTTTGCGCGCCGGGTCACCGACGCAGACCCGCCCGAGCTGCAGCCACCTCGCGAGCGGTGTCGGCCAGGGCGTCGTCGAGGGGCTGCAGGGTCACGGGGGACCCGGCGTGCTCGAGGGCCCAGCCCAGCACGGTGTCGGCGAGCCACGGGTTCTTCGGGAGGAGCGGGCCGTGGAGGTAGGTGCCGATGACCCGCTGCTGGACCGCACCCTCGAACCCGCTCCGGCCGTCGTTGCCGTGACCGTGCACCACCCGGCCCAGCGGCCGGGCAGCGGGCCCGAGGGTGGTGCGCCCGGCGTGGTTCTCGTAGCCGACGACCCGCCGGATCTCGCCGTCGAGGTCGGCGTCGATGACCAGATCGCCGATGAGCCGCTCCTCGCCGGCGACGGTGTCGAGGTCGAGGATGCCGACGCCCGGGAGCCGGTTGCCGTCGGCGTCGGTGTAGCCGCTGCCGGCGAGCTGGATGCCGCCACACACCCACAGGAACGCAGCGCCGTCGGCCGCGGCGGCGCGCAGCGATGCCGCTTTGGTCTCGCTCAGGTCCCGGGCCACGATCCGCTGGTCCCGGTCCTGGCCCCCGCCCAGGTAGTAGAGATCGTGCGCGCCAGGATCGATGCCGTCGCCGGGACCCGCCTCGGTGATCTCCAGCGCGAGCCCTCGCCACCGCAGGCGCTGTCGGAACACCGCGATGTTGCCCCGGTCGGCGTAGATGTTCATCTGGGCCGGGTAGAGGTGACACAGCCGGACCGTGGGCATCACTCGTCCTCCCAGAACGCATGGGTGACACCGCGCCGGACCAGCTCGGCGCGCAGGTCGAGCATCGCCGTATAGGTGGGGAGCACGAAGACGGTGGCTCCCGGTGTCGTGGCCTCCAGGACGTGGTCGACCGCGGCCCCGGGATCGGGACGGATGACCAGCCGGTCGGCCGGGAGCGAGCCGTAGACGAATCGCAGCGCCAGGTCGTGCGCCCGGTCGCCGGCGACCGTCAGCGTGGCCAGGCGGTCGAAGAGGGGCTCGTAGTCGACGTCCCAGATCCAGCTCACGTCCTGCCCGTCCGCGGTCCGGTCGTTCAGCAGCGCCAGCACGTGCAGCTCGCCGGGATGGGTGAGCGCCGCCCGCACGTTCTCGTTGGCGCCCGCGGGGTTCTTGGCCAACAGCAGCACCAGCTCCCGGCCGCCGATCGTCACCCGCTCCCCCCGACCGAACGCGGCCCGCGTGGAGGTCAGCGCGGTGGCCAGCAGCTCGGGACCGAGGCCGAGGGCGTGGCCGGTGGCCACCGCCGCGGTGGCGTTGTAGGCGTTGTGGAGGCCCGGCAGGGCCACCGTCGCCGAGACCGGGCCGCCGGGGGTCTCGAGCTCGATGCGGAAGCCATCGACGCCCCGCAGCTCGATCGACCGGGCGGAGACGTCGGGCCGAGGTCGGGCCAGCCCGCAGGCCGGGCAGCGCCAATGGCCGAGGTGGCTGATGGCGATGAGCGAGTAGTCGAGGGCGGCGTCGCACCGGGGACAGTGGGTGGAGTCAGCAGCGTGGGCCTGCTCGGTGCGGCCCACGGCGGGATCGTCGACGCCGAAGTGCACCACCTGGCCCCGCCCCTCACCGAGGTGAGCGACCGGCGGGTCGTCGGCATCGAGGACGAGCACGGTGTCGTCGGGCAGGCGAGCGACCAGCCGGCGCCACTCGGCCACCAGGCCCTCGAGCTCGCCGTAGCGGTCGAGCTGATCGCGGAAGAGGTTCATGAGCACGATGACGCGCGGCTGCAGCTGGTCGACCACCTCGTCGAGCGCCGCCTCGTCCACCTCGAACACGCCCAGGCTGGCCCGGGGATCGGCGTCGAGCAGGGCGGCCGTCACCCCCCGCAGCAGGTTCGAGCCCGCGGTGTTGGCGACGGTCACGATGCCGGCCGCGTCGGTCGCCGATCGCACCAGACGGGCGGTGGTGGTCTTGCCGTTGGTGGCCGAGATCACCACCGAGCCGTCACCCAGGCCCCGGGACAGCTCCGCGGCAGCCCGCGGGCGCAGCTTCAGGAGCACCACGCCGGGCACGGTGGTGCCGCCGCCGCGGCGGAGCAGGCGGGAGAGGCGGCCCGCGGTCCGGGCCAGGAACTGGGCCACCCGACGCATCGGGCGAGCGTACCGCTTCCCTCATGTCCCGCCCGGGCCGGCCGATGGGCCCTCATGGCTACTCGCACGAAGGCTGCCAGCGCCGCCCGGACGTGGAAGAGCCGGGCGGTGACCCGTCTCGTCGAGCCCGGCAACTGGGCCGAGTGCGCCCGCTGCGAGCAGATCGTGAAGTTCCGGGCCCGCGAGCGGCGGACCCAGATCATCTGCAACGTCTACGTCGACAACCGCTGGGACCGGGTGGAGCACTACCACCCGGACTGCTACGAGGACGCCGACTCCCCCTACGGCGAACCCACCGAGTAGCCCTCACTTCGCCGGCACGTCCATCACCAGCCGGGCTGCGGCGCGGCCGTCCGCGAACAGGTCGGTCGACGGCATCCGCATCGCGGGCATGCACCAGACCCACTCCTGGTCCTGCCACGGCCAGAACTGGGCGCCGCCCCCCTTGATGACGTGAGCGCCTGCGACCGTCGGCGCGCCCGGGGCGTGCGAGACCCGGAACTCGTCGCTGCACCACTCCCCGAAGAAGAGCCCGCCGAAGCCTGCAGGGTTGCGAGCCAGCTCGCCGTCCAGGTTCCAGGCCAGCCACGGTTCCAGGGACTCGTCTGGGAGGAGCTCGTCGCCCCACGGGAAGAGTGGGCTCGACCCGGCGCGGGCACAGGTCTCCCACTCCGCTTCGCTCGGCAGCCGGCCGCCGAGCTGTCCGCAGGCTTCGATCGCCTCGGCCCGGGTCAGGCGGGCGGGGTGAACGTCGGGGACATCGGGTTGGTCGATGCCCAGCTGGCGTGCCACCCCGGCGGTGAGGGGCAGCTCGCCCACCCAGGCCGGCCCCACCTCGATCTCGACGACCGGGGTGAGCTCCTCGACGGTGATGTCGGGGAGTGGCGCGAGCGCCCGGGCCGCAGTGAGCTCCTGGTCGGACAGGCCGATTCGTCGGACCCCACGCGGAAGCCAGCGCAGCCGCACCGAGAGCTCCGGATCCGGATGCGCAGCCAGGTCGCCGAGCTCGTCCTCGCTCGCGTCCCAGCCGTCGGTGCCGGAGCCGTCAGCCGTCAACGGACGAGTGGCTTGTACTTGATGCGGGTGGGGGTGTCCGCGCCGCCGAGCTCCTTGCGCCTGAACAGCTCGTACTCGCTGAAGTTGCCCTCGAACCAGCGGACCTGGGAATCCCCCTCGAAAGCCAGCATGTGCGTGGCCACCCGGTCCAGGAACCAGCGGTCGTGCGAGATGATCACCGCGCAGCCGGCGTAGTCCTCGAGGCCCGCCTCGAGGGCTCGCAGGGTGTCGACGTCGAGGTCGTTGGTGGGCTCGTCGAGCAGCAGCACGTTGGCGCCGCTGCGGAGCACCTTGGCCAGGTGGACCCGGTTGCGCTCGCCGCCCGAGAGCACGCCCACGGACTTCTGCTGGTCGGATCCCCGGAAGTTGAACGAGGCCACGTAGGCCCGACCGTGGATCTCCCGACCGCCCACCACCAGGTTGTCGAGCCCGCCGGTGATCTCCTCGTAGACGGTGTGGCTCGAATCGAGCGACGCCCGGGACTGGTCGACGTAGCCGAGCTGCACGGTGGGCCCGATGCGGAGCTCGCCGCCGTCGGGCTCCTCGGCACCGGTGATCATCCGGAAGAGGGTGGTCTTGCCGGCGCCGTTGGCGCCGATCACCCCCACGATGCCCGCCGGGGGCAGCGAGAACGAGAGATCCTCGATCAGCAGCTTGTCGCCGTAGCCCTTCCGGAGGTGGTCCGCCTCGAGCACCACGTCACCGAGCCGCTGATCGACGGGGATCGAGATCTGCAGGTCGTCGCCGCGGCCCTCGGCCGCCTTGGACTCGGCGAGCAGCTTCTCGTAGGCCGCGAGGCGGGCCTTGCCCTTGGCCTGGCGGGCCTTGGGGGCCATCCGGACCCACTCGAGCTCGCGGGCGAGGGTGCGCTGGCGCGCCGAGTCGCGGCTCTCCTCCTGCTCCAGGCGGGCCTTCTTCTGCTCCAGCCAGCCCGAGTAGTTGCCCTGGTAGGGGATGCCCCGGCCCCGGTCCAGCTCGAGGATCCAGCCGGCCACGTTGTCGAGGAAGTAGCGGTCGTGGGTGATGGCCACCACCGTGCCCGAGTACTCCTTGAGGTGGCGCTCCAGCCACGCGACCGACTCGGCGTCGAGGTGGTTGGTGGGCTCGTCGAGCAGCAGGAGGTCGGGCCGGGACAGCAGCAGCCGGCACAGCGCCACCCGACGGCGCTCGCCGCCGGACAGCGTGGCCACGTCGGCGTCGCCCGGCGGCAGCCGGAGCGCATCCATGGCGATCTCCACCGTGCGCTGCAGGTCCCAGGCGCCGGCGGCCTCGATCCTGCGCTCCAGCTCGGCCTGCTCCTCACCCAGGCGCTCGTAGTCGGCGTCGGGGTCGGACCAGGCGGCCATGACCTCGTCGTAGCGGGTGAGGAGGCCGGCGAGCTCGCCCACCCCGTCCATCACGTTGCCGTGGACGTCCTTGGTCTCGTCGAGCTCGGGCTCCTGGGCCAGGTGGCCGACGCTGAAGCCCGGGGTGAGTCGGGCCTCGCCGGTATAGCCGTCGTCCAGGCCGGCCATGATGGCCAGCAGCGACGACTTGCCGGCCCCGTTGGGGCCAAGCACTCCGATCTTGGCCCCGGGATAGAAGGCCAGGGTGATGTCCTTCAACACTTCCTTGTCGGGCGGGTGGAAGCGCGACACCTTGCGCATCGTGAAGATGAACTCCGCAGCCATGGTGGGGTGAGAGTACCCGCAGCACCCCACCACAGGGCGTGGGCGCCGCCGGAGGTCCGGAGGGAGCCGGGCTGCGGCGGCGACGACCGGCGCCTCCGGCGCAGCCGCGGCGGTCTCCCCAACTTGCGCCACCCAGCTGCGCCGGAGGCGCGGCTATGGAGGTGGCGCGATCCCGGTGAGGGCCTGACGGAGGAGCGAGAGACGAGCGACGACCGGCGCCTCCGGCGCAGCCGCAGG
>JBFKRY010000212.1:0-5115 GCA_041636995.1 Acidimicrobiales bacterium | reverse complement strand
GCTGGACGGCACCGCCGCGGTGGGCGCCTCGGGAGGGCTCATCCTGCGCACCCACAACAGCGCCATCCACGGCTTCATCGTGCACAGCTTCCCGGACGAGGGCCTCGAGATCGACGGCTTGACGGGGTTCGGTGACGACAACGTGCTCACCAACAACTGGATCGGCTTCGACGTGTCGCTGAACCCCCGTCCCAACGCCGACAACGGGCTGCTGCTCACGGTGGGCGCCGCCCGCAACACCATCGGCGGGGCCGGAGCCGACGACGCGAACGTGATCGGGCACAGCACGACGAGTGGGATCACCATCCGCAACAGCGGGACGAACGACAACGTCGTGATCGGGAACATCATCGGTGTGGGACCCGACGCACTCACGCCGATGGCGAACACCCTCCATGGCGTCGCCGTGTTGGACCTGGCGACCGGGAACCGCATCGGCGGGAGCACCGCTGCCGAGGCCAACACCATCGCCTCCAACAGCGGTGCCGGGGTGGCGTTCGGTCCGGGCGCCGGGGCGGACAACCCCGTGCTCGGGAACGTGATCCGGGGCAACGGGGGCCTGGGCATCGACCTCGGCGACGACGGGGTCACGGCCAACGACCCCGGCGACGGTGACACCGGGCCGAACGACCTGCTGAACTTCCCGGTGCTCGAGCAAGCCACGGTCTCGGGCGGGCTGGTGACCGTCAGCGGCACCCTCGACGTCCCCGCCGGCACCTACCGCCTGGAGCTGTTCACCAACCCTGCGGGCGCCGATCCCTCCGGGTACGGCGAGGGCGAGCTGCTCGCGGCCGCCGTCACCGAGGTCCACCCCGGCGGCGGGACCCGCCCCGTCGTGGTCGGCTTCCCCGGCGTTGCCGGCGACGTCCTGACCGCCACCCTGACCGAGGATCTCGGTGCCGGCGGGTACGGATCGACCTCCGAGCTCTCCGCCGCGATCACCGCGCTGTCGCTGACGTCGGCCACCGCCGGCGACCTCAGCCAGCGCCGCACCGACATGGTGGCGGTCGCGGGCCTGGATCCGTCGGCCACGTCACCGGGCGTGGCCGGCCCCGCGCTCGGCTTCGACGGCGTCGACGACCTCCTGGAGGGCCCGGCCGCGGACATCACCTCGACCGGGCTCTCCCTGGCGGCGTGGGTCCGCCTGGCCGCACCCGGGACCGACCCGCGGGTGGTGGCCAAGACCGGCGCCGGCGGCGCGATCTACGAGCTCTACGTCGACAGCGGGACCGGCGCCGCGACCGCCACCGTGACCCTCGGCGGTCTGCCCCAGACCGTCAGCGGCGGAGTGGTCGGCGTCGGGACCTGGCACCACCTGGCCGCCACCTGGGACGGGAGCGACCTCCGCCTCTTCGTCGACGGGAACCAGGTCGACGCCATCCCCGCAGCC
Source organism: Acidimicrobiales bacterium (assembly GCA_041636995.1). Classification (GTDB taxonomy): domain Bacteria; phylum Actinomycetota; class Acidimicrobiia; order Acidimicrobiales; family UBA8592; genus JBFINV01. Next base: position 3,725 of record JBFKRY010000212.1, on the reverse strand, counting down.
GGCGCGCTCGACATCGACCCGGCCGCGCCCCTCACCATCGGGAACGTCCCTGCCGGGGATCGGCCGCTCAGCGGGGACCTCGACCACGTGCAGGTGCGCCACCAGGCCCTGGCGGCCGATGCCATCGCCACCCACCACGCGAACCTCGCCGACCCCGGCTCCTTCGTGATCCTGGGAGCCGAACAGACCTCGGCACCCAACCCCTGGACGGTCGGCAGCGCCCAGACCCGCAGCGGCGGCTTCTCGCTCGAAGCGCCCGAGACCAGCGGCCCCGGCGCCGCAGCATGGGCGGTGGCGACCGGCCTCGACGAGCCGGGGATGGTCTTCGAGTCGTACTGGTGGCTGAGCTCCGACACTGCCCTCGACGCCGCCGCCGGCACCCGGGCCGGGCTGGTCCCCACCGACGAGCACGAGACCGCGATGACGTCGCCTGCGGGCTGGGACCTCCGCACCCGGCAGGGCGACAGCGTGGTGGTGGATGCGCCCGCAGCCGGGGTTCCACCGACCGGGACCTGGGTGGAGGTGGAGATCTGGACGGATCAGACGGGTACGTCCCGGGTCCTGATCGACGGGGTGGAGATCATCGGCTGGACCCCCCAGGGGGCGGCGCTGGGCTCGGGCTCGGTCGCCCTGCGAGCCGGGGCCCGTCCGCCGGCCGAGGCCTGGTACGTCGACGACACGAGGGGCCGTCGCCTCGTGATCCCCGAGCCCGTCACCAGCCTGGGACCGCTCGACCGAGGCTGAGCGCGGGCGACACGCCGGCGCAGGTCCGGAGACCACCCCGACCGCCGCGTGCGCTCTGGTACCGTCGGGGCACCGTCCCCGACCGCGCGGAGGCATGGCGTGAGCGACCACCAGCCGCCGTGGCACCCTGCGAGCCGCTACGAGGCCCAGCCCATGGTGCGGTGGATGTCGCTGCCCGAGGTCGCCCGGGCCGCATACCACCACTTCTTCGCGTGCCTGTTCGGCTCCTTCACCGACAGTCGCGAGACCCAGGCGGCCCTGCGCCAGCCGGTGGTCCACCGGGCCAAGGCAACCGCGCCGGTCACCGGGCCGAGCGACGGCCTTGTCATCGATCCGCTGCCGTGGCATCAGGGCCGTCCCGGCCCCGAGCGGGTGGTCGACTACGTGGCCGACGTCGGCGACGGCTTCAGCCCCACCTACGCGATCGCCCGGCTGATGAGCAGGGAGACGATCGTGGTACCGGCCGACGCCACCCCACCCGACGGGGTCACCCTCCCGCGGGGCTCGATGCTGGTGATGGGCGGTGACCAGGTGTACCCCATCGCCACCGACGAGGCGTACCGGGACCGGACGATCGGGCCGTACCGGACCGCGTTCCCGGGTCCGAGCGCTGCGGGCCTCGGGGAGGACGGCCCGGCCGAGCCCGGCGTGCCCCTGTTCGCGGTACCGGGCAACCACGACTGGTACGACGGCCTCGGCGCCTTCCTCGACCTGTTCACGGTGACCCGACCCACCAGCCGCGGCGGCCCCGACACCGGCAACCGCATCGGCGGCTGGCAGGTGTTCCAGACCCGGAGCTACTGGGCGGTCGAGGTGACCCCGGACTGGTGGTTCTGGGGCATCGACATCGCGCTGGCGACCGACATGGACGGACCTCAGCTCCGGTACTTCCGAGAGGTGGCCCGGCAGATGCCGCCCCGGGCCGGGATCGTGCTGTGCACCGCGAAGCCGTGCTGGCTCGACCGCCCCGACCACAGCGACCAGAGCCGGGCCGCCCGACACCTCCAGCTCGACGACCCGATCCCCCCGAAGGCCGACTCCTGGGACCGGCTCCGGTACTTCGTCAACCACACCGTCGGCGAGGCGGACACCCCCGGTCGCCCCCGGGTGCGGCTCGTGCTCACCGGCGACCACCACAGCTACGCCCGGCACGAGCCCACCGACCCGGCCGACCGGGGGCTGGCGCCCACCATGGTCACGGCCGGCGGCGGTGGCGCCTACCTGGCGTCGACGCTGCGGATCCCGGCGCGGCTTCTCGTCCCGCTGAGCTGGCGCACCCAGGGCGAGACGGGGTACCGACTCGCCGCCAGCTGGCCGTCGAGGCGTCGCTCCGCCGGGATCGGGTTGTCCGCGCTCTGGCGCCTGCCGGTGCGCAACCCGTCGCTGCTCGCCACGCTGGGGCTGATCTACGGCGTGTTCGGGCTCGCGGCGCGGCTGGGGATCTCCCCGGCGATCCAGCCGGCCGACCGGGACATCGAGACCCTGGCCGAGGGCTCGATCGGCGACGACTTCGTCTCGGCGCTCGACGGCGGGTTGCACTCCCCGCTGGGGCTCCTGGTCGTCGCCGTCGTGGTCACGAGCACGGTGGCGATGGCCACCCGGCGCCGCCTCCGCAGGGCGGTCGGCGTGGTGGCCGGGATCACCCACGCGGCCCTGCACCTGGCGGCGATGGCGTTCGCGGTGGCTCTGGCCGCGAACCTGGCCTCGCAGCCCATCGGCGACGACACCGGGATCCTGGCCCTGGCGGTCTTGTGGGCCGGGGTCTCGGTGATCGCCCTCGGCCGGGCCACCTGGATGCGATGGCACGACGGCGCCGGTGCCTGGCGGCAACCGCTGGAGCGGCTGGCTGCGGGCTGGGCCGCGCTCGGCCTGCTGTGGCTGCTGGCCGAGCCGGGCGGGAGCGGGACCACGCTGAGCGCCTACCTGGCAGGAGTGGCCCTCCTCGGCAGCCTCCTGGGTGCGGCGGCGCTGACCCTGTACCTGGTCGCGGCCCAGGCGATCCGCATCAACCTCAACGAGCTCTGCATCGCGCTGCGGCACGAGGGGTACAAGCACTTCGTGCGCCTGCGGCTGACGCCCGAGGGCATCCACGGCTACGTCATCGGCTACCAGCGGGTGGCCCGCCGGCATCTGCGCTGGGAGGAGGGCCGGCCGGTGGTGACCGAACCGTCCTCCCGGGCCAAGCGAGGCCACCAGCTGGTCGACCAGTTCTTCGTGCCCCTCCGGCCGCCGGTCGAGCTTCCCCGCACCGAGCCTCCCGCAGCGACCAGCGAGCCCGAGGAGGCCAGCGAGCCGGACCAGATGGCCCGGACCGCTCAGCCCTGATCCGGCGTCACGTCGGTGAGCAGCTTGGTCACCCGGACCTGGCGCAGGTACCAGGTGTCGGAGCGCCGTGGCGGTCCCGGTCGTGGGACGATGTGGCGATGCGCAACGAGGCCGCCCCCACCGTGCTGGCGATCGGGGGCCACTCCCTGCTCTCACCCGATCTGCCCCCCACCGTCGCCAACCAGTTCGCGGTCACCCAGGAGGCGATGAAGCCGGTGGCCGACCTCGTCGAACGGGGCGAGCACCTGGTGCTGACTCACGGCAACGGACCGCAGGTGGGGTTCATGCAGCTGCGCTCCGAGCTGGCCCGCGACACCCTCCCGGAGGTTCCGCTCGACTCGCTGGTGGCCGACAGCCAGGGCGCCATGGGCTACATGATCGAACGGGCGCTGCGCTCCGAGCTGCGCCGGCGGGGCCACGACGGGCGGGTGGTCACCATCGTGACCGAGGTCGAGGTCGATCCCGACGACCCCGCGTTCAGGGCCCCCGACAAGCCCATCGGACGGTTCTACGGCCCCGAGGAGGCCGCGAGCCTGGCCCGCGAGCGGGGCTGGCAGCTCATGACCGACCCCAGGCGCGGGGTGCGGCGGGTGGTGCCCTCGCCCGCGCCGCAGCGCATCGTGCAGTTCGACACCATCGAGCAGCTGGTGGAGCTC
>JBFKRY010000211.1:0-5177 GCA_041636995.1 Acidimicrobiales bacterium | reverse complement strand
CGCCCGCCCACCGCTCCCCGTCCCTCGCTCCATTCTTCGCAAGCCGACGCTTGCCGGCTTGCGGCTGCGCCCGAGGCGCCCTCCCGCTCCTCGTCCCTCGTCGCTGCATCAACCCGCAATCGCAGCTTCGTCGCTGCGCTCCTCGGGCTGCTCTGCGGCTGCGCCAGAGGCGCCCTCCCGCTCCTCGTCCCTCGTCGCTGGCGCGATGCCGGGCTTCGCCCGGCCGCGCCGGAGGCGCCGGTCGGTCGCGCCAGAGGCGCCGGTCGATTGCCGTCGCCCGGTCAGACAGCGAGGACGTGATCAGCGCGAGCGCGGGTCGACGCGATCAAGGCGGCGTTGGCGTCGTCGCTGCGGCGGACCCACTCCTCGGCGATCTCGGGCGCCTTGCCGAAGGTGATGTGGCGGTCGATCAGTCGACGGCGGCGATCGTCGTCGTCCGCGTCGACGTAGACCACCAGGTCGAGCAGCGAGGCGACCCGGTCCCAGGGTCCGTCGAGTAGGAGGTAGTTGCCCTCCACGATCACGGTGTGATGCTCCGGGGTGACGGCGATGCTTCCCGCGATCGGCTCCTCGAGGGTCCGGTCGAACGCCGGGGCGTAGACCGTGGACCCGGGGGGCTGGTGTCGCAGCCGCTCGAGCATCGCGACGAAGCCGGCGGCGTCGAAGGTCTCCGGGGCGCCCTTGATCGCGGCGAGGCCCAGCTCACGGAGCACTGCCCCGGCGAGGTGGAAGCCGTCCATCGGCACCACCACGCTGGTGTCGCCCAGTCGGCTGTGGAGATCCGCGGCCACGGTGGACTTCCCCACCCCCGGCGCGCCGGTCACCCCCACCAGCGTCCGCCCGGCGCGGCCCGCCAGCTCGGCGGCCAGCCCCTGCAGATCGATCGCGGTCGGCTGGCTCACCCGGTCAGCGACCGGCCTGGGCGTCGGTGATCATGCTGTCGTAGGGGTAGGTGCCCTCGATGTCGCTGACGCTCGTGAGCCGGTCCATGTCCTCCGGGTCGAGGCGGAAGTCGACGGCGCCCAGGTTGACCTCGAGCTGTTCCAGGGTGGAGGCGCCGATGATCGGGGCGGTGATCCCGGGCCGTTGCGCCACCCAACGGATCGCGACCTGGGCCGGGTGGCGACCGAGATCGTTTGCGATCGAACGCAGCTCGTCGACGATGGCCCAGGTGTGGTCGTTCGCGTACCGGGCCCAGGTCTCGCTCCAGCCTTCACGCTCGGCGGTCGCGATCCGGGTTCCCTCGGGCGGGCCGTCCATGTCGCGTGAGTACCGGCCGCTGAGCCAGCCACCGCGCAACGGCGCCCACGGGATCACCCCCACCCCCTCGGCCCGACACACGGGCAGTACCTCCCATTCCAGTGATCGGGCGAGCAGGTTGTACTGCGGTTGGTGGCTGACGAACGCCTCGAGCCCGAGGAGCCGGCTGGTGTCGATCATCTTCTGGAGCTGGGCGCCGGTCAGGTTGCTCGATCCGAGATAGCGCACCTTGCCCTGCCCTACCAGGGCGTCGAGGGTGCTGAGGGTCTCCTCGATCGGCGTGCCCCGGTCCCAGGCGTGGATCTGGTAGAGGTCGACGTAGTCGGTCCCGAGGCGCCGGAGGCTGGCGTCGATCGAAGCGACGACGTGCTTGCGTCCGAGCCCGACGTCGTTGACACCCGGCCCCGAGGGGAAGCGAACCTTCGTCGCGATGACGAGCTGCTCGCGATCCTGCGATGCCAGCCAGCGGCCGAGCACCTCCTCGGACCTGCCCGGCCCGTACACGTCGGCGGTGTCGACGAAGTTGCCGCCGGCCTCGACGAAGAGGTCGAGCATGCGATGGCTGGTCTCCTCGTCGGCTTCGCGCCCGAAGGTCATCGCACCCAGGCACACCTCGCTGACCTTGGTCCCCGTCCGACCGATGTAGTGGTACTCCATCTCCACCCTCCGTCTCGCAGGCCCCGATTCTGCCAGGACGGAGAGGGGCGCGACGCCGCCGCAGCCGGCTCCCTCCCCACGCCGCCGGCCCGCACCGGAGGAGCGAGGGATCGAGCGACGACCGGCGCCTCGGGCGCAGCCGCAGAGCAGCCCGAGGAGCGCAGCGACGAAGCTGCGATTGCGGATCTACACCGCCTCCGCCGGATCCAAGCTGTCGCGCAGCTCGCGCTTGAGGAACTTGCCGCTGGCGTTGCGGGGCAGCGCGTCGTCGAGGAACCAGATGTAGCGAGGGATCTTGTACTTGGCGATCCGCTCCTCGAGATGGGCTCGCAGCTCGTCGGCGGTGAGCTGACCGGGGGTGGCCGACGAGACCACCGCGGCTCCCACCTCCTCGCCGAGATGCTCGTCGGGCACGCCGAACACGGTGCACTCCGCCACCCCGTCGTGGTCGTGGATGGCCGCCTCCACCTCGGCGCAATACACGTTCTCGCCGCCTCGGAGCACCATGTCCTTGGCGCGGTCGACGATGTAGATGAAGTCGTCCTCGTCGAGGCGGGCGATGTCGCCGGTGTGGAGCCAGCCGTCGGTGATGGTCTCGGCGGTGGCCTCGGGCTGGTTCAGGTAGCCCTTGATCACCTGGGCGCCCCGGACCCACAGCTCACCGGTCCGGCCCCGGGGGAGCTCCTGGCCCTCGGCGTCGACCACCTTCACCTCGAAGCACGGCATGGCCGGACCCGCGGACTCGGGACGGTCGACGAAGAAGTCGGCGCCCACGGCAGCGATGATCCCGCAGGTCTCGGTCATCCCGTAGCCCGTGGACGGGCGCGCGGTCTTCACGTTGTCGTCGATCTTCTGCACCAGGTCCGGCTGCAGCTGGGCCCCGCCACCACCCAGGGACTGCAGCGACGAGGTGTCCCTGCTCTCGAAGTCCGGGTGGGCCATGATCTCCCGGGCCATGACCGGCACTCCACTCACGGTGGTGATGCGCTCGGCCTCGATCAGCCGCAGCGCCTCGGCCGGGTCCCACTTGTACATGTGGACGAGCTTGCCGCCGACCAGGGTCATGGCGTGGGCCACGCAGTTGTTGGCGGTGACGTGGAACAGGGGTGTGGTGACGAGCGAGGCCGGCCGGTCGCCGCCGGTGAAGTCGCCGGTGTCGGCATCGGGGCCCCGGGCGGCGCGCAGCGCCGCCGACTGCACGGTGCTGACGAACGCCAGGCTCATGACGTTGGCGACGCAGCCCCGATGGGTGAGCTGAGCGCCCTTCGGTCGCCCGGTGGTGCCCGAGGTGTAGAAGATGCAGGCGTCGTCGTCGGGATCGACCTCGACGTCGGGCAGCGCCGCGTCGCCCTCGACGAGCTCGGCCCAGGGCACCACGCCGGGCCGGGGCTCGGGCAGCCGGACCCCCACGAGCAGCCGCTCGCCGATCTCGTCTCGATGCGCCTCGAGGCGGTCGAGCCGTTCCACGTCGGCGATGATGACCAACGGGTCGGAGTCGGTGACGCCGTAGACCAGCTCGGGGCCGGTCCACCAGGCGTTCATGCCGACGCAGGCCACACCGATGGACACGCAGGCCCAGTACGAGAGCATCCACTCGGGGTAGTTGCGCATGGCCACGGCCACCCGGTCCCCCGGCTGCACCCCGTGGGCCACGAGCCAGTTGGCCACTTGGGCCACCTGGCGGTGGGCCTCGGTGAAGGTGATGCGGTCGTCGTCGTAGACGAGGTAGTCGGCGTCGCCGTGGCCGGCGCTCAGCAGCCACAGATCCCGCAGCGAGGCCGGGGCGTTCTTGTAGGCCCGAATCCGCTGACCTCGCACGTCCACCTCGACGATCTCGAACTGGCCCCCGGGCCCGGTGAGCTCGTCCCAGGCCTGTCGCAGCTCTCGGTACACCAACGCCTCCTCGTGCTCGCCGCGTCGAGACCTGCGAACGCTAGCCAAAACGATCGCGACCCGTCCCATCGAGACGAGAACCACGGTGCCGAGCCGTACCCTTGGGTCCGACGTGACCACCACCTTCAAGACCAGAGGCGAGCCGACGCGGGCGGCCGACCTGCGCCGGATGAAGTGGCGCGCCGGTGGGCTGTTGATCGCGGTCACCGCCCTGTTCGTGATCATGCGGGCCACCACCGACGGGAGCGGCTGGGCGGGCTACGTGGAGGCCGCAGCCGAGGCGGCCATGGTGGGCGGGGTGGCCGACTGGTTCGCGGTGACCGCGCTGTTCCGCCACCCGCTCGGCATCCCCATCCCGCACACCGCCATCATCCCGAACCGCAAGGACCAGATCGGGCGCAGCCTGGGCACGTTCGTGCAGGACAACTTCCTCGACGACGAGCTGGTGGCCGGCCGGATCCGCCACTTCGGGCCCGCCCAGCGCCTGGGCCGCTGGATGGCGGTGCCGGCCAACGCCCGTCGCCTCGGCGAGCAGACCTCGGCGGCGATCGGCGGCGTCACCGAGGTCCTCGACGACGACGACGTGGCCGCAGGCATCGGCCAGGTGCTGCTGCGCCGGCTCGAGGAGATCGAGCTGGCCTCGGTGGCCAGCCACGCCCTCCACGTGGCCGTCGACGGGCAGCACCACCAGGCCGCGTTCGACGCCGCGCTCCGGGCCGTCGACCGCATCGTGATCGAGAACCAGGACATCCTGCGCAAGCGTCTGTACGAGGAGTCGCCCTGGTGGGTACCCGAGGCCATCGACGACCGGGTGTTCGACAAGATCGCCGGTGGGGTCAACCGGTTGGTGGCCGACGTGCTCGCCAACCCGCACCACGAGCTGCGGGTGCTGGTGGACGACCGGGTGCGCGAGCTCGCCGTGGCGCTGCGGGAGTCACCCGAGCTCGGTGCCCGGGGCGAGGTGCTCAAGGGCGAGATTCTGGAGCATCCCGAGGTCCGGGCCTGGCTCGAGTCGGTGTGGGTGCACGTGAAGGAGGGCATGATCGCCGCCGCCGAGGATCCCGATTCGGAGCTGCGTCAGCGCCTCGAGTCGGCCATCGTGAGCGCCGGCCGCCGCCTGGCGTCGGACCCGGTGCTCCAGGCCAAGGTCGACCGCTGGCTCGAGGGAGTGGCCCGCTACGTGGTCAGCCAGTCCGAGGGCGAGGTGGCCGACCTGATCACCAGCACGGTCGCCCGTTGGGACCCGCAGCAGACGGGAGAGCGCATCGAGCTGCAGGTGGGCCGGGACCTGCAGTTCATCCGGATCAACGGCACCGTGGTCGGCGGCATGGTGGGCGTGGTCATCCACGCCGTGGCTGGTGTTCTGT
>JBFKRY010000210.1:0-5207 GCA_041636995.1 Acidimicrobiales bacterium | reverse complement strand
CGTAGAGGGGCAGCTGGTCGAGCGACTCGTCGGTGGTGGGCAGGCCGCCGTAGTTCCCCGGCGGCAGGATGTAGAACGCCCGGTCCCCGGTGAGGACCGGAGCAGACGTGGGTTCTGCGGCGGCCGCCGGCGCCGCGGTGGGTTCGGCCCCTCCCGTCGCGGTGCCGACGTCCTCGTCGGGCTCGGTCGTGGGAACGGCGGTCGGGGCCTCGGCGGCCGGCTCGGGCTCGTCGTCGCCGGCACATGCGGCCGCCACCAGGGCCAGGACCAGGGCAACCGCCAGCCCCCGTCTGCTGCTACCAGGCCTCATCAGATCATCGGCTCGAGCCGGCAGGCCACGTTGAGCTGGGAGACCGCGGCCGTGTTGGGCAGGCGCATCACCGCGCTCACCAGGTGGGCCAGGTCCTCGGGTTGGATCACCGTGGAGCGGTCGAGGTCGGCGTCGAGGGCCGCGGGCATGTCGGTGTTCACGAACCCGGGAGACAGGTTGGTCACCCGGACCCCGTCGTCCCAGCCGGCGCGCTTGGTGGCGTGGCTGAGCGCGGTGACCGCGAACTTGGTCATCGCGTAGCCCACCTCGTCGTTGGCGATGCGGATTCCCGAGAGGCTGCTCAGGTTCACCACCCGCCCCTCCCCCGCGGCCCGCAGGTGTGGCAGCGCCAACCGGGTGAGCCGGAAGGGAGCCTTCACGTTGACTTCGAACATGTGGTCGAGGGCGGCCTCGTCGCCGTGGTCGAGGGTGAGCGACTCCAGCACCCCGGCGCTGTTCACCAGGCCGGCGAGCCCCCCGCCCCAGGCCACCGTCGCGTCCAGCCAGGCGGCGTCGGACCCGTCCTCGGTGGCGTCGTAGTGGTGGCGCAGCACCCGGTCGTCGTCGAGCTCGGACGTGGCCGCGACCAGGGCGTCGAGATCGCGGGCGCCGAGGCTCACCCGGGCCCCGTCGGCAGCCAGCCGCTGGGCGATCGCCCGGCCGATCCCCCGGTTCGCGCCCGAGATCATGACCACCCGGTCGGCGAGGCTCAGCATCTGCAGCACCGTAGCCGCATCGGCGGAACCCGGTCGTAGGCTGCCGCGGTGTCCGAGGCTCCGAGCGACAGCGCGCCCTCCGATGTGGGACTGGGCCTCGTGGGCGCCGCGCTGGCCGTGACCGCCTGGGGCTCGGCCGGGGTGCTCATCCGGCACATCGACATGGGCGGGCTGGCCATCGCCGTCTACCGCTTCTGGATCTACGCCCTGGCGCTCGTGGTGTGGCTCCGCTTCCGGGGGGTGCCGCTCACCGGCAGGGTCATGCGCCACACCGCGTTCGGCGGGGTGGCCCTGGGCCTCGACGTGGCCCTGTTCTTCTCCGCGGTCAAGGAGACGACCATCGTCAACGCCACCATCATCGGAGCCCTCCAGCCGGTGCTGGTGGGCGTGGTGGCCTGGCGGTTCTTCGGCGAGACCCTGCGGCGCCGGGACGTGGCGCTGGCCGCGCTGGCGATCGCCGCAGTGGTGCTGGTCATCGCGGCCGGAACCGAACGGCCGGAGTGGAACGTCTCGGGCGACCTCCTGGCCGTGGGCGCCCTGGTGGCCTGGTCGACCTACTTCATCGCGTCCAAGGCATCGCGCGGGGTGCTGACCCCGGGCCAGTTCACCATGGGGACTGCCCTGTGGACCGCCGCGGTCAACACCCCCCTCGCGGTGGGCTTCGGCCAGGACTTGTCGTGGCCCGACGCCACCAGCTGGGCCTGGCTGCTGCTGCTGGCCTTCGGTGCCGGGGTGGTGGGTCACGTGCTGATGAACTGGTCGCTGGTGCGGATCCCGCTCTGGCTCGGCTCCACTTTCACGCTGCTGATCCCGGTGGTCGCGGCCGGCCTGGCCTGGCTGGTGCTCGACCAGCCGCTGTCGCTGGCGCAGTTGGCCGCCATGGCCGTGGTCGTCGGCGCCCTGGCCGCCCTGGTGCGGGGGCAGACCCGGCGGGGTGCCGAGCCGGCGCTGGAGCCCGAGCCCTCCTAGCTACATCGACCTGAAAAGGCCTCGTTGTGGCATGGCCGCGGTAGCCGACACGGTCGCATCGACCCGGCTAGTCCCGGGCGCGTCGCCCGGTCAGGGCACCAGCTCGAGCGCCCGGCCCAGGGTGTCGACCCGCTGGTCGAGGGTGTCGCCCGCCGGGTAGAGCCGTACCGTGTCGACCCCGGCGTCACGCCACACCTCCAGCCGGCGGCCAACGCCGTCCTCGCTGCCGAGGAGGGTGGTGGCCAGGACCATCTCGTCGGGGACCGCCGCCGCGGCGGCGTCGCGCCTGCCGTCGACCCACAGTCGCTGCACCTCGGCGGCCACGTCCTCGTATCCCTGGCGGGCGTAGGCCCGGTTGTAGAAGTTGGTCTCGGCCGACCCCATGCCTCCCAGGCTGAACGCCAGGCCCGCCTTGCGCGCCTTCACCATCTCGGCGAGCTCGGCCTCGTCGCGGGCGAAGGCCACCTCGGCGCCCTGGCAGACGTCGAGATCGGCCCGGGTACGCCCGGCGGATGCCAATCCCTGGTCGAGGTGCTCGAAGTACGCAGCCGCCGCCTCCGGCACGAAGCTGGTGCCCAGCCAGCCGTCGGCGCGGGCGCCGGTCAGCTCGAGCATCCTGGGCGACAGCGTCGCCAGGTAGATCGGGATCCGGTCGTTGGGCCCGCAGGCCAGCCGGAGCGCCTTCCCCTCACCGCCGGGGAGCGGCAGCTGGAAGTGCCGGCCCGAGTAGGCGATGCGCTCGCCGGCGAACGCCTGCTCGATGATGTCGAGGGTCTCCCGCATCCGTCCGAGCGGGTGGGCGAACGGCACCCCGTGGAGGCCCTCCACGACCTGGGGGCCCGAGGTCCCGAGCCCGAGCACGAACCGGTCGCCCGACAGCTTGGCCAGCGTCAGCGCGGTCTGGGCCACCATCGCCGGCGAGCGCACCCCGAGCTGGAACACGCCGGACCCCAACAGGATGCGATCGGTGCGTGCCGCCAGGTACGCCAGCGGCGTGGCCGCGTCGGCGCCCCAGGCCTCGGCCACCCACACCATGTCCACGCCGAGCCGTTCGGCCTCACGAACGAAGTCGACCAGCTCGTTCCAGTCGCCGGCGTCAGCCGACAGCTGCACCGCCGTCCGCACCGGCTCCCCCTTCGGCCAGCTCCTTGATGCCGGCCACGGTGGCGGTCATGTTGGCCTCCCACTCCTGCAGCCGGCGGGCCACGATCTGCTCCTCACGATCGGGCATGGCGGCGATGGCCGCGCTCAGGCCCGACGGACCCGGACCCATCTCGGCGGTGAACGCCAGCCGGGAGCCGCCCCCCTCCAGCTCGAGGTCGAACCGCCAGCGGGCGGTCTTGTCGTCGAGGTCGCCGACGGTCCACTCGAAGGACCGGCCCTCCTCGTAACCGGTGACCGTGCACCGGGTGGTCCACTCGCCGACCGCGTCGTGGCGGTTGGTGCCGTGGAACACCGCGCCCGGTGCCGGGCCCTCGGTCTCCCACTCCGCCCGCTGGAACTCACCGGAGAACCGGCCCGGCAGGTCGATGTCGCAGACCAGCGGCCACACCGCGTCGGGTGGGGCGTCGATCGCGATCTCGACCCTCGACCGGGGACCGTCCGCGTACCTGACCACGATCAGGGGCCGCTGAACGCGTGCTCGTGGCGGGCGAGGTAGTCCGCCTTGGGGTCGTAGTCCAGCCCTCCCTCGGCCTCCCAGCGGGCCAGCTCGGCCCGGCCGACCACGAACCAGTGCACCTCGTCGGGGCCGTCGGCCAGGCGCAACGTCCGCTGCGACGCGTACATGTCGGCCAGCGGCGTCCACTGGGAGACCCCGGTGGCCCCGTGGATCTGGATGGCCTGGTCGATGATCTCGCACACCCGGATCGGCACCATGGCCTTCACCGCGCTCACCCACACCCGGGCGTCGGCGTTGCCCAGCTCGTCCATGGCCTTGGCGGCGGTGAGGACCATGCGGCGCATGGCCTCGATCTCGACGCGGGCCTTGGCGATCATCTCGGTGTTGCCGCCGAGGTTGGCGATGCGCTTGCCGAACGCCTCCCGGCTGAGGCCCCGCTTGACCATGAGCTCGAGGGCCCGCTCCGCGGCGCCGATCGAGCGCATGCAGTGGTGGATCCGGCCGGGGCCCAGCCGGATCTGGGAGATCTCGAAGCCGCGGCCCTCGCCGAGCAGGACGTTCTCCTTCGGCACCCGGCAGTCGGTGAACCGCAGGTGCATGTGGCCGTGGGGGGCGTCGTCCTTGCCGAAGACGTTCATGGCGCCGAGGATCTCGACCCCGGGCGCGTCCATCGGCACCAGGATCTGGGACTGGCGCAGGTGTGGCGGGCCGTCCGGGCTGGTCTGGACCATGACGATCATGATCTTGCAGCGGGGGTCGCCGGCGCCGGAGATGTAGTACTTCTCGCCGTTGATGACCCACTCGTCACCGTCGAGGACCGCCCCGCAGGAGATGTTCTTGGCGTCCGAGGAGGCCAGGTCGGGCTCGGTCATGGCATAGGCCGACCGGATCTCGCCGTTGAGCAGGGGCTCGAGCCAGCGCTCCTTCTGCTCGGGAGTGCCGACTCGCTCGAGGACCTCCATGTTGCCGGTGTCGGGGGCCGAGCAGTTCAGGCACTCGGACGCGATCGGGTTCTTGCCGAGCTCGGTGGCGATGTAGGCGTAGTCGAGGTTCTTGAGCCCCTCGCCGGTCTCGGCGTCGGGGAGGAAGAAGTTCCACAGCCCCTGGTCCTTGGCCTTGGCCTTGAGCTTGTCGAGCAGTTCGAGCTGGCCCTCGCCGTAGCCCCAGCGGTCGGCACGACCCTCGCCGAGGCGGAAGAACTCGGCCGTGAGCGGCTCGACCTCCTCGGCGATGAACGTCTTCACCGCCTCGAAGAGCGGCTTGGCGTCGTCGGACATCCGGAGATCGAACATGTCGATCGTCGTCTCGAGACCCGGCATCTGAGCACCCCCGTGCATCGTGTGGTCGCGGCCGACAATACGACAGCACCGCTCGCGCCGCCCATGCCTGCGGGAGCTAGGGTGCCGGGGCCATGGAGCACCACGAGCACACCATCGACGCCCTCCTGGGGTGCTACGACGAGCTCGACGCCCTCACCGGCGACCTGAGCGAGGCCGAGTGGGACGTGCAGAGCCTCTGCCCGGACTGGACGGTCAAGGGGGTGGTGACCCATCTCGCCGGGGTCGAGAACCTGCTGATCGGATGGCTCCCG
>JBFKRY010000209.1:0-5244 GCA_041636995.1 Acidimicrobiales bacterium | reverse complement strand
GGCCCCGCTGGATCAGGTGGTGGTCCTGGACGAACTGGTGCACCGGCATGAGCTCGACCGCAGTGATGCCGAGGTGCAGCAGGTGGTCGATGATGGCCGGGTGAGCCAGCCCCCGGTAGGTCCCGCGCATCTCGTGCGGCACCGCCGGATGCCGCATGGTCAGACCCCGGACGTGGGTCTCGTAGATGATGGTCTCGTGGAGCGGGCGCCGGGGCGGCCGGTCGTTGGCCCAATCGAACACCGGGTCGTGGACCACCCCCCAGGGAACGTGGGGGCCGCTGTCGTCGGTGTTCGGCGAGTCGTGGTCGTCGAACTCGTAGCCGAAGCACGCGGGGGTCCAGTCGATGCTGCCGTCGACGGACTTGGCGTAGGGGTCGAGCAGCAGCTTCGACGGGTTGCACCACAGCCCGTGGCCGGGATCCCAGGGCCCGTGCACCCGGTAGCCGTACCGCTGGCCCGGCCGGATGCCGGGCAGGTACGCGTGCCAGCAGAACCCGTCGACCTCGTTCAGCTCGACCCGGGTCTCGTCGCCCTCGGGCGAGCGCAGGCACAGCTCCACCCCGTCGGCCACGCTCGAGAACAGGGAGAAGTTGGTGCCCTCGCCGTCGTAGGTGGCACCGAGCGGGTACGGCTCGCCGACCCAGCGTCGGACCGGCTCGTCCGCTCGTCGATCATCCATCGCCACTCTCCGGCTTCACGCGGCAACACCCTAGAGGGATCGCGGCGCGATCGTTGCCGCCGGGGCGCCCCGCCGAGAGATCAGAAGTCGGTGCAGAGGGCCAGGTCGAAGTCGGTGCTGACCTCCGGGGTTGACGCCCAGGACCCCGCCAGGGTCACGATCCGCCAGGAGAAGGGCTGCCCCACCGGCTGGACCGGGACCACGTCCACGTAGGTCTGCTCGGCCGGGCCCACCACCCAGGGGCCGCCGACCACGGCCTGCGTCGCCGACTCGAGCCGCTCGATGCGGTACCCGGTGGCGTCGGGCGACGCGCTCGAGGTCCAGGTCAAGGTGGCCGAGCAGGTGACCGGGGGATCGTCGAGGGTGACGTCGGCGGCGAAGCCCGTGGGCGGGGCCGGCGCGGGTGCGGTGGCCAGCGACGATCCAGCATTGCCGGTGCTGGCGGTGAACGCCCCGGAAGCCGAGCCGAGGGTCGCGTAGCCGACCGCGGCCGCGCAGACTGCGGCGACCAGCAGCAGCCTGGGCGCCATCAGCGACTCTCCGGGGGACCGGCAGCCGCGACCTGCGATCGGCGGCGGCGCTTCTCCTCGTACATGGCGTCGTCGGCCGCGGTCAGCAGCTCGTCCACGTCATCGCCCCCGTAGATGGCGTGGCCCACGCTGGCCGACACCCTCACCGACCGCTCCGGGCTCACCTGGATCGGCCGGGCCAGGATCCGTTCGATCCGCTCCAGCAGCTCCTCCGGGCGGGCCCCCGGATCGGTGGGCACGATCAGGAACTCGTCGCCGCCGAGGCGGGCGGGCGCGGCCTGCTGGCCGAGGGCCATCGTGAACCGCTCGGCCACCGCGCGCAG
The DNA here is from genome assembly GCA_041636995.1 of Acidimicrobiales bacterium. Classification (GTDB taxonomy): domain Bacteria; phylum Actinomycetota; class Acidimicrobiia; order Acidimicrobiales; family UBA8592; genus JBFINV01. Next base: position 3,712 of record JBFKRY010000209.1, on the reverse strand, counting down.
GACCGTGTCGCCGGCGTCGTGGCCCAGGCTGTCGTTGATGGCCTTGAAGCCGTCGAGATCGACGAAGGCCACCCAGACCGAGGGTTGCTCCTGCACCAGCCGGCGCAGTCGCCGCCGGGCCGCAGCCCGGTTCTCGAGGCCGGTCAGCTCGTCGTGGTCGGCCCGCCATGCCAGCCGGCGCCGGCGGGCCTGCAGCTCCTCGTGGAGCCGGGCGTTCATCGCGCAGGTGGAGACCTGCGCGCACAGCACCTCCAGGGCCTGGGCGACGAGATCGGCGGGTTGTCCCGCTGGTAGCGCCATGCGCACCACCCAGGCCTGAGGGTGGACGTTGGCCACGCAGGCCAGGACCAGGTGGTGGCCCGGAGCGGGCAGGGTGAGGGCGCGGGCGCCGGCCCGCAGCGCCCGGGTCACGGTGCGCCGGTCCAGGCTCGGCAGCGGCGACGGACCCCCGACGCTGCCGGCGAGACGCCGGCAGCCCACCCCACGGTCGATGACGTGGACGTCGCTCGCCGACGCCCCCAGGCGCGCGCACGCCTCCGTCGTCGCCTGGGCCACCGTCTCCAGCTCGAGCGACGCCAGGCGGCCCTCCACCGCCACGAGCTCGGCCAGGAGCCTCGATCTGCCTTCGGCGTGAGCATGGGCCATCCGGGCCGCACCGATCTCGGCGGTCAGGTGGGTGGTGATGTAGGCCACCGGCAGCGCGGCCAGGAGGAGCACCGGCCCGACCGCCAGCAGATCCCCGACCGGCCCGTCACCGGTCTCCTGGACCCGGGCGATGGCCGGCACGGCCAGCCCGGCCATGGCCGCGAACCAGGTCAGGCAGGCGCCGAGCATGCGGAACCTGACCGCCGCCTCGAGGATCGGGAGAAGCACCAGCACCGTCGCCGGGCTCCCGGGGTCGGCGCCCACCAGCACCAGCAGGCCCACCGTCGCGGCGAGGTCCACCACGATGCCGGCGAGGGCCCGTCCGGTGGCCCCGACGTGGCGGCGGGACCAGCCTCCGGCGACGGCGACGTTGGCGCCCAGCAGCATCGCCGCGAACGGCACCCCAACCCAGGGCGGGAGCGATCCGGCGCCGCCGAGCCGGGGGGAGAACAGCAGCAGTGAGACCGCAGCGAGGATGCGGCACCGCACCAGGGCCCGATCGATGGCGTCCGGGCTGCCCGCTGCGGGGATCGAGAGCGCCATCACCGGCGCTCGCGGTGCGCGGCCAGGATCTCGCGGCGGACGTCGGCCGGCAGCAGGCCGCCGACCCGCACCGGTGCCGCCAGCTCGACGGGCCCCAGGGCCCGATCGTCGGCCCCGGGCCACGGGTCGGCCTCGGGGTCGGTGGCCCACCTGGCGGCGTGGAGCGCCGCCGCTGCCGACGCCGCGGCCGCTGCGAGCAGCCACCACCGCCCCAGGGCCACCCAGCGGTGCGGGAGCCCCACCCAGGGCACCAGGACCGTGCCCACGCCCCGGACCATCTGCGGGGTGAGCCGGATCGAGTCCGCGGCCGCGTTGGCGTCTCCCCTCGTGACGAAGGCGCCGTCCTCGTGCCCGACGATGCGATGCAGCGTGGCGCCGGTCCCGGTGTCGAAGAGCACGACGGTGCCGGGCTCGAGCGCCAGCTCCGAACCCGAGCGGGTCGCCACCACGTCACCCTCGCGGATGCGCGGCTCCATCGACCCGGACGCGACGACCGATGCCGACCATCCCGGGAGCAGCGCCGGGACCACGGCCCACGCCACCAGGGTGATCGTCGCGGCCACCAGCGCCGTGGCCGCGAGCCCGACCGCGAAGCGGAGCTGGCGCCAGCCTCGGTGGGGATCGGGTTGCGCCATGGCCCTCCTGGCCCTCGCTACAGGGCCGTCTCCCAGGTGAAGCCGAAGGTTGTGTCGTCGTCGGGATCGGCGCTCGACGCGACGCCCAGGGTGAACCGGAAGGTGCGGACGGTGCCGACGGGGGCGGTCGCGGGATCGGGGTCCCAGGTCACCAGCCCGGTCGCGGCGCTGGTGTGGGTGGCGGCGAACGAGCTGACCGTCCCGGTGAACAGGGTGCCCGACACCGGGTCGGGGACGAAGGCCGTGCAGTCGTCGAAGGTCTCGGTGGCGTCGGTGCCCATCTCGATGGTGAGGTTCAGGTCGTCGGCCAGGGTGCCCCCGGTCGGGGCCGCCGGCATGTAGAGCACCACGTCGCCGGGGTCGGGGGTGCTGTTGTAGGTGACGGTGATGCAGCTCACCTCGGTGTCGCCCGGCAGCAGGCCGGTGACCGACGCGAACATCGCCGCGTCGGAGTCGTTGTCGGTGAGCGAGATCGCTGCACCGGTCTGGAGGGTGTTGGCGTCGTTCGACGTGGTGGCATTGAACGCGGCGCGCGACGACGACAGCACCAGGAAGCTGATCAGCAGCATCGCCACGATCACCGCCACCGCACGGGCGGCGCTGGCGTGGAAGCTGGGGCCGGGGTGGTCCCCGTGGCGCGGAAGGGTTCGTTCAGCAGCATTCACGGCCTGCTTCTCCGTTCGACTCGTCCCGATGGGCCGGGGAAGGACCCGGGCACCTGTCGGCGCCGGCGGCCCGGGGTTGAGCCCACCCGGGAGCGCACGGCCCGAACGGCCCAGGCTCGGCGGGCCATGGTTGGCTAGCGTCTCGGGCGTGTCGATCTTCGAGGTCACCCGACGTCTGCGAAACGCCGTCATCCCCGTGCTCAGCGAGGAGCTGCCCACCTTCGACACCGGCGACGAGAAGGAGCGGGTCCGGCGTGCCGAGCAGCTGCTGCGCGCCCAGCTGGCCACCATGGACGACGTGCCCGCCGAGGCCGACACGGACCGGGTGGTGCAGGTCGCGCTCCAGGAGATGTTCGGTCTCGGCGGCCTGCAGGCCTGGATCGCCCGGGAGGACGTCTCCGACATCTGGGGCCAGGGCTACGACCGCTGCTTCGTCCGCTACACCGACGGCCACCGGGAGGCCATCCCGCCGGTCGCCGCCGACGACGAGGGCCTCGTCCGGCTGATCCAGGACGCCGCGTCCGAGGCCGCCACCCCTCGCCAGCTGACGCTGGCCTCACCGACCCTCGAGGCCCAGCTCCCCGACGGATCCCGGCTCACCGCGGTGATGGCGGTCTCGGAGCGACCGTCGTTCGCGATCCGGCGGCGCCGCGCCGTCGTGTTCGACGTCGACGACCTGGTCGCCAACGGAACGCTCGGCCCCGAGGTGGCGGCGACGCTGTGCCAGGCCGTCGAGGAGCGCGAGAACATCGTCATCTCCGGGGCCACCGGCGCCGGGAAGACCACACTGTTGCGCACCTTGGCGGGCTGCACCGGCGCCGGCGAGCGGCTGGTGGTCATCGAGGACACCCGCGAGCTCGGCCTGGGTCGCGACGACCGGCACCCCGATGTCGTGACCCTGGAGGCCCGCCGGCCCAACGCCGACGGGATGGGCAGCGTCGACCTGGGACAGCTGGCCCGGTTGGCGCTGCGGCTCGATCCCGACCGGGTCATCGTCGGCGAGGTCCGGGGCGACGAGGTCATCCCGATGCTCGCCGCCATGAACCAGGGAAACGACGGCTCGATGTGCACGGTGCACGCCTCGTCCCCTCAGGGCGCGCTGCAGAAGCTGGCCCTGTACGCGGCGATGAGCGACGAGCGGCTGCCGGTCCCGGTGGCCAACCGGTGGCTGGCCGAGGCCGTGGACCTGGTGGTGCAGGTGGGCCACGAGCGGGGCTCGAACGT
>JBFKRY010000208.1:0-5277 GCA_041636995.1 Acidimicrobiales bacterium | reverse complement strand
TCTACCTCTTCGGCGGGGCCCTGCTGGCCCTGGTGATCGCCCTGGTCCCGTTGTGCTGGTGGTCGCTGGGCGAGGTGCGCCGACAGTTCCGCCGCACCCGGCAGCTGGCGATGAACGACAACCTGACGGGGCTGGCCAACCGGACCCAGTTCCACGAGCGCCTCGACGAGGCCATCGCCGGCGCCATGCGCTCGGATGCCCGGGTGGGGCTGGTCATGCTCGACCTCGACGGCTTCAAGGCCATCAACGACACCGGTGGCCACGCAGCCGGCGACCGGCTGCTGCGGCGGGTGGCCGCGGCGCTGGGGGAGGCCACCCGGCGCAACGAGATCGCCTGTCGCCTCGGTGGCGACGAGTTCGCCGTGGTCGCGCCCCGCATCGCCGACCGCGAGGAGCTGCGCGGCCTCGCCGACCGCCTCCACGACCAGCTCGACCTCGACGTGGCCTTCTCCGACGGCCGCAGCCTGCGGGTCACCGCCAGTCTGGGCCTGGCGCTCTACCCGGACGACGCGACGACCGCCGACGGCCTCGTCAACGTGGCCGACGTCTCGATGTACAACGTGAAGTCGGCGCGCAAGGCCAAGCTGCCCAAGTCCGCCAAGCAGCGAGCGATCCTGGGTCGTTGAGCCCAGCCGGATCCGGGCGGATTTCGGCGCCGACCCCCGAGGGCCTACCGTTGGAGGCGTGGGCCGCGTTGGGTTGGGACTCCTCGCCGGCGCCGTCACGGCGGCGTTGTTCTTGACCGACTGGGCCGCGCAGCTGGTCGGGGGCGTGGAGCGGCTTCGGTGGTTGACCTTGGGTGTGGACCCCGAGCTGGCGGGCCACGTGCTGGCCTGGGGGGCGTTCGCGGCGGCGGCGGTGCTGGCGCTGGGCCGTGAGCTCCGGCTGCTGGCCCCGGTGATGTGGGCCCTGTTCTCGCTGGGGGTCGCGGTCGAGCAAGCCCAACCGCGACTGACGACGATGCGAGGCTTCGAGCTCGAGGACGTGGTCGCCAACGGTGTCGGTGTCGCCGTCGGCGCTGCCGCCGTGTTGGCGGCGACCGCGCTCAGAGATCGATCTCGAACACCACCACGGCCAGCACCCCCACCATCGCCAGCACGCTGATCCACAGCGGGATGCCCAGGGCCACCAGCAGGCCTCCGACCAGCGTCAGCGGCAGCGCCCAGATCGCGGCTCGCCGCCCCATGAACCGCAGGGCCTCGGCCCGGGCGTCGGCGTCAGGGTCCTCGGGCCCCTCCGGGGTGGGGCGCTCGTCGGCCATGGGGGCAAGCTACCGCGCCCACGCCATGGGACCCGGAGCCGCTACGGTCACGCCCCAGGACGAGAGGCGGGAGACGGACGATGACGAAGCAGCGACTGGCGCTGGCGCTCGGCGTTGCGCTGATCGGTGCCGCATGCGGCGGTGGTACCTCGGTCTCGACCGCGGGCTCGTTCTGCGAGCTCGCCGAGGAGCGGGAGGAGGCCGAGACCGAGTTCTTCGAGACCTCCGACCTCTTGGACCCCGGTCAGCTCCAGGAGGCCTTCGATCTCAACCGCGATCTGCTGGAGCGGGCGATCGACCTGGCTCCCGACGAGCTCGAGGCGGACCTCGAGCTCGTCCAGGCCGACCTCCAGAACACCTACGACTTCCTCGATGAGGCCGAGTGGGACTTCACCGTGGCCTTCGGCGCCGACATCGAGGAGCTTCCCGGGGCGGAGGAGGCCGGTCAGCGGGTCGACGACTACATCCGGGAGAACTGCGGCCTCGACCCCGACGCCAACGATCCCACCGACGCGCAGATCGGCGAGCAGCTCGAGGAGTCGGGGCGCAGCGCCGATCTGGTGCGCGAGGCGCTCGTCCAGGCCGGGTTCAGCGAGGACCAGGCGAGCTGCCTGGCCGAGCGGATCAGTTTCGAGGAGTTCACCGCGGCCGGCAGTGGCACGGTGCCCGACCAGCTGCTGGCCAGGTTCGAGGAGTGCGGTGTCGACCTGGGCACGCTCGCCGAGCTCGGCGGCGCCGACCCCGAGGATCTCCAGTTCGACGTGCCCCAGGACATCCCCCAGGAGGGGTTCGACCGCTTCGTCGACGAGATGGTGAACCAGGGCTTCACCGAGGACGAGGCTCGCTGCATCGGCGAGGCGATGTTCCTGTCGGAGTCCCCGGGCGACCCGCTCGCCGCCTTCGAGGAGTGCGACATCCCCCTGAGCCGCTTCCAGGAGCCCGGCGGCGGCTGAGCCCGAGGGCGGGGCCTCAGGCGAGCGAGAACACCGAATCCGCCCCCGGGGTGCCCTCGGCGCGCACCCGGCCGCCCTCCACCAGCGCCAGCAGGTGGCTCAGCACCGACTGGCCCGCCGCCATGTGGAGGATGTGCGGGGTGTCGGTGTACATCTCGGTCACCAGCTCCGGGATGGTCCTGGGTCCCGCGGTCAGTCCGTCGAGGATCTGGCGGGTGCGGTGGTGGCGGTGCTCGATGAGCGCCCGGGTGTAGGACACCGGGTCGTCGACGGGCGGACCGTGGGTCGGGTAGTAGACGCGGTCGTCCCGGTCGAGCAGCAGCTCGAGGCTGGCCATGTAGTCGGCCATCGACCCGTCGGGCTGGGGGATCACCGACGTGGACCAACCCATCACGTGGTCTCCGGTGAACAGCGCCTGCTCCTCGCGGAGGCCGAAGCACAGGTGGTTCGAGAGGTGCCCCGGGGTGTGGAGCGCCTCGAGAGTCCAGCTGCCCCCGGTCAGCAGATCGCCGTGGCCCAGCTCCACATCGGGGACGAAGTCCATGTCACCGGGCTCCTCCTGGGCCGCGTGGTCGCCCGCTGGGGGCATCGAGCGCCGCAGCTCCTCCAGCTCCTCGGGAGTGGGGCGGAGCTGATCCCAGGTGGTGGGGGTGGCCGCGGCGGTCTCGGCGGGGCTGGCGACCGGGTGACGGCCGTAGCCGTAGGTCGGGGCACCCGTGGCGGTCTGCAGCGCCGCCGCCGCGGGGGAGTGGTCCCGGTGGGTGTGGGTGACGAGGATGTGGGTCACCTCCTCGCCGTCCAGGGCGTCGACCAGCGCGGCCACGTGGTCGTCGTCGTCGGGTCCGGGGTCGATCACGGCCACCTGTCCTCGGCCCACGATGTAGGTCCCGGTGCCGGTGAAGGTGAACCGGCCCGGGTTGGGGCACACCACCCGGCGCACGAGCGTGGTGAGCTCGACGGCCTCGCCGTAGGCGGGATCGATGTCGGTCACGTGGGGGATCGGCACCGCGACAGTGTGCCAGCCCCGGCGGGTCGCTTGTGCCGACTCGCTGCAAGCGCTTACATGCAGCTATGGACACCGACCCCACGACAGGTCCCTCCTGGTGGCACGACGCGGTCGGCTACGAGATCTACGTGCGCTCCTTCGCCGACAGCAACGGTGACGGCGTCGGCGACCTGGCCGGCATCACCTCCCGGCTCGACCACCTGGTGGATCTGGGGGTGAACCTGGTGTGGGTCACCCCCTTCTACCCCTCACCGATGGCCGACTTCGGCTACGACGTCAGCGACTACCGGGGTGTGGATCCGATCTTCGGCGATCTCGCCGACGCCGAGAAGCTGCTGGCCGAGGCCCACGAGCGGGGGCTGCGGGTGCTGATCGACCTGGTTCCCAACCACACCAGCGATCAGCACCGCTGGTTCCAGCAGGCGCTGGCCGACCCCCACGGCCCCTACCGGGACTACTACATCTGGCGTGACCCGGCACCGGGAGGGGGCCCGCCGAACAACTGGGTCAGCTACTTCGGGGGGCCGGCCTGGACCCTCGACCCCGCCAGCGGCCAGTACTACCTGCACCTGTTCCTCCCCGAGCAGCCCGATCTCGACTGGCGCAACCCCGCGGTCCAGCGGGAGTTCGAGGACATCCTGCGGTACTGGCTCGACCGCGGCGTCGACGGCTTCCGCATCGACGTGGCCCAGGGACTGGTCAAGCACCCAGAGCTGCCGGACAACCCCCAGGTGGCGCCGTTCGACCCCACCGCCGGCCGCTTGGAGCAGTGGGAGGCCTTCGACCACCGCTACGACGTGGAGCAGCCCGAGACCCTCGACGTCTTCGCCTCCTGGCGGGCCCTCGTGGCGCAGTACGACGCGCTGCTCGTGGGCGAGACCTACGTGGTCGACGCCGCCCATTTGCGCCGCTTCCTCCGGCCCGACGGCCTGCAGGTGGGGTTCTGGTTCAAGCCCATGTTCATCGACTGGGACCCGGCGCAGATCCGTCAGGTCCTCCAGGATCCGCTCGAAGCCGGCATCGATCCCCGCCGCATCGGCTGGGTCTCCTCCAGCCACGACGAGGTCCGGCCCCCCACCCGCTTCGGCGGTGGCGATCTCGGCCGGCGCCGGGCCCTGGTGTTCTCCACCCTGCTCTTCTCGATGCCGGGACTGCCCGTGCTCTACCAGGGCGAGGAGCTCGGCCTCGAGGAGGCCGTGTTGCCGGAGGATCGGCGCGCCGACCCCGTGGGCGACGACGTCGCCGACAGCCGCGACGGGTGCCGGACCCCGATGCCGTGGGAGCCCGGGGTCGCGTTCGGCTTCTCCGCCAATCCCGCCACCTGGCTGCCCGACGGCGGCCGGACCGACGCCGACACGGTGTCGGTGCAGCGTGCCACTCCGGGCAGCTGGCTCCGGCGCTACCGGGAGCTGCTGGCGGTCCGCCACCGCGAAGCCGATCTCCGCGGCGGGGAGGTCGAGTGGCTCACCCGAGACGGCGCGGTCATCGGGTTCCGGCGGGGATCGCTGGCCGTCGTCGCGAACGTCGGCACCACCTCCGCCGCGGTGGGGGTCGCCGGGGATGTCGTGTACGCCACCGAGCCGGAGGGGGAGACGGTGGCCGAGCCCGATCGGCTCGCCGGCAATGCTGCCGTGATCGTGCGGCTCGGTGACGGGGCCGGCCGGTGACGAAACGGGCCGCCACCATCGAGGACGTGGCCGTGGCCGCGGGGGTGTCGGTGGCGACGGTGAGCCGGGCCCTGCGCGATCTCCCGAACGTGGCCCCGGCGACCCGGGCCCGGGTCCGCCAGCACGCAGAGGCGCTCGACTACCGGCCCGATCCGTCCGCAGCGGCGTTGGCTGCCGGTCGGACCCACACCGTGGCGATGGCCGTCCCCGTCCTCGACAGCTGGTACTTCACCCGCGTCATGGCCGGCGCCGAGGCCGTCCTGTCCGAGGCGGGTTACGACCTCCTGCTGTTCGCGGTCGGCAGCGATGCCCGCCGCCGGCGGCTCCTGGCGGGGCCGCTGGTGAAGCGGGCCGACGGCCTGATCCTGGTCGACGTCGACGTGCCCGACG
>JBFKRY010000207.1:0-5284 GCA_041636995.1 Acidimicrobiales bacterium | reverse complement strand
GTCGCCAGCTGATCCGCAAGCGCCTGTCCCGGCGACACTGAGTCAACGATTCGGTTCCGCCATCCATGGCGTCACCTCATGTGTCGCCCTGCGGCGAAGCCGCGACGGGCGACCCGCCCCCACACCGCCACCACCACCCGAGCGGCCATCCATGGCCGCCCAGCCCCGACCAACCGATTCGGTTCCGCCATCCATGGCGTCACCTCATGTGTCGCCCTGCGGCGAAGCCGCGACGGGCGACCATGGCCGCGCGGCCCGATCAGGGACCGAGCGCGGTGAGGATCGGCTCGGTCAGCGCCTCCAGCGCAGCCGCCCGGTCGTCGGGCGCATGCTGGAAGAGGGCCAGGTGGGTGAGGTCGTCCTCCTCCAGGGTGAAGACGTCGATCACCCCGCCGGGAATCCCGAGCTCGAGGTGGTCCCAGGTGCGCCCGGCCACGGTGACCGGGTCGAGCTCGACCGGCTCGGCGCCGAGGGTGGCCCCGATGTTGTCGACGAACAGATCCGGCGGCAGTCCCTCCACCACCTGCTGGAGGATGACCGACACGTGCAGGACGTTGTCGCCGAGCACGAAGCTGCCGTCACCCAGGTTGCGCCACCCCACCGGCGCCACCCCGCTGGCGGAGAAGAAGACGAGGTCGATCGAGAACGGCTCGAACTCGATGCCGGCGAAGATGTCGGGGACCCAGTCGGGCTCGGCGACGTCGCCGATGCATCCGGTGTCGGGCGTCCCGGAGGGATCGGCGAGGAACGACAGGGCGATCTCCTGGCCGCACTCCTCGGCGATCACCCCGTGACCGGTGTGGGGAAGCTCGACGTAGGTGGCGGCGGTCAGGCCGTCGAGCAGCGACCGGGTGTCGGACGGCGGGGTGATGGGGTCGTACTCGCCGGCCAGCAGCAGCGTGGGGACGTCGCTCTGCACCGGCTCGTTCTCGACCGGGGGCGCGGCGCCGGTGTCGAGCGCCTCGCACATCCGGCCGACGGTGTCGAGGCTCTCGGGCGGGGCCAGGCGGTCGTAGCGCTGGTCGCCGGTCCGCCCGGCCTCGGCCGCCTGCTCGTCGAGGAACGGGACCTCCTCGTAGCACTGCACGGCCCAGAACAGCCCGGGCGTGAGGAGCCGGGCGCTGGTGACCTCCTGGCCCATGAGGGTGGCCGCGCCGGACGTCTCTCCCCGCTCGAGCTGGTCGACCAGCTCGGGCAGCGCCGAGAACGCGCTCTTGCTGTAGAGAGCGCTGAACCCCAGCTCCATCAGGGCGGTGCCGTCGAGGGCCGCCGGATACTGCTTGCCGGTGAGGTTGTCGCTCACCATGAAGGCGAGGGGGTCGGTGTCGAGGCGGTCGACCAGTGCGAAGAACCGCTGCTGCAGGTCGGGGAACGGCTCTGCGCACGCGGGGGCCGCGGCGCAGGCGTCGAAGAGCTTGTCGTAGGCGCGCTTGCCGGTGGTGGGCACGTCGAGCAGCGGTTCACGCTGGGCGGCCAGCACCGAGTCGAGTACCGCGGCGCGGATGCCGTCGGGATGCAGCCGCATGAGCGTCTGGGCCAGACGGGTGCCGTAGGACACGCCCAGCACGTTCCAGGAGTCGTGACCGAGGGCCTGGCGGAGGGCATCGACGTCGTGGGCGTTCTGGACGGAGTTGTACGCCGCCGGGTCGATCCCCTCGCTTCGCAGCTCGGCGGCGCAGTCGGCGACCGCGTCACCGAGGGCCTGGACCTCGGTTCCCGGATCGACCGTCTCGTCGAGCAGGTCGAGCTGGAGCTCGACCACGGTGTCGCAGGCCAGCTCGGGCTCGGCCGACCCCGTACCCCGCTGGCCGAGCACCACGATGTCGTGTCGCTCGACCAGGGTGCCGAAGAGGATGTCGAAGGCCTGGTCGATCAGCCCCAGGGCGTCGCCGCCGGGCCCACCCTCCAGGTAGACGATCGGCTCGGTGTCGGCGGCCCCGGCGGAGAAGATGCCGACGTGGAGGCGGATGGTGTCGGGGTCGTCGGGATCGTCCCAGTGCTCTGGGACCTCGAGCCAGCCACAGCTGGTGTCCACCTCCGCGGGCTCGGTGAACTCGCACGACGCCTCGGTCCACGTGAAGCGTCGCCCCGGATCGCCCGGCTCGCTCGTGGCCGTGGGCTGGGGCTCGATCTCGTCGGGCGGGGGTGCGGCCTCGGGGACCTCCACCCGTACGGTGGCGCTGCAGCCGGCGGCGACGAGCGCGGCGAGCGCCAGCGCGGCGACTCGACGGGGGGTTGGGCGCACCCACGAAGGGTGCCACACTGCCGGCGGTCACCGGTGGCACAGGCTGGCCAATGGGGAGCCCGGGACCGGTGGTGCCCCGCGAGCGGTGGCGATGGGCCGAGCAAACCCTCGCAAAACGTCTGCAGACAGGCCACTAGAGTCCGGCCGTGCGTCTGGTGATCGCGGTGTGCTCGGTCGATTACGAGGGTCGGCTCAGCGCCCACCTGCCCCGGGCCCGCCGGCTGATCATGGTCAAGGCCGACGGCTGCGTGGCGGTGCACGCCGACGGCGGTGCCTACAAGCCGCTCAACTGGATGAACGCCCCCAACCGGCTGGTGGAGTCGGAAGGCGAGTGGGTGGTGACCAGCCCCAAGGGCGAGCGGCTCGTCATCCGCATCGACGAGGTGCTGGCGGACACCACCCACGAGCTGGGGCTCGACCCTGGCCTGCAGAAGGACGGCGTCGAGGCCCACCTCCAGGAGCTGCTGGCCGCCGACCCGGAGGCCATCGGGCCGGGGATGCTGCTGGTCCGCCGGGAGTACCCGACCGACATCGGCCCGGTGGACCTGGTGTGCCGGGACGCCACCGGCCAGGCGGTCGCCATCGAGGTGAAGCGTCGGGGCGAGATCGACGGGGTCGAGCAGCTCACCCGCTACCTGGACTTCCTCAACCGCGACCCCACGCTGCGACCCGTCCGGGGTGTGTTCGTCGCCCAGGAGATCAAGCCCCAGGCCAAGGTGGTCGCCGCGGCCCGCGACATCGCCTGCGTCGAGGTCGACTACGACGAGCTCCGCGGCGTCGAGGCCCGCCAACCTCGCCTCTTCTGAGCTGTATGAACCGCGGGCGCACGGGCGGCCATCCGTGGGCGTGCCGGCAACGCTCCCCCACCGACGCTGTGTTCGACGCTGTGTTCGACGCTGTGTTCGACGCCGTGTTCGACGCCGTGCTCGAGCCCCGAAGCCCTCGGCAGCGGCGGTCGTGCGCTGTCACATCGCGGGGTGCCATCACTAGCCTGGACCGATCGATTCTCCGGCGATCCCCACGGATCGGCACGCTCCCAAGCGAGCCCGACCGTCGTCTCCGCCCCCCGCATGGGGGGCTCGTCTTCGCGACCCGCGGCTGCTGATCCCGCTCACGCTGCCGCTGGTCGCCCTGGTCGCGCTGGTGGTCGCCTGGGGGGTCGACGCTGCCATGAACGCTGGTCGGGTGGCCCGCAACGTCTCGGTTGCCGGGGTCGAGGTGGGCGGTCTCGACCGGAGCGAGCTGGAGGCCGAGCTCTCGGCTGTCGCCGAGCGGTACGCGCAGACCGAGGTGATCATCCGGACCGCCGACGGCGAGGTCCGGACCACCGCGGGCCTGGTGGGCCTCGAGCTCGACCCCGAGACCACCGCGGACGCGGTCATGGAGATCGGGCGGGGCAGGCTCTGGAGCCGGCCGTTCACGTGGCTGGGAGGCCTGTTCGGCGAGCGGACCAGCGAGGCCTCGGTCCGTATCGGTGCCGGCGACGAGGAGGCGCTGGCCGAGCTGGTCAACGGCAACCAGCGCGAGCCGGAGGAGCCGGGGCTGGAGGTCGTCGACGGAGTCGTCACCGTGGTCCCGGGCATCCCGGTGCTTCGCTTCGACGTCTCGAACATCCGTGACGACGTGGTGGCCGCGGCCCGCCGCGGCCAGGCCCCGATCGAGGTGGAGGCCGGGTCGCTGCAGCTCAGCCCCAAGCTGAGCGATGCCGAGGCCCAGGCCTTCGCCGACGACTTCAACGCCATGACCGAGGCCGGGTTCAGGGTTCGCGCCGGCGGTGAGACCCGGGAGTTCTCCGCCGCCGAGGTGCGGTCGTGGATGATCTTCGAGACCGACGACGGCGGCTTCGACTTCCGACTCGACGGCCAGGTGGTGCGCGCCGCGCTCGCCGAACGCTTCGAGGACGTCACGGTGTCCGGCGCAGCGTCGAAGATCACCGTCGTGGACGGCGAGGTACAGCTCGACGGCTACGTGGCCCGGGCGTGCTGCAAGCCCGACTCCCACGAGCGCATCGCGGCCGCGCTCCGCGCCGGCGACACCCAGGCCCGGCTGGAGCTGGAGCGGGTCGACACCGGCGAGCGGGAGCTGCTCGAGGAGATCGGGATCATCGAGCTGGTCGGCCAGGCCACCACGCCCCACGACTGCTGCCAGAGCCGGGTGGTCAACATCCAGCTCTTCGCCGACCTGATGCGGGGGGCGATCATCGAGCCGGGCGAGACCCTGTCGCTGAACGAGCACGTGGGCCCCCGGACCCGGGAGAAGGGCTTCGTCGAGTCCGGCGTCATCTACCGGGGCCGGCTCCAGACCGATGTCGGCGGCGGCATCTCCCAGTTCGCCACCACCATCTTCCAGGCGATGTTCTACGCCGGCATCGACATCGACGAGTACCAGGCCCACACCCTGTGGTTCTCCCGCTATGCCGACTTCGAGGGTCGGCGGGGCATCGAGTCGACGATCTCGTACCCGGAGCCCGACGTGGTGTTCACCAACAACACGCCCTACCCACTGCTGATCTGGCCCACCTACACCGACACCTCGCTGACGGTCAGCGTGTACTCGACCCGGTGGGCCCAGGTCGAGGTGGTCGGCCAGGACATCTACAGCTCGGGCCAGTGCACGGTGATCGACACCGATCGACTGCGTCGGTATCCCGACGGTACCGAGGAGACCGACATGTTCCGGGCGCTGTACCAGCCGGCCGACGGGATCGGCTGCGACGGCAAGCCCACCGACCCGGACGCGGTGCCCCGCGCCACCCCCGAGCCCGAACCCGAGCCCGAGCCCGAACCCGAGCCCGAACCCGACCCGGATCCCGAGCCCACGCCCGAACCCGACCCGGATCCCGAGCCCACGCCCGAACCCGAGCCCACGCCCGAACCCGAGCCCGATGATGGCGGCGGCGATGGTGGTGGCGGCGGCGATGGTGGTGGTGGTGGTGGTGGTGGTGGCGATGGTGGTGATGGTGGTCGTGGTGATGGTGATGGTGGTGGTGGTGATGGTGATGGTGGTGATGGTGGTCGTGGTGATGGTGATGGTGGTCGT
>JBFKRY010000206.1:0-5450 GCA_041636995.1 Acidimicrobiales bacterium | reverse complement strand
TGCCGATCTTCTCCTGCGTGCCGTCGGCGAGAGTGATCCGGGTGCTGTAGGAGAAGCAGCCGAACATCACGCCGATCTTCTCCCGCAGCTGGTTGATGAAGATGCAGATGGTCTTGGACTTGCTGAGGTTGCCGGTGAGCTTGCGCAGGGCCTGCGACATGAGCCGGGCCTGGAGGCCGACATGGGTGTCGCCCATCTCACCTTCGATCTCGGCCCGGGGGGTGAGCGCGGCCACCGAGTCGATCACCACCACGTCGATGGCTCCCGAGCGCACCAGGGTGTCGGTGATCTCGAGCGCCTGCTCGCCGGTGTCGGGCTGGGCGATCAACAGCTCGTCGACGTCGACCCCGATGGCCCGGGCGTACACCGGATCCATGGCGTGCTCGGCATCGATGTAGGCGCAGATGCCGCCGTTGCGCTGGGCCTCGGCCACCACGTGGGTGGCCAGGGTGGACTTGCCCGAGGACTCGGGGCCGAAGATCTCGGTGACCCGACCCCGGGGCAGCCCACCGATCCCCAACGCCAGGTCCAGCGCCAGGGCCCCGGTGGGGATGGAGTCGATCCGCATGGTGCCCTTCTCGCCCATGCGCATGACGGCACCCTCGCCGAACTGCTTCTCGATCTGACCGAGGGCCATCTCGAGTGCCTTGTCTCGCTCCACGTCTACCTCGCTTGGTTCGGTGCCGTCGTCGGGGGTTCCGGGCGGCTGTGGTCTCGGGGGGAAGTGTCCGGGCTGGTTTCGGGGACTGATCTGGGTCGGAGAAGCCGCTCGTGACGAGCCCTCCCCAGGAAGCCCAACCTAGGAAGGGGGTATGACAATCTTCGAAGACCAGGCTCGCGCCCTGGCCGACGAATGACAAGAGCGTAATTGCGAACAACTGTTCGATGCAACCATTTCGCGGCGACACAGGGACGGGAACCGTCGGCGGGGCGATGGGGTTGAATAGAGGTCTGCGACCCACGAGGAGCCCACATGCCCCAGAAGACCTTCGACGACGCCGAGCTGCGCGAGCGGCTCACCCCGGAGCAGTACGCCGTGACGCAGCAGGCCGGGACCGAACGGGCCTTCACCGGCTGCTACTGGGACACCAAGACCCCCGGGACCTACCACTGCGTGGTGTGCGACGAGGAGCTCTTCTCCAGCGACACCAAGTACGACTCGGGCACCGGCTGGCCGAGCTTCTACCAGGCGATCGACGAGGGCAAGGTCGAGCGGCGGGTCGACACCAGCCACGGCATGACCCGCATCGAGGCCCTGTGCGGCGCCTGTGGGGCCCACCTGGGCCACGTCTTCCCCGACGGCCCCCGCCCCACCGGCGATCGGTTCTGCATGAACTCGGCGTCGTTGCGGTTGGAGGCCGCAGAGCGACCCGACGGCGGCTGAGGCGACGCCGGCCCAGCGCGGTCGTACCGGACGGGAGCCACATCCCGCGCCGAACGCCCCGAAGAGGACTTCGGCCTCTTCCCGAGATCGGCGCCCGGGCCGACGCTCGCGTCAACGGGCACCCGTCAGCCGACACCCGACTGGCGCCTCACCCCTCCCAGCGGCATGACGAGGAGGAGAGCAATCGGCGGTTCCTCGCGGCTCGCCGCGTCGCACGATCAGCGGGATCGACATGGGGACCGTCCGCCACCGACGAGTCTCGATGCAAAAGGAGCTCCAATGCGGGTTCACCCCCTACGCGTGGCAGTACTGGTGTCGATCGTCGCCGGCCTGATGGCCGTGGCGCCGGTCGCGTCGGCACAGCCACCGACCAACGACGACTTCGCCACCCCGACCGAGGTCGTCGAGCCGCTGCCCTACCAGGACAGCATCATCACCACCGAGGCCACCGGAGCAGAAACGGATCCCGATTGCTTCTCCGAGCCCGGTGACCCCGGCAATCCGACGGTCTGGTACGCGTACACGCCGACCACCGACGTGACCGTCCAGGCCGACACCTTCGGCAGCAACTACGACACCACCCTGTCCGCGTACGTCGACGAGGGCGGTGAGCTGGCGCAGATCGACTGCAACGACGACACCTTCAGCCTGCAGTCCGCCGTCGTGCTCGACATCGCGGCGGGCGAGACGGTGTTCTTCATGGTGGGCACGTTCGCCGGGGCTCCGTTCGAGCCGGGCGAGGTGGGCGAGCTGGTCTTCAACGTCGGCCCGCCACCGCCGCCGGTCGAGATCGAGCTGGCGGTCGATCCCGTCGGGATGGTCACGCCCCGCAACGGCGTGGCCACCATCAGCGGCACCGTCACCTGCTCGGCGCCGGCGTTCGTCGAGCTGTTCGGCCAGCTCCGGCAGCGTTCGGGGCGGTTCTTCGTCGACGGCTTCGGGTTCGATGGCTTCGAATGCGACGGCGAGACCCCGTTCAGCCTGATGATCGAAGGTGGGAGCGGGCTGTTCAGCGGGGGCCGCGCCGACGCCATCGTCGAGGCGGCAGCGTTCGGCCCCGGCGGCTTCGCCTTCGACTTCTTCGAGGGCACGATCCGGCTGCGCGGCGGACGGCCGTGACCGGTCACTGATCGACGCGAGGGTCGGGCTCCGCTCCGGCGAGCCCGACCCTCGGCGTCGCTAGAATGCGCGGCCCATGGCCACCGCCGGGTACTCGGGGACACCCCTGCCGAGGAAGCTCGGCATCCGCGACGGCGACGTGGTCGCGCTGCTCGACGAGCCCGATCGCCTGCGGGCCCTGCTCGAGCCCCTGCCCGAGGGCGTGGAGCTGCGTGCCGACATCCGGGCCAAGCCCGACGTGGCGGTGGCGTTCTTCCGCCGCCGAGCCGCCATGGCCCGGCGCCTACCCGCGCTCGAGCGCGCCATCTTCCCGGCGGCGGCGCTGTGGATCGCCTGGCCCAAGCGGGCCTCGGGCCTGGCCACAGACATCACCGAGGACGCCATCCGTGACGAGGCGCTGCCCCTCGGCCTGGTCGACGTCAAGGTCTGCGCCATCGACGAGACCTGGAGCGGCCTGAAGCTCGTGTGGCGCAAGGAGCTGCGCTGAGCGATCCGGGCGCGGCGGCACCCTCAGGTGGGCACGATGCGGAACCAGGTCTCGCCCCGGAGGGCCTGCTCGTCGATCTCCAACCCCCGGACGATCGCGCCGGTCGGGCCCGTGCGGCACCAGTCGACCAGCCGGTCCACGGCGTCTGCCGGTCCCTCGGCCACCACCTCCACCGAGCCGTCGACGCGGTTCCTCACCCAGCCCGACACCCCGAGTTGCTCGGCCTCGTGCGCGCACGACCACCGGAACCCGACGCCCTGTACCCGGCCCCGTACCACCACCTGGCGCCGCACCGGGCTCGCGGGCCCGCCCATCAGCCTTCGCGAAGCAGCCGCAGCCGGAGCGCGTTCAGCACGCTGATCACCGTGAACTGGCGGATGCGCTCCCGGTCGAACGGCCAGCGCACGGTGAGGGTCTCGACCCGCCCTGCCACCGACGTGGCCATCCACACCCGGCCCACCTCCTGGCCGTCCTGGGGATCGGGTCCGGCCACCCCGGTCACCGCCACCGACACGTCCGCGCCGAGAACCCGGCAGGCCCCCTCGGCCATGGCCACGACCGCCTCCTCGGACACCACCGGCCCTCGGGGCACCCCGAGGACCTCGAACTTCACCTCCGAGGCGTAGGACACCACCGCGCCCCGGAACACGTCGCTGGCGCCCGGCACCGCGGTGAGCCGGCTGCCGATCAGCCCCCCGGTGAGGGACTCGGCGGTCCCCAGGCTCGACCCCCGTTCCCGGCACAGGTCGAGCACCACCTCCTCCATGGACCGATCGTCGTCGGAGAAGATCAGCTCGTCACCCAGGATCTCCCGCACCCGGGCCGCCTGGTCGTCGAGCAGCGCGTCGACCGCGGCCTCGGTCTCGGCCTTGGCGGTGATGCGCACCTTGAGGCCCTCGATCCCGCTGGCCAGGAAGGCGAGGGTGCAGCCGCCGTCGCGGTCCAGGCGCTCGATCTCGGGGCCCAGCCGCTCGGCGAGCCCCGACTCGGACTCGCCCCAGGTGCGGATGACCCGGGAGCGGATCACTGCGGTGATCCCGGCCCGGGCCTTCAGGTCGGGCAGGACGGCCTCGGTGATCATCTCCTTCATCTCCCAGGGCACGCCGGGGACCGCGTAGATCACCTTGTCGCCCACCGGGGCCCGCAGCCCCGGTGCGGTCCCGGGCATGACCGGCAAGATGTCCGCGCCTGACGGCACCTCGGCCTGGCGCAGGTTGTTGGCCGGCATCGGCCGGCCCCGGAACCGGCTCTCGATCCGGGCGACCAGCGCGTCATCGAGGACCAGGTCGACGCCCATCACCTCGGCGATGACCTGGCGGGTGAGATCGTCCTGGGTGGGTCCGAGCCCCCCGCAGACGATGACCGCGTCGGAGCGATCGAGGGCCAGGGTGAGCACCGAACGGATGCGCGCCGGGTTGTCGCCCACCTTGGTCTGGAAGTGGCTGTCGATGCCGGCGATCGCCAGCTGCTCGCCGATCCAGGACGAGTTGGTGTCGACGATCTGGCCGAGCAGCAGCTCGGTGCCGACCGCGACCACCTCGCACGAGAACCGTTCGGCCATGGGATCCTTCCGAGCGCCGGGACCGCCTCAGAGTACGCTCCGGCGATGGCGTCGCCCCACACCATGGTCGAGGTGGCCGGGCGGGAGGTGAAGGTCACCAACCCCGACAAGGTGTTCTTCACCAGGCGAGGCGAGACCAAGCTCGACCTGGTCGACTACTACCTGGCGGTCGGCGACGCCATCATGGCCGCGATCGGGGGGCGTCCCCAGCTGATGCAGCGGTTCCCCGACGGGGCGTCGGGCAAGTCGTTCTTCCAGAAGCGGGTGCCGAAGGGAGCCCCGCCCTGGCTCGAGACCGCGGTGGTGTCCACCCCCAACGGCACCACCTCGAACGCGCTCGTCGCCGCCGACCTCGCCCACCTGGTGTGGGCCGTGAACCTGGGGTGCCTGGGCTTCCACGGCTGGCCGTTCCGGGCCGACCAGCCGGCCTTCACCGACGAGCTGCGGATCGACATCGATCCCACGTCCGGGACCTCCTTCGACGATGTCCGGGCCGCGGCCACCGACGTGCGGGCGCTGCTCGACGAGCTCGGCATCGAGGCGTACCCGAAGACCACCGGCAGCAAGGGCATCCACGTCTACGCCCGCCTCGAGCGACGCTGGGACAGCTACGAGGTGCGCGCCGCGGCGGTGGCGCTCGCCCGCGAGCTGGAGCGCCGCCACCCCGATCGGCTCACCGCGGCCTGGTGGAAGGAGGAGCGCGGCCAGCGCATCTTCATCGACTTCAACCAGAACGCCCCGCACAAGACGGTGTTCGGCGCCTGGTCGGTGCGGTCGCGGGTGGGGGCCCAGGTGTCCACCCCGTTCGCCTGGGACGAGCTGGCCGACATCGACGCCGACGAGCTGACGATGCCGGTGGTGGTCTCCCGCCTCGACCGGGATGGCGATCCGTGGGCGGC
>JBFKRY010000205.1:0-5607 GCA_041636995.1 Acidimicrobiales bacterium | reverse complement strand
CTCCTGGCCGGCAGCGCCGGCGCTCACCGCATCGACGAGAGCTACATCTACGTCGACATCTACGACGACACCGTCGAGGGTCGGCTGCAGTTCAACGCCAGGGAGCTGAACGCGGTGCTCGACCTCGGGATCCCGGAGGACGAGACCGTCGACGCCGGCCCCGCGGCCCGCGCCGCCCGCGACCAGATCTTCGACTACGCGATCGGGCGCTTCGGCATCGGCGGCGACGGCCAGGAGTGGACGGTCGAGCTGGTCGACCTCGAGGCGCTCCCCACCGAGGCCGGCAACTTCGTGATCGTGTACTTCGAGATCGCCGAGACCTTCGACGACGTCCCCGACGAGCTCGACGTCCGCTACGAGGCCTTCTTCGACGAGGTCAGCGGCCACATCGCCCTGTTCCACATCGACAACTACTGGAAGGGCGGCAGCTACCTCAACGAGTCGCAGGCCCTGAACACCCTGGTCCCGTTCTCGGCCAGCAACACCAGCCAGAGCTTCGACATCGACGACCCCAGCTTCTGGAAGGGGTTCCGGGGCGTGGTCGTCCTGGGCATCGACCACATCAAGATCGGCTCGGACCACATCCTGTTCATCGTGGCCCTGCTCCTGCCCTCGGTGATGGTGTTCACGTCACGTGGTTGGCAGCCCTCGGCCGGGTTCCTGCCGAGCCTGTGGCGGGTCGTCAAGCTCGCCACCATGTTCACCCTGGCCCACTCGATCACCCTGTCGCTGGCGGGCCTCGGGGTCTTCGAGCTGCCGTCGCGGCCCGTCGAGGTGATCATCGCCCTGTCGATCATCCTGGCCGCCCTCCACAACTTCTGGCCCCGCTGGGCCAACAAGGAATGGGGTCTGGCGTTCGCGTTCGGGCTGTTCCACGGCCTCGGGTTCGCGGGGCTCCTCACCGATTTGGGCCTCGACCGATCGAACCGGGTGTGGTCGCTGCTGGCCTTCAACGTGGGCGTCGAGGTCGGCCAGGTGGCGATCATCCTGCTGGTGTTCCCGTCGATCTACCTGCTGCGGCGCACCCGGCTCTACGACATCGGCTTCCGGGTGGGCTCGGTGGCGCTGGCGGTGGTGGCCGGCGGCTGGATGCTCGAGCGCCTCTTCGAGGTGAACCTGCGGGTCAACCGGCTGATCGACCCGGTCATCAAGACCCCCCGGGCCTACTGGGCGATGGCGGTGGTCACGGTCATCGCCCTCGGGATCCGCTGGGTGGAGGGCGACCGGGACCGGCTGCTCGCGCCGGCCACGGTGGATGGCCCCGACGGCTCGCCGCCCGGCGACGCAGGCGACGACGGCGACCGGGTGCTGGCGCACAGCGAGCGCTGAGCGGTCAGCTGGCGGCGTCGATCAGCTCTCGGGACGCCGCCGATGGGGGCGCCGACTCTCGCTGGGCTCTGCGTTCGGTCCACTCGGTCATGTGCGCGGCGCCCCACAGGCCGATGAGCGCCACGACCGCCCCGACGACCGCGTCGATGACGTAGTGATTGGCGGTGACCACCACGGCCATCGTCATCAGGACCGGTGAGACCAGGGGCAGCAACCGCAGCAGCCCGTGGTGGATGGCCTTGAACAGGATGACGCCGGCCAGCAGGTTCCAGCCCACGTGCAGGCTGGGCATCGCCGCGAACTTGTTCACGACCCCGGGAGGCTGCAGGTACTTGTAGGACGTGGACAGCTCCGTGACGGTGTCGCTGAACCCCGCGAGGAAGCGCGGCGGGGCCATTGGATAGGAGACGAAGAGGGTCAGGCCGATGGCCCCCGAGACGATGATGGCGTTGCGGAACAGGACATAGCCCCGCTTGTTGAACCGGTAGAGCCACAGCAGGGCGCCGACCACCACGGGCCAGTGCAGCCAGATGTACACCCAGTTGAAGAAGGTGACGATCGTCTGATTGCCGAGGACGAGGTCCTGGGCCCGGGCTTCGATGTCGATCCCGATGCTTCGCTCGAAGCGCAGCAGGGCCCGGGCGTTGTCGAAGGCCGCGGCCTCGGCGCCCTTGGTGACCATCCGCACCCCGAAGTACAACAGCGCGGCCAGGGTGACCAGGACGAACTGGGCGGTGAGGCCCGCCCACGGGGTGGTTCGAGCCCGCTTGGCCTCGATGTGGGGGTTGAAGGCGTCGATCACCCGGCGGGCGAAGCGGGGTTCTGAGCGGTCGCTCGGGCCCATGGCGTCACCCCCGTTCGGCCCGCTGCATGGTCTCCTGCTTCAACGTAACAAAACCGCAACAGGCGTTGGACATTCCGGGCTGGTGCCATCGGGCACACCCGCGGCGGACACCCGGACGGGAGTCCCGGCAGCTCTCCTGACCGTTGGGAGCGGCTGGTGCTCAGCCCTCGCCGAGCCAGACGTTGGCCCGGTCGAGCAGGAAGTCGGAGACCGCGTACGCCCGCTCCAGGACCCCGGTGAGGTGCTCCTGGGCCATGTAGATGTGCGCCAGCGACACCTCGGTCCGGGCGGTGATGCTGAGGCTGCGCTCGGGCGAGTCGGTGACCGAGGGGAAGACGTCGACCGCGGACACCTCGAGGGGCAGGTCGGTGCCGCCGATGCCGGCGAGCTCGGTGGCCAGGACCAGCAGGTCCGGCCCGTTGGGCAGCGGCGGCAGGGCCCAGGTGACGATGAGCGGGAGCTTGTGCTCGTCGGGTGGCTCCTCGGTGTCGTCCAACTCCATCACCACGTCCTCGAAGGCCAGCATCACCCGGGGCTCGACATCGAGGGAGATGTGCACGTCGAGGGGGCCGCCGCAGGCGTGGGCCGGGTGCAGGTCGACCTCCCAGGCCTGGCGCATGGTGTAGGTCTCGACGAAGTGGCGCTCGTCGTGGATGTGGAAGCCGTGGTCCGCCGCGTGATCCTTCAGATCTGCGATGAAGGTCGCGATGTCGACGATCGCCATGTTGGTTGTCGACTCCTGGTGCAGCGAAGGGTGCTCGGGCGGACCAGTCGGGACGAGCGGTGGCTTGGCCGACCGTGTCGGCAGGATACCGTCGGCACATGGATCCTGCCGCCCTGGTCGAGCTGTTCGCGGCCGTGGCCGTCGCGGTCCGCCGCGAGCTCGACGCCCTGGCCGACTGGGGTCGCGCCGACGGCCATCCGGGGCAGTACCGCCACGATGTGGTGGCGGATCGGGTGGCCGTGCCCATGCTGGTCGAGGCCGGGCTGGGGGTGCTCTCCGAGGAGTCCGGGGTCCACCACGGCCACCTCCCGGTGGTCGCGGTGATCGACCCGGTCGACGGCTCGACCAACGCCGCGATGGGCCTGCCCTGGTTCGCCACGTCGATCTGCGCCGTCGACGCCGACGGACCGCTCGCCGCGCTCGTCGTCAACCAGGCCCTGGGGGTGAGCTACACCGCCCTGCGCGGAGAGGGGGCGTGGCGGGACGGCGTGGGCATCGCCCCGTCGACGTGCCGGTCGCTGGGCGATGCCATCGTGATCCTCAACGACGTACCGGCAGGCAATCCCGGCTGGCGCCAGTACCGGGTGCTGGGCGCGGCCGCCCTCGACCTGTGCGCCGTCGCCGACGGCACCGCCGACGCGTTCGTCGACCTCTCCGGGGGCCTGGCCCCCTGGGACCACCTGGGTGGGTTGCTGGTGTGCCGGGAGGCGGGGGCCGCCATCGGGTCGCTCCACGGCGCCGAGGTCCTCGACGCCTCGCCCGACGCCCGGCCGGGCCCGATCGCCGCAGCCACGGCCCCGCTGCTCGAGGAGCTGCGCCGGGCGGTGACCGCCTGATGCTGCACCGAACCGCCCTCCGGGTGTTCGCCGCCCTGCCGCGACGGGCCCGCCACCGGGTCATCCGGCTGATCGCCCCCACCTTCACCGCCGGAGCCCTGGTCTGCATCACCGATCCGGACGGGCGGGTGCTGCTGGCCAGCCACTCCTACTCGGCGGGCTGGGGCCTGCCGGGCGGGCTGATCGGCCGGCGCGAGGATCCCACCGCCACCGCCGTCCGCGAGCTGCGGGAGGAGCTGGGCCTGGACCTGGCTCTGGACGGGCCACCGGTGCCCTACAAGGCGCCCGGGCGCCAGCACTTCAACTTCCTCTTCCGGGTGGTTCTGGACCCGGTGCCCGCCGCGATCCGCGGCCACTCCCCCGAGATCGTCGCCGTCGGCTGGTTCGCGCTCGACGACCTGCCGGAGCTGGCCGAGTACACCGAGGCGTTCCTGGAGACCCTCGGGCTGCTCCCCCTCCCCGGGGGCCCCGAATCGCCCGGCGGCTAGCCCGGCGGGTCGATACCGGCGCGGCCCGGTCAGGCGGTGACCAGGTTGTGCACCTCGGCGGTGCGCTCCTGCGGTGGCCCGACGAGACCACCCTCCAGGGTCGGCAGCGTCGGCATGAGGGTGTCGGACACGAACCGGTCGCAGGACTCCTTCGAGTCCCACACCGCGACGACGAGCCACCCGCCGTCGCACGCACCGGCAGCGTGGTAGACCTGGCCGGCCGGCAGGCCGCCCTCGGGGTGCACGGCTTTCACGGTCGCGTCGTACTGATCCTTCGTGCCGCCCTGGTAGAAGTGCGTGATCAGGTATGCCATCGTGCTCGCCTCCTTGCCGCGGGCGGATCCGACAACCTCTGAGCCCGCAGCTGCACGTCATCTTGTCACCACTCACCGATGCGCGCGGGACGAAGCCGACCGAACCCGCGGGTGATCGACGACAGCCGCCGGGGAATCGCCGCCGACGGCCGCTGGTGCCACCATGGTGAGCATCGACAGCGTCCGCCGAGATGAGCTTCTGGGAACATCACCGGACGTCGCGGGTCCGCTGGGCCCCTCGACCCGCGGCGCCAGCGGCCAGCTCGCGGCCTGCGTGGCCGGAGCCCTCGTCTACTTCGGCCTGCGCCTGGTGGTCGAGGGCGGCGAGCAGGAGGCGCTCGCGAACGCGGAGCGGATGATGTCCCTGGAGGAGGACCTGGGGCTCGACCACGAGCGCTCACTGCAGTCCTTCGCCGACGACCACGGGTGGTTCCGCTGGATCGGCAACTTCAGCTACACCTGGTTCCACTGGCCGCTGATCGCCGCCGCCCTCGCGTTCACCTACTACCGCGATCGGGCCCGGTACTTCGGGCTCCGCAACGGTTTGTTCCTGTCCGGACTGGTCGGCGTCGTCCTCTTCGCGGTGTTCCCGGAGGCCCCGCCCAGGTTCATCCCGGACCACGTGGGGACCGTGAGCGATGTGGCGCGCCGGCTGTACCTGGGGTTCCCGCTGTCGTGGAGCAACCCGTATGCGGCGTTCCCGAGCTTCCACGTGGGCTGGACCCTGGTTGCCTGCCTGGCGGTGGCCGGCCTCTTCGAGGCCAGGGGGGCCAGGCTGCTGGTGCTGCTCCCGGCCGCTGCGGTCGGGGTGGCCGTCGTCTCCACGGGCAACCACTATCTGCTCGATGCTGTCGCCGGCACCGTCATCGCCCTCGCGGCCTACGGCTTCGCCCGGCGGCGCCTCGACGGCCCCATCGGGTCGTCGGAGCCCGAGCCGGTGCCGGACACCGGGGCCCGCTCTCCCACCGACGCCGACGCTACCCTCGACACTTCCAGGGGCGCGTAGCTCAGCTGGCTAGAGCGCTTCCCTTACAAGGAAGAAGTCCCCGGTTCGAGTCCGGGCGTGCCCACG
>JBFKRY010000204.1:0-5634 GCA_041636995.1 Acidimicrobiales bacterium | reverse complement strand
GCCCGCACCCTCGTCCTGGGTCTGGGCGTAGAAGTCGGAGGGCGCGAACCCGGCGCCGCAGTTGCAGTACCAGTAGATGTCGGAGTACTCCTCGGACAGCTCCGGCATCGGCCCGGCCACGCCGCTGGCACCGACCATGATGATGTCGACGCCCTGGTTCGCCATGTTGTCCAGCTCGGTCGCGGCCTCCTCGAAGGTGATCTCGTCGATGATCAGCACGTCGCCGAACCCGTTCTGCTCCGACAGCTCCTCGGCCTGGTTGATCAGCGCCTGGTAGTAGCCGCCGTCGTCGCGGGGCCCCTGCGCCGCGACCCCGATCCGGACCACGCCGTCGCCGTTGGCGTCGAGCGGGTTCGGCTCCGGCTCTGGCTCGGGCTCGGGCTCCGGCTCCGGCTCGGGCTCGGGCTCCGGCTCGGGCTCGGGTTCGGGTTCGGGTTCGGGCTCCGGTTCCGGCTCGGGTTCCTCCGCGGTGGGCGTGGCCTCGGCCGCGGTGTCGTCGTCGTCACCGCAGGCCGCGGCGACCAGAGCCAGGGCCAGCAGCACTGCCAGCATGGTCAGCATTCTCTTGGACATCGCTGCCCCTCCTTCCTGCGGCAGCGCACCGCAGATCCGTCGACTTCTGCGCCCGGTCACGGCGCAGTTCCGTTTCCCGGCCAGCGCTCCCGGTAGCGGCGCACCAGCCAGCGGTTCAGCTGGACGTGGCTCTCCTCCTGCCAGGAGTACCGGCCCCGTGGGGCGAACCGGGACCGCAGCCCTCGCTGCACCTTGGTGGTGGCGTCCTGGTCCTGGCGGACGAACACCTGGACCCCGGCGTCGGACAGCGCCAGCTTCTCCTCGAACAGCGGATCCTCGAGCGCCCTCGGGTGGAAGATGTAGCCGATCTCCACGTCGATGGTCTCGGGACCCGTGGGCCGGACCAGGAAGAAGAAGCACTGGTCCGGCGCGGTGCCGAAGCACATCATGGGCGGGATGAGCGCGAAGGTGGACCGGCGGCGCTCCTCGTCGGTCAGGCCCGGGAACACGTCCATGATCACCCGATGGGTGGCGTTGAAGCCGCCGTCGATGTGGGTGTAGCCCGCGGTGCGGAACACCACGTTGGAGTCGTCGTCCCAGGGCACCGGGAACGCCGACATGTCCGACGGGCAGAAGTCCTGGACGTACTGGTGGAGCCGGTTCGCGTGATACCCGTCGTTGAAGTTCTCGAACATGACCTTCCAGTTCCACGGCATGGCCTCGAGGGTGAA
Organism: Acidimicrobiales bacterium; assembly: GCA_041636995.1. Taxonomy (GTDB): domain Bacteria; phylum Actinomycetota; class Acidimicrobiia; order Acidimicrobiales; family UBA8592; genus JBFINV01. Next base: position 4,390 of record JBFKRY010000204.1, on the reverse strand, counting down.
CGTCCCGGGGCAGACCGCGTTGGCGAGGTCGTAGTTGGCGATGAACGGCTCGTAGCGGGAAAGGGTGGGCCCGAGGGGCTCGGGATCGGGGGCGAAGTTGACGAACACGAACCCCTGCCACTCCTCGACCGCCAGCCGGGGCAGCCCCCACTCCTTCTTGTCGAAGTCCGCGGTCCGCTCCATGGCCGGCGCGCCCAGGAGGCGGCCGTCGAGGGCATAGGTCCAATGGTGGTAGGGACACTTCAGGGTGGTGCCGTGACCCTGCCCCTCGCAGACCTGCATGGCCCGGTGGCGGCACACGGCCGACAGGGCCCGGATCTCACCGTCCTTGCCCCGGACCACCACCACGGGCTCACCCAGCAGGTCCACGGTGAACCAGTCGCCCGGCTCGGGGATGCGCTCGGCTCGGCCCACGGCCAGCCACTCGCGCATGAACAGCGCCTCCTTCTCGAAGCCGAGGAACTCCGCCGACGTGTAGAGCTCGGGCGGCAGCGTGGCGGCGTGGGCAACGTCGGCGACCGACGCGTCCAGGCTCGCCAAGGTCTCGTTGGTCAGGATGCTCTCGGTGCTCACGCCCCTCCCTCCGGCATGCAACAGTAGGCGCCCCGGCCAGGTTCGCGGGGAGCGGGCCGGGCCATCACCGCTGCTGCCCGTAGCCGCCGCCACCGGGCAGCTCCAGGTGGACCACGTCGCCGGGGGCCAGGGTGATGCGGGTCTGGGTGGCCACGGCCTCCCCGTTGACCTCGAAGCGGCCCGGGGCCCCGGGGTCGCCACCGAAGACCCCCTGGGGCGGCTCGGCCAGCCGGCTGGTCACCGCGTTGAGCTGCCACGGCCGGTCGGTGTCCACACTGAACTCGATGATCTGCCCCAGCCCGCCGGGCTGGGCCCCGGCACCGCCGCTTCCCGGGCGCAGCGCCTTCCGGTGGAACCGCACCGGCGCCGACGCCTCGACCACCTCGATGGGCACCGCCGACACCCCGGTGGGGTAGGAGCAGGCGTCGAGGCCGGGCTTGGTGGCCCGGGCCCCGACACCGCCGGCATAGGTGAACATGGCGGTGATGAACGGGCTGCCGTCGGGGCTGGTGCCGTTCACCTGCATGGTCCAGACCGCGCCCGATCCCTCGGCCATCGCCTGCTCGGGAGCGACCTGGGCCAGGGCCTTGAGGAGGGCGTTGGGAAGGAACATGCCCACCACGTGACGGGCGGTGCCCGGCTGGGGCTTGACCGCGTTCACGATCGAGCCCTCCGGCGCCCGGACCTCGATGGGCGCCAGGCTGCCGTGGTTGTTCGGGATCTCCGGGTTGAGGACCGACCGGACCGTGAACGTGGTGTAGGCGTGGGTGTAGTTCTTCACCACGTTGATGCCCCAGGGGCTGGCTGGTGAGCTGCCCTCGTAGTCGACGGTGATGGTCCCGGAGTCGGGATCGACCTGCAGCGAGCAGACGATGTCGATGCGGCTGCCGTCGGCCAGGTCGAGCACCGCGCTGGCGTCGTAGGTGCCGGCGGGCAGGGCCCTGATGGTGTCCCGGGTGGCGGCCTCGGACCGTTCGATGATCTCGTCGGCCAGGGCCTCGATGTCGTCGAGCCCGTGGTCGTCGCACAGCCTGGCCAGCCGCTGGGCCCCCACCTCTGCCGACGCCATCTGGGCGTGCAGGTCGCCCGCCATGTGGTCGGGCTGGCGCACGTTCGACAGGATGAACCGCCACACGTCGTCGTTGCGCTCTCCCCGGCGCATGAGCTTGCAGACCGGGATCCACAGGCCCTCCTCGAAGACGTCGCGACCCCCGGCGCCGATGCCGTAGCCGCCGACGTCGGTGTGGTGGATCGTGGATCCGAAGAACGCGATGGGCACCCCGTTGCGCCACGCGGGCACCAGCACGGTCACGTCGAGCAGCTGGCCCGCGGTGCGGTAGGGATCGTTGGTGATGAGCACGTCGCCGGGCTCGAGGCTGTCGATCGGGTACTCCTCCAGCATGTTGGCGGCCCCGATGGCCAGCGAGTTGATGTGGCCCGGGGTCCCGGTGACCGCCTGGGCGACCATGCGGGCCCGCCGGTCGAACACCGCGTTGGCCAGGTCGCCGGCCTCGCGGACGATGGGGGAGAAGGCGGCCCGCTGCAGGGCCCGGGCCTGCTCGTTGACGGTCGAGATCAGCGACTGCCAGAGGATCTCGAGCTCGACGGGATCGAACGTCATCGCTCACGCTCCGCCACCAGGCTGCCGTCGGCAGCCACCTCCACGCTCCAGCCGGGCGGGATCACGGTGGTGGTCTCGCGCTCCTCGACCACCGCTGGTCCGCCGAAGCCGGTGCCCACCGCGAGGTCGGCGCGCCGCAGTACCGGGGTGTCGACGGGCTCGCGACCCCGGCCGAACGTCACCGGCCGGCGCGTGGCGTCCCGAGCTGCGTCGGGCCGGGCGACCCTCGCTGTGGCGCCGTCCGCCGCGGGCCGGGGAGCCACCTCGGACGGGGGCGCGATGGCGCTGAGCCGCCAGGTGACGGCCTCCACCGCGACGTCGGGGATGGTGAGCCCGTAGATTCGCCGGTACTCGGTCTCGAAGCGCTGGCGGACGTCGTCGGGGGTGGCCGGCCAGGCGTCACCCTGGCCCACCCAGACCGTGACCTCGTTGCCCTGGCCGGCATAGCGGGCGTCGAGCCCGTAGCGGAAGCCCACTGCCTCGGCGGGGACGCCCGCGGCGAGCAGCACCCGGCGTCCCTCGGCCCGCAGCTCGTCGAGCAGGGCGTCGCGCTCGGCCGGGTCGACCTCGTCCAGGGGGCGGGGCATCGACCGGGCCAGGTCGATGCGCACCGGCGACACCAGGCTCCCGAACGCCGACAGCACGCTGGCGTTGACCGGGAAGATCACCCGCGGCGCCTCCAGCAGGTCGGCCACACCGCAGGCGTGCACCGGACCGGCGCCACCGAAGGCGAGGATGGTGACCCCCCGCAGGTCGACCCCGGTCTCGACCGCGTGCATGCGAGCCGCGGCCGCCATGTTCTGGTTCACCACGTCGTGGATCCCCGCCGCGGTCTCCGGGACCGACAGGCCCAGCGCCTCGGCGATCGGCGCCACCGAGCCCGTCGCCAGCTCGGCGTCGAGGGGCATGTCGCCGCCCAGGAACGCCGCGGGGTCGAGCATGCCCAGCACCACGTCGGCGTCGGTCACGGTGGGCATGGTGCCGCCGCGCCCGTAGCACGCCGGCCCGGGGTCGGCGCCGGCCGAGTCGGGCCCCACCTTCAGCAGACCCAGCTGATCGACCCGGGCCAGGCTCCCGCCGCCGGCGCCGATCTCCACCAGGTCGACCGAGGGCACCGAGACCGGGAACCCCGACCCCTTCTTGAACCGGTAGGCCCGGGCCACCTCGAACGACGTCGTGAGACCGGGCTCGCCGTCCTCGATCAGGCACGCCTTGGCGGTGGTGCCGCCCATGTCGAAGCAGAGCAGCCGGTCCTCGCCGAGCCGGCGGGCGAACCAGGACCCGGCCAGGGCCCCGGCCGCCGGCCCCGACTCCACCAGCCGGATCGGCGCCCGGGCCGCGTCGTCGGCGGCCACCACCCCGCCGTTGGAGAGCATCATCAGCACCGAGCCGGCGAAGCCCTCCGCCGACAGCCACTTCTCCAGCTCGTCGAGGTACGGCCCGATCACGGGCATCGTGGCCGCGTTGCAGGCCGCGGTGATCATCCGGGGGTACTCCCGGATCTGCGCCGAGACGTCGGCGGACGCGCACACCGGGACCCCGAGCTCGCTCCGGAGATGGTCGGCCACCAGATGCTCGTTGGCCGGGTTCACGTAGGAGTTCAGCAGGCAGATCGCCACCGCCTCGACCTCGGCCGACCGGAGGGCATCGGTGAGCGTGGCCAGGGCGGCCGGGTCCGGCTCGACCAGCACCGCACCGGTGGCCGAGGTCCGCTCGTCGAGCTCGAACGTGAGCTCCCGCGGGATCGGCGGCGCCGGGAACTCGATCTGCAGGTCGTACATGTCGTAGCGGTGCTCGTCGCGGATGAGCAGGGTGTCGCCGAAGCCGGTGGTGGTGACCAGCCCCGCCCGGCCGGTCTTGCCCTCGATCAGGGCGTTGGTGACCAGGGTGGTGGCGTGGACGATCGGTCGGTTGATCTCACTGGGGGTCACCCCGGCCCGGCCCAGCAGCTGGATCACCCCGGCCCGCACTCCGTCGAGGGGCGCGCTCGGCGTGGTCAGGGTCTTGTCGACCAGCACCGCCCCCGACGCGGCGTCCACCAGGACCACGTCGGTGAAGGTGCCCCCGATGTCGACCGCGATGCTCTTTTCCCGGGCGGGGCCCCAACCCCGCCCTCCTCCGCTTGGGCGGGGCCCCTGCCCCGCCTGCGGCCGTGGCCGGCCGGCTGCGCCGGCCGGGGCGGGCGACCCTTTGGGG
>JBFKRY010000203.1:0-5675 GCA_041636995.1 Acidimicrobiales bacterium | reverse complement strand
GACGCGGTGTCGACCCCCGTCCTCGCCGCCGGCGGCATCGCCACCGGCCGCCAGATGGCCGCGGCGATGGCGCTGGGTGCCGTCGGGGTGTGGACCGGCTCGGTGTGGCTCACCACCGAGGAGGCCGAGACCCATCCGGTCGTCAAGCAGAAGTTCCTCGACGCCGGCTCGTCGGACACCGTGCGCAGCCGGGCCCAGACCGGCAAGCCGGCCCGCCAGCTGCGCTCGGCGTGGACCGACGAGTGGAGCAACCCCGCCAACCCGGAGCCGCTGCCCATGCCGCTGCACGGGGTGCTGATCGCCGAGGCCCAGCAGCGGATCAACCGCTCGGCGGCCACCAGCGAGGGGGCGGCGAAGCTGGCGAACTACTTCGTGGGCCAGGTGGTGGGGCGGATGAGCAAGGTGCGCCCCGCCCGCCAGGTGCTGATGGACATCGTCGAGGAGTACGTCGACACCGTGGCCGGCATGGGCGCCGCGCTGGAGTGAGCCGCCCCTGATCCTGCGGGCCTCAGGGCTGCAGGTGGCGCGTGAAGAACTCGAGGATGAGCTCGGCGCGCTGGATCCGGTGGGCGGGCGAGCCGGAGCGGCTCAGCTCGTGGCTCTCGCCGGGGAACCGGTGGTACTCGACGGGATGGCCCCGTCGGTGGAGGGCCAGGAACAGCTCGTCGGCCTGGGATGGCGGGCAGCGCAGGTCCTCGTCGGAGTGGAGCAGCAGCAGCGGGGTCTCGATGGCATCGACGTGGGTGATGGGCGACATCCGCATGTACATGGCCGGGTTCTCGAACGGCGAGGGGCCGAACCAGGCCGTCAGCTCGCCGGCGATGTCGGAGTGCAGCGCCAGGTTCAACAGGTTCGACACCCCCCGCTCGCAGCACGCAGCCCGGAACCGGTTGGTGTGGGCGACGATCCAGCTGGTCATGTAGCCGCCGTAGGAGCCGCCCAGCACCCCCAGGCGGTCGGGGTCGACGAACGGGTAGCGGGCCAGCGCGGTGTCGACCACCGCCATCAGATCCTCGTAGTCGACGCTGCCCCAGCCCTGGCCGGGCCGATGATGCTCGGGTGGGAGGATCGCCTGGGCCCAGGCCTCGGTGCGGCCCGAGCCACCCCGGGGGTTCGACAGCAGCACCACGAAGCCGGCACGGGCCTGCAGCTGGGCCTCGTCGAAGAACGCGTCGCCGTACTGCGAGAAGGGTCCGCCGTGGATGTCGAGCAGCATCGGGTAGCGCCGGCCCGGGTCGAAGTCCGGTGGGGTGAACAGCCATGCGTCGACCTCCTCGCTCCCGGACCCGGCGGTGAAGCGCTCTGCGGCCTGCGGCTGCGCTCGGGTCACGAACGGGTCGGTGACCTCGGTGACGCGGGAGAGGTCGTCGCCCCGGCGAACGTAGAGCTCCGCCGGCCGATCCGTGGTGGACGCCACCACCGCGAGGCTGCCTGCCGCCGTCGACCAGCCGGTGACGGTGCGTTCGCCGCCGACGACCAGCCGGGGCGCGTGGCCGGCAGCCAACCGGTACAGGTGGACGCCGCCCCGATCCTGGACCGTCGCCAACAGCGATCCGCCGGGCTCCCAGGTGGGCGGCTGGGCGTGGGGGAAGGTGTCCCAGGAGCGGTCCAGGTCCGACGACACCCAGGCCGGGGTGGCGTCGCCCTCGCCGAGGATCCCCACGTGGCTGTTCTGTGGATGCACGCCGGGGTCGTCGTGGCCGATCACGGCGATCGCCTCGCCGTCCGGGGACACGCTGGGGGAGAAGTACCGGCCGCCGACGGTGATCGGCTGGGCTCCAGAGCCGTCCAGATGGATCACGTGGATGTCGCTGGCGAGCGGGTGATCGGGCTGGTTCGTGACGCAGGCCGCGAGCCGGCGGCTGTCGGTGAACCACGAGGCCTCGTCGTGGTCGACCGGTCCCGGGGTGAGGTCGATCGGGTCCCCGCCGCCGCCGGCGGGCACCACGTACACGTGCCACGGCCGGTCGATGACCCAACCCTCGTCGTCGGCCATCGCGAACAGCCGGTCGACCCGGCGGGGTGGCCGCCGATCGACGTCGGTCTCGTCGTAGTGCGGGCCTCGGGTGCGTGCCGCGTAGGCGAGCCACCGGCCGTCGGGCGAGAAGGCCAGCCCGCTCACCGCGTCGTCGTGGTGGGCGATCACGGTCCGCTCGGCAGGTCCGGTGGTCGCCAACAGCACGACCTCGGCGTGGTGGTCGGCCCCGTCGGGCCGGGTCGACACCCAGGCCAGCGACCGGCCGTCGGGGGCCCATCGCGGGCTGGTGTCGAGGTCCTGGCCGGCGCTGGCCGGCCGGGGCGGGGTGCGGCCGTCCACGTCGACGGTCCAGATCCGGGCCCGGAACCGGTACCGATCGGCGACGACGCCGTTGACCACGTAGGCCACCCGGGTGGCGTCGGGCGAGAGCCGGGGATCCGAGATCCAGACCAGGCGGTTCACGTCGTCCGGGAGCACGGCAGCACCCTACTGTCGGCCAGGGGTTGACAAACGTACGTGTACGAGTGTCAACTCCTGGGGTGACCGACATCGTGACCGTCAACCCCTACCTCGCCGGCAACCGGGCTCCGGTCGACCGCGAGGTGACCGCCTTCGATCTGCCGGTGCACGGCAGCATCCCGCCCGAGCTCGAGGGCCGCTGGCTGCGCAACGGGCCCAACCCGCTGCCCGGCACCGTCGACGCCCTCACCCACCACTGGTTCGCCGGCGACGGCATGGTGCACGGGGTGCGGCTGCGGGACGGGCGGGCCGAGTGGTACCGCAACCGCTGGCTCCGCAGCACCTCGGTCGCCACCGCCCTCGGGGAGCCACCCGTGGACGGCCCCCGGTTCGGCGACCGGGACTTCGGCCCGAACACCAGCGTCATCGGGTTCGCCGGCCGGATCTGGGCCCTGGTCGAGGCCGGGACCACGCCGATGACCCTCACCGGCGAGCTGGAGACCATCGGCTGGGACGACTTCGCCGGCACCCTGCCCGGGCCGTTCAGCGCCCATCCGAAGCACGACCCCGAGACCGGTGAGCTCCATGCCATGGCCTACTGCTGGCCGGACCTGCCCGGCCACGTCCAGTACCTGGTGGTGGGGCCCGAGGGCAGGGTGACGAAGGTGGTCGACATCCCGGTCGACGACATGATCATGGTCCACGACATGTCGCTCACCGAGCGCTACGCGGTCCTCTACGACCTCCCCGTGACCGTCGACGTCGAGCTGGCCCTCCAGGGGCGCTTCCCCTTCCGGTGGAGCCCCGAGCACCAGGCCCGGGTGGGCCTGCTGCCCCGCGACGGCACCGCCGACGAGATCGTCTGGGTCCCGGTCGAGCCGTGCTACGTGTTCCACCCGATGAACGCCTACGACACCGCCGACGGGAACGTGGTGCTCGACGTGTGCCGCTACGAGCGCATGTTCGACCGCGATCTGCGGGGCCCATTCGGCGACAGCACTGCCACCCTCGATCGCTGGACGGTCGATCCCGTGGCCGGTCGGGTCGCCGAGGAGCGCATCAGCGACCGCCCCCAGGAGTTCCCGCGCCACGCTCCGGCCGTCGGCGGCCGGCCCTATCGCGTCGGCTACACCGCGTCGGTCGCCACCCCGGCCCACCCCGCCGATGAGCTCTTCGGACCCACCCTCAAGATCCACGTCGACAGTGGTCGCGTGGAGTCGCACGACCACGGGCCCGGGCGAGGCGGCGCCGAGCCGGTCTTCGTGGCCCGCCCCGACGCCACCGCCGAGGACGACGGCTGGCTCCTGGTCGCGGTCCACGACGCCACGACCGACAGCAGCGAGCTGGTCATCCTCGACGCCGCTGACATGTCATCGCCACCCCGGGCCCGCATCGTGCTGCCCCAGCGGGTGCCCGACGGCTTCCACGGCGACTGGATCCCCGACGCCTGAAGGTGCGCGTCACCCCTTGGGCTGGGTCCCGACCAGCAGGTCGCGGAAGGGCACTCCCTTGTCGACGCTGGGCTCGCGGGGCAGGCCCAGGACTCGATCCCCGATGATGTTGCGCTGGATCTCGTCGGTGCCCCCGGCGATGCCGAACGCGAAGCTGCCCAGGATCAGCCGGGCCCAGGCCTCGTCCGGGGCCCCGGGCGCCCAGGCGTCGGCCTCCATGCCCACCAGCTCGGTGGCCAGCTGTCGGACCTCGCGCATGATCCTCGACCCCTGCAGCTTGCCCAGCGAGCCGCCGGGTCCCGGGGTCCGTCCCGCCTCGAGCGCGGCACGGGTGCGCATGGAGACCAAGGCCTTGACCGTCTCCTCGCAGTACAGCCGCATCAGCTGCTGGCGGACGACGGGCTGGTGGAGCCGTCCGGTCTTGCGAGCGTGGGCCACCAGCCGGTCGGTGTGGGGGGTGGTGACGCCATCGGTGCTGCCCGTGCCGATCGCCACCCGCTCGTACATGAGCATGGCGGTGGCCAGCCGCCAGCCCTCGTTGAGCGGGCCGAGCAGGTCGGACGCGGGGACCCGGAGGTCGGTGAAGAAGACCTCGTTGAAGCTGGTGCCTCCGTCGATCTGGTGGATCGGCCTGACCTCGACCGCGGGGTCCCGCATGTTCACGATGAGCATGGAGATCCCGGCGTGCTTGGGCAGGTCGGGATCGGTGCGGGCGATCAGGATCCCGTAGTCGGACACCTGGGCCAGCGTGGTCCACACCTTCTGCCCGTTGACGACCCACTCGTCGCCGTCGCGCTCGGCTCGGGTCTGCAGGCTGGCGACGTCGGAGCCGGCCCCGGGCTCGGAGAACATCTGGCACCACAGCGTGCGCGCCGCGATGCAGTCGGCCAGGTACCGCGCCTTCTGGTTGTCACTGCCGTACTCGGCGAGCATCGGCAGGCACATGCCGTGGCTGATGGTGAGCTGGGCAGTCATCTCCGGGTAGCCGCTGGCCGCCTCCCGCCAGATGCGCTCGTGGTCCGCGGTCAGCCCGGCACCGCCGTACTCGACGGGGTACGTCAGGCCGGCCAGGCCCGCGCGTGCCAGCTCGGCCTGGAACGCCCGGGTCCGGGCCAGGGCCTCGCTGCCTCGGGCTTCCGGACCGGCCAGCTCCATGCCGGTGGCGTGCTGGTCGAGGAACTCGATGCAGCGGGCCCGGAAGGCCTCCGCCTCGGCCGTGGTCAGCGTCTCGGTCATGGAGCTCCTCGTCTGCGCTGATCGTACGATGCCGTACAGTTCTGCACCGTATCACTTGCAGCCGTCGGGGCCAGAGGGGAACCAACTCCGGTGGAGGAGCCCCTACCCTGACACCTTGCCGCGTCGGCGGCACCCCCTGCCATGGACCCCAGCTCCCCCCACACCGAGATCGCCACCGAGGCCGCGCGCCGGCGCACCTTCGCCATCATCTCCCATCCCGACGCGGGGAAGACCACGCTCACGGAGAAGTTCCTGCTGTACGCGGGCGCCGTGGCCCAGGCCGGGTCGGTGAAGGCCCGGGCCGGCCGCCAGCGGGCCCGTTCCGACTGGATGGCGATGGAGCAGGACCGCGGGATCTCCATCGCTTCGGCGGTGATGCAGTTCCGCTACCGGGACCACGTCGTGAACCTGCTCGATACCCCCGGTCACGCGGATTTCTCCGAGGACACCTACCGGACACTGACCGCGGTGGATTCGGCCCTGATGGTCATCGACTGCGCGAAAGGCGTCGAGGAGCGGACCATCCGCCTGATGGAAATCTGCCGCATGCG
>JBFKRY010000202.1:0-5727 GCA_041636995.1 Acidimicrobiales bacterium | reverse complement strand
CCCCACCCGCGCCCGCCCCACCACACCAGCAGGACCCATCGAGGTCCTCTCCCCAGACCCACCCCGAGGCCCCACCACCCCCAGCGGCGACCCCCTCACCCACTACGCCCTCGACACCATCCACGAACACCTCCTCACCAGAGCCAACAGCCCATAGCCTCCCGCCCCGGCACGTCGGCACCCCGCCAGAGGCGCTGCGTCGTCGATCGGCTCACGCCTATGGGGTCGCAGTCATGATGTGACCCCGGCCAGCGCGCGGACGCGCCAGCGCTAGTTGACCATGCGGTCGTGGCCCTCCCAGTAGGGCTTGCGCAGCTCGGTCTTGAGGATCTTGCCCGAGGGGTTGCGAGGGATGGCCTCGATGCGATCCACGGAGGTGGGGCACTTGTAGTGGGCCAGGCGCTCGCGGCAGTAGGCGATGACGTCGGCCTCGGCGGGGTCGGCCTCGGCGGCGGGCACGACGAGGGCCTTCACGGTCTCGCCCCACTTGGGGTCGGGGACCCCGATGACCGCGGCGTCGGCGATCTCGGGGTGACCCATCAGCACGTTCTCGATCTCGGCCGGGTACACGTTCTCGCCGCCGGAGACGATCATGTCCTTGACTCGGTCGTGGATGAACAGGTAGCCGTCGCGCAGGTAGCCGGCGTCGCCGGTGCGGAACCAGCCCCGTCCGTCGTCGCCGCGCCCCTCGGGGAACACCTCGGCCGTGGCCTCCTCGTCGGCGAAGTAGCCCCGCATGTTCTGGATGCTGCGGCACCACACCTCGCCCACCTCGCCCTCGGGCAGGTCCTCGCTGGTCTCGGTGTCGACGATGCGCAGCTCGACATCGCCCCACGGCTGGCCCGCGGAGCGCAGCAGCTGCGCCTTCGGGCCCCCGGGGTCGTGGTCGGCCGGGCGCAGGATGGTGATGCCGCCGGTGGTCTCGGTCAGCCCGTAGGCCTGGGCGAACTCGCAGCCCATGGCCTTCATGGAGCCGACGAGCACCTCCTCGGTGATGGGTGAGGCGCCGTAGACCATCATCCGCAGCGACGAGAAGTCGGTGCTGTCGATGGTGGGCATCATCAGCAGGAACTGGAGGACCGCGGGGACCAGCAGGGCGTTGGTGATCCGGTGCTCCTCGATGAGCTCGAGGATCCGGGCCGGATCGATGTCGCGCAGCAGCACGTTGGTGCCCCCGTTGAAGAGCCCCACCACACCCCAGCCACTGCCGGCGATGTGGAACAGCGGCATCGCCACCAGGTTCACGCTGTGCTCGTCGAAGCGCCACTCCTCCGACGCCGCCGGCAGCATGCTGAAGAAGTTCTCGTTGGTGAGCTCCACGCCTTTGGGCAGGCCGGTGGTGCCCGAGGTGTACAGCTGGTAGCAGGTGTCGTGGGGGCCGGCAGGCACAGCGGGGTCGGTCTCCTCGCGACCCTCGAGCCAGTCGGCGTAGCCGATGTGGTCGTCGGCGTCGCCCAGCACGACGATCTCGTCGACGGTGGTGAGGGTCATCTTCGCCAGATGGTCGAGGAACTCCTCGCCGATCAGCAGCACCCGGGCCCGGGCGTTGTTCAGGATGTACTCCATCTCCGGCGGGGCCAGACGCCAGTTGACGGCCACGGTGACCGCGTTCACCTTGGCCGCACCGAACAGGAACGTGAAGTACTCCGGCGCGTTCTTGTCGAGGAACGCCACCCGTTCCTGGGGCTCGATCCCGTGGGCCAGCAAGGCGTTGGCCACCCGGTTGACCTCGCGGTCCAGGTCGGCGTAGGTCCAGCTCCGGTCCCCCGCGATCACGGCCGTCTTGTCCGGCCGGGCATCGGCATGCACACGCGTCACGTCGCCCATGGTCGTGATGGTGCTCATCTGCGCTCCCTCGTCGATGGTCGGCGCCTGCAAGTCTGGCCGACTCCGGACCGCCGTGCAGGACCGGGGTCCGGGGACATCCACCCATCCGCCCGGGCCGGATGACCCATCAGCTCACGAACCCCGGCACCGATGGCGCATCAGGAACAATGGCGAGAGGCGGCCCGATGCTCTACCGACGGGACCCACACACATTCGACCACCTGGTGATCGACGGCGACGAGATCCTGCGGCTCCGTACCCGGGCCGAGGCCCTGGAGGTGGCCAACCGGCGTCGGCGGGAGCGCGGCGAGGCCGAGGGCAGCACCACCCGCTGAGCCCGCCCGCCCGTGGGGCGGGGCGGGACACGGGGGCCGGGCAGTACGGTCCGGCCATGGACTTCAGCATCCCGGCCGAGACCCAGCAGCTCCTCGACGACCTCGATCGGTTCATCGTGGACGTGATCGAGCCCATGGAGCGCGAGGACGACAACGGCCGGTTCTTCGACCACCGGCGCGAGGACGCTCGGACGGACTGGGACCGGGGCGGGCTCCCCAACGCCGAGTGGGAGGCCCTGCTGGGCCGCATGCGGAAGGCAGCCGACGAGGCCGGCTTCCTGCGCTACCACCTCCCGGAGCGCTTCGGCGGCCGCAACGGCTCGAACCTCGACATGGCCATCATCCGCGAGCACCTGGCCCGGCGGGGGCTCGGCCTCCACAACGACCTGCAGAACGAGAGCTCCATCGTCGGCAACCTGGTCACGGTGCTGATGATGGAGAGGTTCGGCACCGAGGCCCAGCAGGCGGAGTGGATCCCCAAGATGCTCGCCGGCGAGGCCCGCATCGGCTTCGGGCTCACCGAGCCGCTGCACGGCTCGGACGCCACCTGGATGGAGACCACCGCGGTGCGTGACGGCGACGAGTGGGTCATCAACGGCGAGAAGTACTGGAACACCGGGCTCCACCACGCCACCCACGACTACATCTTCGCCCGCAGCTCGGGCAGGCCCGGCGACGGCCTGGGCATCACCTGCTTCATCGTGCCCGTGGACACCCCCGGCTTCACGGTGGAGGAGTTCATGTGGACCTTCAACATGCCCACCGATCACGCCCACGTCCGGCTGACCGACGTTCGGGTGAGCGACGCCGACATCCTCGGCGAGGAGGGGCGGGGCCTGCAGACCGCCCAGCTGTTCGTGCACGAGAACCGCATCCGCCAGGCCGCCTCCTCGCTGGGCGCCGGGCTGCACTGCATCGACGTGGCCGTCGAGTGGGCGCGCAACCGCACCACCTTCGGCAAGCCCCTGGCCCAGAACCAGGCCATCCAGTTCCCGCTGGCCGAGCTGTACACCGAGGCCGAGATGCTGCGGGCCCTCATCTGGAAGACTGCCTGGCAGCTCGACGAGGGGGTCGACCACATGGAGATCACCGACAAGGTGGCGATGTGCAACTACCGAGGCAACCGCTTCTGCTGCGACGCCGCCGACCGGGCCATGCAGACCTGCGGTGGGGTGGGCTACGGCCGGTCGATGCCGTTCGAGCACATCTACCGGCACCACCGCCGGTACCGGATCACCGAGGGCTCCGAGGAGATCCAGATCCGCAAGGTGGCCGGAAGCCTGTTCGGGTTCACCGGTCGGGCCAAGGGCTGACCGTGCCGGTCGCGGTCCCGCTCACCGTCGACGACCTCACCCCGGAGTGGCTGACCGGCGCGCTGGGCGAGGGCGGGCTCGAGGGCGCGGTGGTCGAGTCGCTCGAGTCGTCCCGGATCGGCGAGGGCGTGGGCTTCATCGGCCAGATCCACCGGCTCACCGTCGGCTATGCGGAGGCTCCGGACGCAGCGCCCGCGTCGCTGGTGGCCAAGATGCCCACCACCGACCCGGGCGGCCGCCTGATGGGATCGATGCTGCGCCTCTACGAGAAGGAGTCGGGGTTCTACCGGCACCTGGCCGGCGACTGCCCCGCGCGCACGCCCCGGTGCTACTACAACGGTGCCGAACCCGCCGAGGGCAACTGGTGCCTGCTGCTGCAGGACCTGCACGATCACACGCCGGGCGATCAGCTGCAGACCCGGTCCCACGACGAGATGATCGAGGACCTGACCCGCCTGGCGCGCGTCCACGCCACCTGGTCCGACGGCCGTGCCGACGCCCATCAGTGGCTCCCGCCGATCTCGGACCCGTCGTCGGCGGGGATGGTGGCCATGTTCGACGAGGCCTACCCGGTGACCATGGAGCGGTACCGGCACCTGATCCCCGAGCACATGCACGGCTGGGGACCCCGGTTCGCCCCGGTGGCCATGGACTGGGTGGCCGACTTCGCCGCCCAGCCGGGGACGATCATCCACGGCGACTACCGCACCGACAACTTCCTGTTCGACGCGGACCGCGTGCCCACCGTCGTCGACTGGCAGCTGACCTGCCGGTCACCGGGCGCCTACGACCTGTACTACTACCTGGCGCTCAGCAGCGACCCGGTGGTGGTGTACGACGACTTCGACCACCTGGTGGCCCACTACCGGCGCCAGGTCGAGGCCGCCGGCGGGAGCCCGCCCGACACCGACACCCTGGTCAGCCAGATGCGGGGGGTGGGGCTGTGGCTGACCACCCTGGGGATCGTCACCTTCAGCCAGCTCGACCCCGCCAACGAGCGGGGCCAGGAGCTGTTCGTCAGCATGTGGCGGCGCGGCATCCGTCTGGCCGAGCGGATCGACCTGACCCCGGCGCTGCCCTGAGGATCCGGCCCGGGACGAGCGCTGATCAGGTCAGCACCAGCGCCACCTCGCCTAGCTGATCGAAGCGGGCGGTCACGGTCTCGCCGGTCGGGCACGGGGTGAGGCCGGTGCAGGTGCCGGTGATCACCCAGGTGCCTGCGGGCACGGTCCGGCCCCGCCGGGCCTCGTGGGCCAGCACCCAGGCCAGCGCCCGATACGGGTCGCCGAGCACTGCGGCGCCCGTGCCGGTGGCGAGCTCCGCGCCCTCGGTGGCGAGCGCCACGGTGACGAACGCAGGCTCGACGTGCGATGGGTCGACGGGTGCCCCCAGCACCATCGCTGCGGCACCGCTGTTGTCCGCCACGGTGCTCGGCCCGCTCACCCCGAACTGGTGGTCGTAGCGGGTGTCCACCAGCTCGATCGCGCCGGCAACTGCGTCGACCAGGCCGTGCACTCCGCCCAGCTCGCCTCCGGGCTCGACGTCGACGCCGAGCCGGAACGCCACCTCGCACTCGAGCAGGGGCGGGTGGTGGAACGATCCCAGGTCGAGCCGGGCGCCCGAGCCCGCGATGGTCGGCACCGGCACCCGCCCGGCGATCGGCTGGTCGATCCCGAGCGCCTCCTGTGCGGTGGAGCCTGTGCAACCGACCTTGAGGGCGCCGATCTCCCAGCCGCCCGCGTCGTGGAGCGCGTCCTGGATGGCGTAGGCCTCCTCCCAGCTCCCCGGGCGCAGGCCGTCGGGCAGCTCGGGGATGGTCCGGCCGGTCTCTCGCAGCTCCACCAGCAGCGCCCCCGCCCGCTCCACGTCGACCGACATCATCGGGCGGACGTTACCCTTCGCCGGATGCTCCCGCTGCGTGAGCAGGCCAGGCGCCTCCCCCGTCTGATCGTGGGCCTGGTGCTGTTCGGGGTCGGGCTGGCGATGGTGGTGCTCGGCGACTACGGGCTACCGGGCTGGGACGTGTTCCACCAGGGCCTGGCCGAGCAGACCCCGCTCAGCATCGGCACCGCGGTGATCGTCGTCGGCGCAGTGCTGTTGCTGGTCATCCTGGCGCTGCGGGAGCCGATCGGCGTGGGCACCGTCGCCAACGTGGTGGTCATCGGCCTGGCCCTCGACGCCACCCTGTGGCTGGTCGACCACCCCTCCGGCGCTCTCCTTCGCGCCGTTCTCACGTTGCTCGGACCCCTGGT
>JBFKRY010000201.1:0-5754 GCA_041636995.1 Acidimicrobiales bacterium | reverse complement strand
CAGCTGCCGGCCGAGAAGTCGGGCACCGGCCGGGCGTCGGCCTCCTCGGCAGTGGTGGCGGCGCCGTTGGCCTCGATGTCGTCGATCAGCCAGTTCATCTCCGCGATCTCGCGACGCTGAGCCCCGATGATCTCGTCGGCGAGCTCGCGCACGCGCACGTCGTCGATCTCGGCCCGCTCGCTGGTGAGGATGGCGATCGAGTGGTGCGGGATCATGGCCCGCATGTAGGAGGTGTCCTGGACCGTGGTCTGGCTCCGCACCAGCCACAGGGCCCCGACGAAGACCAGGACGGCCCCGGCCACGATGGCCAGGTTGACCTTGGTGTTGCGGTACATGCCCAGCATGAACGCCAGCATGATGACCGCCATCGTGGCCCCCATCACGAAGGTCATGTAGAAGCGGGTCTCGCTCCACTGCACGTGGGACAGCTCGTAGGAGTTCACGTAGGTGAGGACGAACATCGCCACCATCGACGCGAGGATCATGGCCCCGAACCGCCAGTAGCTCATCGACGTCCCCTGCTCGTGGGGCGTGGCGGCGTCGCCGTCCCGCTCGTGGTGGACGGTCGTCGGCTCTGCGTCGGTGATGGTCGTCATGGGTCTCCCTCCAGTCGTCGGGTAGAGCCGGGGTACCCGCGGCTCAGGGGCCCGAAACGCGTGCTCTCGAGCCGTGACCGGGGGTTCGCCCGCTGATCACCTACGATGGATCCCGGCCTGGGCCAGGGGCGGAGTGCCTCCGATCGTGCCTCCGATCGTCACAGTCGCTGTCAGCACCCCGCACCCATGAGACCCCTCCGCTCCCCCGTGTCGTTGCCCGTCGCCGCGGTTTGCATCGTGGTGGCGTTGGCGGTGTCGGCAGCGCCGGCCGGCGCCCACACGGGATTCGATTCAGCCGAGCCCGCCCCCGGCTCGGTCGTCGCCGACCCGGTGCACATCGTCACCCTGGTCTTCACCGGCGAGGCGGAGCCGGTCGGAGCCGGCTTCGAGATCCTCGACGCCGCAGGGACCGTTCGGACCCCTGCCGCCGCGACCTCCACCGACGGCGCCACCTGGGTGCTGCGGTTCGACCCGCCCCTGGCCGGCGGGACCGTGGGGGTGCGCTGGCGGGTGAAGGCCCCCGACGCCCACCCCATCGACGGCAGCTTCTCCTTCGACGTGACCGGACCCGCGCCCGCCGACGGGCTCGACGCCGAGCCGGCCGCGGCGCCGGCCGGGCGCAACCTCGCCGCCGCGCCGCCCGCCGCCGACGGGCTGGACGCCTTCCTCGACACCGATGCGGATCCCTCCGCCATCCCGCGCCGGGTCGGCGCCGGGGCTCGGATGGTCACCCTGATCGGGACCCTGGTCGGTGTCGGCGCGCTGATCTTCGCGGCTGCGGTCCTGCGTGGCCCCCGCCGGGACGTCCGCCAGGTCCTCTACTGGGTCCGGTGGGCCGGCATCCTGGTGGTCCTGGGGGCGACGGCCGAGCTGGTCGCCCAGCTCGGCGTCGAGGCCCGCGGCTGGGCGGGGCTGCGGTCACCGACGACCGTCTTCTCGGTCCTGGTCTCCCCCTTCGGCATGGCGGTCACCCTCCGGATCGGCGGCGGCCTGGCCCTGGCCGCCGGAGCCCGGCTCGAGATCATCGATGCCACGGCCGCGCCGGACCCCGTGGTCGCCATTCGCGAGCTCGTCGGGGTGGGCTCCGGGCCCGGGAACGCGGAGGCCGACGCTCCCCGCCACAGCGGGGCGGCCGGTGGGCATCGGCTGGTCCACGACGACGACCAGGCCTGGCTGCCCACGGTCGGGTCCGCCGGTGCCATCGGCGGGGCCGCGGCGTTGGTGGCGGCACACCTCTTCGACGGGCACACCGTCACCGAGGGCCACCGGTTCTGGACCGGCCTGACCGACGTGGTCCACGTCGCCGCGGGTGCCGCCTGGGCCGGCGGGGTCCTCATGCTCGCGGTGGTGCTGTGGCACCGGCACCGGCACGGGCGTGACCTGCGGGCCCTCGACCTGGCCGTGCGGTTCTCGGTGGTGGCCACCGGGGCCCTGGTGGCCGTCGGTGCGGCCGGGCTGGCGCTCACCGTGATCGTGCTCGACTCACCCGCCGACCTCTGGGGCACCGAGTGGGGGCGCACCCTGGCGGCCAAGACCGGATTCGTCGCCCTCGCGGCTGCGGCCGGCGGCTACAACCACGAGGTCCTGATCCCGCAGATGGAGCGGGCCCCCCGCGACCCCGCTCTGGCTCACCGCTTCCGGCTGGTGGTCACGGCCGAGGCGGTGGCGCTGGTGGCGGTGCTGGTCTCGACCGCACTGCTGATGGGGGCGGCCTCCTAGACCCCGGGCGCGCTCAGCTCCGGCGTGATCCGGTCCACCCGGGGGGCGTGGCCACGATCGCGACCGTGGCCGGACAGATGGCCAGCAGGTGGGTGGCGACGGGTCCGAGATGGGTGGCATCGCCAGCGTGATGCGTGGTCGTCCCGGCGATCACGATGTCGATCTCGAGCTCGAGGGTGAGCCGGTTGAGCTCGGCGACCGGGTTGTCCGCGACCCGACAGAGGGTCGTGACCTGACTGGCACCGCCCGAGCGGGCGGCCTCCGCGGCGCTGCGCAGGATCGGGTCGGCGACCTGCACCACCCGGTGCAACACGTCGCCCGTGTGGGCCGGCGGGGTGTTGTCCACGTTGGCCAGCGTGAGCTGGGTGCCGAGCGCGGCCGACATGCCGGTGGCGAGCTCGAGCGCGGCCCGGGCGGTCTGGGAGCCGGTGACCGGGACCAGGGCGTTGCCGAAGGCTGCCGGGATCGGTCGACCCGAGATCCGCTCGCGCCTGAGGAGGACGACGGGCACCTCGGCACCGAGGAGTCGGCGGACCAGCGGCGTCAGCAGCGGCTCACCGGGGCGGTCGGTGAGCCCGACCACCACCGCGGCGTGCCCCCGTCCGACTTCGGCCAGGATGGCGTCGTCGCCGGATCGTCGGGGGTGGACGACGTGGACCGGCCGTCCCGCCAGAGCGTGGCGGATCGGAGCCAGATCCGCATGAGCGGGGGCGACCACGGTGACCGGATGGTGCGGGGGCCAGCACAGATCGAGCAGCTGTGCCGCGCTGATGGAGGCCGGGCCGCCCCTGGTCAGCAGGAGCGGGGGCCGGTTGGAGACCACGATCCGCTGACGGGCCAGCTCCTCGGCCCGCAGGCGCTGCTGCTCGGCCGGAGTGCCGGGCCAGCCGCGTAGGGCCCGGCGCAACAGCGGCGGGGCCGCCACCGAGGTGACGATCGCCATCACCACGATGGCGCCGTAGGAGGCGTCGGTGAGGACACCGATGCCCAGGCCTATCGAGGCGATGACGATCTCGAGGGCGCCGCGGGCGTTCAGCCCGGCACCGAGGGCCAGGCCCTCGGGCCGGGGCAACCCCGCGGCCCGGGCGGCCGCGGAAGCGCCAACCAGCTTGGTGGCGCTGGCCACCACGATGATGACGACGCTCCAGGTCGCGACCGTGGCATCGGCGAACACACCGAGGTCCACCCGCAGTCCCGCCGTGGCGAAGAACAGCGGCGCCAGCACCCCGTGGGCCACGGTGTCCACGACCGCGACGGCCCGCTCGTCCCGCCAGCGCGACCGGCCGACGACGAGCCCGGCCACGAACGCCCCCAGCACCGCCTCGACGCCGATCCATTGGGTGAGGGCCCCGGCCCCGACCACCAGGGCGATGACGGCCACGACCTGGGACGTGTGGCCCGGTCCGGCGGTGGCTCGCAGCAGCCGGTCGACGCCGTGCTGGCCGGCGCTCAGGGCCACGGCGAGGAACGCAGCCACCGCCCCCACCGTCACCACCACGTCGGCGACCGAGGCGCTCGTGGAGCCGGCCAGACCGGCCACCACCCCCAGGAGGATCCAGCCCACGATGTCGTTGGCGACCGCCACCGCCAGGATCAGCTGGCCGACATCGCGGCGAACCATGCCCAGCTCGGCGAGCACCCGGGCGACCACCGGAAGGGACGAGATGCTCAGGGCCACCGCGAGGAAGGCCGCGAAGACGCCGATGTCGACCTCGGGTCCCACCAGCTCGTCGGGCATCACCAGCCCGGTGAGGAACCCACCGAGCAGCGGCAACACCAGGCTGCCCGCGGTGACCACCACGGCCGGCCGGCCCAGGCGCCGGATCACGCTCAGGTCGGACTCGATGCCGGTGGTGCCCAGCAGGAGCAGCAGCCCGAGCCAGGCCAGGGCGTACAACATCCCGCTCTGGACCGCCTCGGACGGGAAGGTCCAGTCGAAGGCATCGGGCAGCACCCGCCCGAACACCGACGGGCCCACCAGCACCCCGGCCAGCAGCTCGCCGATGACCGCGGGCTGGCCGACCCGCCGGAACGCCCAGCCCAGGGCACGCGCGACGGTGAGCAGGAGGGCCACCTGGACCAGGAAGACCAGGACCTCGTGCTCACCGGGGGGGAGCACCGCCAGCGCCATGAGTCAAGTTAGCGTCGAGCCCCGCGATCTGGTGTTGCGGCCTGATGTCGCTTGGGCGACGGCTGCATTGCCTGGCCAGGGCCCAGGGACTCGCTACCATCGGTTGCCGGGTGTGGGCCGAGCCAGAGAACCGAACCGGACGACGCTGGGCAGCTGAGCCAGGCCGGTCACGGGCGGCCGCCCCCCGGCGGGCTGCCATCGTTGCTGCCGCGGCTGCTGCGTGCGCGACGAGCCTGTTCCTGCTGCTCGGGGCCTCGCCCGAGCTCTGGGTGGACCATCCGGACCCGAAGGCGGACAGCCCCCGCTGGCGCATCAGCATGGCGCTGGCCGACACTGCGCTGCTGCTGTTGTCGGTTGCGCTCGCCTACGGACCGGTCCGGGTCCTGAGCGGTCGCCCGCCTGCGGTGCACCTGCCGTGGCGACGGACGATCGGTGTCGCCGCGGGGATGATCGCTGTCATCCACCTGATGGTGGGATTGTCCGTGCACGGCAACATCTGGCGCCCCTGGCGCTCATTCGTGGTGGCCCGGCCGTCGTTGGACCGCCCGCTGCCGCTGCTGGGTGGCGCCCGGGGGTGGGCGAACTGGCTGGGTCTGAGCGCGGCGACGATCCTCGTCTGCCTCGTGGTCATCTCGAGCAACCGGTGGCTCCGACGCCTCGGCGCCATCCGCTGGAAGGCGGCCCAGCGGGCCACGTACGTGGCGTTCGTCCTGGTGGGCGCGCACGCGTTCCACTACTGGCGGGTGGAGCAGCGCCTGGGGTGGCACCGTGGGGTCGTCCTGGGTCTGATGGCCGCCACGGTCACGCTGCAGGTCGTGGCAGTGGTCCGGCTGCGGACCCGGGCTCGGTCGGGAGCCGCCTGACCGGGACCCTCCGAGGTACCGCTGGCTCAGGCGGATGCGCCGGCCCCGGGTTCCACCACGGTGATGCGGGCCCGCATCCCAGCGTCCCAGTGGCCCGGGATGTGGCAGCCGAGCATGAACTCGCCGACGGTGTCGAAGGTCACGACCAGGTCACCGGTCTTCCCGGGCTGGAGGGCGATGTGGGGAGCGTCGCCGGCGTGGGCCTCGTGGTCGTGGCCACCGGACGGCTCGTCGGCCGTGCCCTCGTCGTCGTGGTGGTCGTCCTCGGCCGTGCCCTCGTCCTCGTGGGCCTCGGCCATGCCCTCGTCGTCGTGGTCCTCGGCACCCTCGTCGTCGTGGTGGTCGTCCTCGGCCACCCCCTCATCGTGCTCGTGGTCCTCGACGGCCTCGTCGTCGTGGTGGTCCTCGGCCACCCCCTCATCGTGCTCGTGGTCCTCGGCACCCT
>JBFKRY010000200.1:0-5769 GCA_041636995.1 Acidimicrobiales bacterium | reverse complement strand
GGCGCTGCCGGCCTTGACCCGGTTGACCGTCGGCAGGTTGTCGACGGGCCGGAGGAAGCCGCTCCACGAGTAGACCACGCTCACCTGGAAGCTGGCGCTCCTGACGTTGCCGCTGGCGTCGGTCGCGGTGCAGGTCACCGGGGTGGTCCCGACCGGGAACGAGCTACCCGACGCCCGGTTGCAGGCCACGGTCGGGGCCGGGTCCACGAGGTCGGTGGCGGTCGGGGCGGTCCAGGAGACCACCGCCTGTCCGCCACCTGTGGCGACGGCGGAGATGTTGCCGGGCATCCCGCTCAAGGTCGGGGCCACGGTGTCCCGGACGGTCACCTGGAAGCCGGCACTGGCCGAGTTGCCGCTGGCATCGGTGGCCGAACAGCTCACCGTGTGGGGGCCACCCAGGGCGAAGAAGCTGCCCGAGCTCGGGACGCAGGACACGACCGGCGCCGGATCGACCACATCGGTGGCCGTCGGCGCCGCCCAGCTCACGTTGGCGCCACTGGTGGTGTTGCCCTCCACCGTCATGTTCGAAGGCACCGACAGCGACGGGGCAGTCGTGTCGACCACCGTCACCTGGAAGCCGGCGCTGGCGGAATTGCCGCTGGCGTCGGTGGCCGAACAGCTCACCGCGTGGGGGCCACCCAGGGCGAAGAAGCTCCCCGAGCTCGGCGAGCAGGACACCACCGGCGACGGATCGACCACGTCTGTGGCCGTCGGCGCCGCCCAGCTCACGTTGGCCCCGCCCGTGGTGTTGCCCTCGACCGTCATGTTGGACGGCACCCCGCTGAGAACCGGCGGGGTGGTGTCGGCGCAGACGACGACGTTCCAGTTGACGGTCACGGTGGCGGTCCTGGTGAGCGTCGTGACCGGCGTGGTGTTGCGGTCTCCGGACGCCGAGTACACGATGCTCGCGCTCTTGGCGCCCGTCGAGGCGCCGGCGGTGACGGTCACCGTCGAGGTGGCGGTGTCGCCGCTGACGGTGTTGTTGCTGACACCGCCCCAGTTTCCGGGCAGCCCGATGGAGTTGTCGCTGAAGGAGTGGGTCACGGTCGCAGCCCCCGACGGCGTTCCTGCGCTGACGGTGATCGCGCGTTGTTGGCGTAGACCTGCCCGGCCCCGGTCCGGCGGATGGCCAGCAGCACCGTGCCCGAGACCTGGTCGTTCTGGCAGACGTCGCCGATCGTGACCGTCGGGTTGTTGCCGAAAGGGACCAGGCCGTCGCCGTCGGCCTGGAGATCGTCGGCGACGGCGACGCCGGCCGAGATCAGCGCCACCGTGAGCGCCAGCGCCAGCACCGAGGTGAGGCGGCGAGACAGCCGGCGGCTGGCTCGACGATGCAGTGGTACGTGGGTCAAGAGGGTTCCTTCGTTGTCGTGTCCCGCTCGTCACGGGAGCGCCCGGCGACCACCTCCCGTGGCCGCGAGGGCCCATGAAACGGTGCCCGGCGCCGATCCACCATCCCGGCGAGCCGGTAGATCCGCTACCGGATGCGGGGATTCCGGGCATACCGGGATCGGGTAGGGCCTCCGGGGCGCCCGCGACGGCCTGCGATGTGACCGATGACGCCGAATTGCCCCCTCCACAAGGCCGGTCGCGGAACATAGGATGCGTCCAAGCGCCGTTCGGGCAGCTCGTCGGCACTTCGACGAGACCGCCCCGGCGCCCTCCCTACTGAACTCGGCGACGATGTCGCCATCGGTTGCGCGCAAGAGGCGGGCACAGCCATGAGCTCGATCATCCGTGTTTCTCGACCCTCGGAACCGGTCGAGAACGCGGACGCCCGGGCCGGTCGCAGGGATCCGTGCCACCGGTTCGAGTGGGAGCGGGCCCAGCGCCGGCGCTCGATTCGGGCATCGCTCGTGCGCCTCGCCGGCCAGCTGGCGCTGGTCCTCGGCGCCATTCTGGTGTACTTCCTCGTGCGCGGCCTCACCGAGTCCAGTGCCGACATCGCCGCAGCGAACGCTGAGCAGGTGCTGGCGGCCGAGCGCCGCCTCGGTCTCGACATCGAGGCGGTGATCCAGCAGCAGATCCTGGATCATCGCTGGCTGGTGACCGCGTCCAACTGGGTCTACATCTGGGGCCACTGGCCGGTGATCGCAGCCACCCTGATCTGGCTGAACCACATCAACCCGTGCCGCTACCGCCAGCTCCGCAACGCCATGTTCGCCTCGGGAGCGATCGGCCTGGTGTGCTTCGTCGCCTACCCGGTGGCCCCACCTCGCCTCCTGGGCACCGAGTTCGTCGACACCGTCACCGAGCTGTCGCGCTCGTACCGGGTGCTGCAGCCGCCGGCGCTGGTGAACAAGTACGCGGCGATGCCCAGCCTGCACGTCGGCTGGAACTTCCTGATCGGGCTGTTCCTCTATCGGCACGCGCCGTGGCGGATCCTGCGCTGGGCCGGTGTGCTGTCGCCGCTGCTGATGGGGGCGGCGGTGGTCCTCACCGCCAACCACTACATCCTCGACGCCGTCGTGGGGATCGCGGTCGCGAGTGCGGGTCTCCTGATCGCCGACCGCATCGGATCGGTCGACTGGCGGCCCCGCCGCCCCGGCCAGCCCGGGGAAGGCCCGCAACCGTGGCCTCGCTCACCTGTCCCCCGGCTGGGCCTCGGCCGCAGGCCGGTGTCGCTGCGATAGCCCAGGCGTCGGTCGCGGCGGGGCCACTTGGCGCGCCGGGTTCGCTCGTGCTCTCCTCTGAGCCATGAAGTTCGGCGTCTTCTACGAGCACCAGCTTCCCCGCCCCTGGTCCCCCGACGACGAACACCGCCTGCTCCACGAGGCCCTGGACCAGGTGGTGTTGGCCGACGAGCTCGGCTTCGACCATGCCTGGGAGGTCGAGCACCACTTCCTCGAGGAGTACTCGCACTCATCGGCGCCGGAGGTGTTCCTGGCGTGCGCCGCGGCCCGCACCAGCCGGATCCGGCTCAGCCACGGCATCCGCCAGGTGATCCCCCACTACAACCATCCGGCCCGCACGGCCGAGGCCCTGGCCACCCTCGATCTGATGTCCGACGGCCGGGTCGACTTCGGCGTGGGCGAGGGCGCCACTCGCCTGGAGCTCCACGGGTTCGGGATCTCGGCCAAGCGGAAGCGGGCCCTCAGCCTGGAGGCCGCCGAGCAGATCGCCAACATGATGGTGATGGAGCCGTACCCGGGCTACGAGGGCGAGGGGTTCTCGATGCCGTGCCGCAACGTGCTCCCGAAGCCCCACCAGAAGCCACACCCACCGATGTGGCTGGCCTGCACCAACCGGGACACCATCAAGGTCGCGGCCCGCAACGGCATGGGCGCGCTGGCGTTCAGCTTCGTCGACCCCGACGAGGCCCGCACCTGGGTGCAGACCTACTACGACATCGTCAAGAGCGAGGAGTGCGTGCCCATCGGCCACAGCGTCAACGCCAACGTCGCGCTGGTCTCGGGCTTCTCGCTGCACGAGGACCGGGCCGAGGCCATCCGGCTGGGCCAGGAGGGCTTCGAGTTCTTCCGGTACGCCCTCAACGCGCTGGTGGCCCACGACACCGTGCCCGGCCGCACCAACCTGTGGGGCGAGTTCCAGGAGCTGCGCGGCAACCGGGAGCAGCAGTTCATCGCCGATGCCATCGCCGCCGGCGACGACTACGCCAGCTGCATCGGCACCCCCGACGACGCCCGGCGCCACCTGCTGACCATGCAGGAGGCGGGGGTCGACCAGACGATCTTCCTCCAGCAGGCCGGACGCAACAGCCACAAGAACATCTGCTCGTCGCTGGAGCTGTTCGCAGGCGAGGTCATGGCCGAGCTCCACGCGCACGAGGCCGAGCGGGAGGCGGCCAAGCAGGCCGAGCTCGCGCCCTACGTGGAAGCCGCCCTGGCCCGCAAGGACGTCATGGCGGAGCTCGCCGACGAGGACATCCCGGTGGTGCGGGCGTCGGTGGCCAAGGCCCAGACCAGCGGCACGTTCTGACGCCGGCCGGGGGCTGGGGTCAGGTGGTCGCCTGCTCGCCGTCGATGGCGTCGAGCCAGTCCGACCAGTAGAACTTCCACTCCTCGACGTCGTCGAAGGCGGGCAGCCGCTCGTGGGCCACGGTGACCTTGGTCCGCCCATCGGCCCGACCGTCCAGGGAGATCACCGCGACGCCGGGACCGATGGCGATCCTGATGGCCTTGGCCGCCGGATCGGACCGCAGCTCGGTGGGGAGCCTCGGAAAGAGGTCACCCCGGTGGCGATCGTCGAGGAGCATCGCACGCAGCACGCCGGTGTCGGCTGCGACGGTGCGCGACTTGCCGGCGGTGAAGGTCCCGTCGGGTCGCTGGTACGGCAGCCGGGTCCCCGTGATCCGCTCGTAGCCGACGGTGATGGTCTGCGACCACCAGGGTTCGACGCCGTGCTCGGTCGCGAGGTACGAGGCGATGGCGGCATGTCCGCCGGTCCGGCCGTCCCACGCCTCGATGCAGTCGACCCAGTCGTCCCAGCCCCGACCGGTGGCAGACCGCACTGCCTCCTCGCCGACCTCGGGTTCGACGACCCAGCTGCGGCGCCGGCCTCCGGATGGAGCCTGGTCGAGCAGGGCCTGGCGCGCCGCGGTGTACCGCTCGCCGGTGGTGGCCATGCGGGCCCGGATCCGACGCTTGAACGATTCCTGTCGAGTCATGTCACTACCTCTCGTGCGAACAGCCCGGCACCGTGGCCGACCCACGCTCGGCGACGGCTGCTGGGCACACATTCAGTGGTAGTGCGGACGTTCGCCGAGCACTCGGGGTCCCCTTTGCCGTCCAGACCGGCAGCGTGGGTGCCGGGCACGGCAGGCGTGGCTGGCCGCCAGGGGCGAGTGTAGCTCGACCCCCCTACTCAGGGGTTGGCGAAGGGCTCGTGGACCACCTCGAGGCGGATGCCGTCGGGGTCGTCGAAGGCCACCGCATAGTAGTCGTCGGTGTAGTCGTACTCGGCGGGCGGGTCGGCCACCTCGTGGCCCGCGGCGACGAGGAGCTGGTACACCCCGTCGACGTCGGCCCGGCTCTCGGCGTGGAACGCCAGATGATCCATGCCGGGGCTGTATCGCTCGTGGTGCGATCTGGGGGCCTCGCCCCGGGGGGCGCGGATCTCGATGCCCCACCAGGTGCCGCCGGGCAGCTGCTGGGCCCAGACGCAGCGGCCGTCCTCCTCGTCGACCCGCTCGAGACCCAGGTACTCGAGGAGCAGGCCGTAGAACGGGATCGACCGGGCGGGATCCGACACGTTGAGGTCCAGGTGGCTGATCAGCCCACGTACTCCCATTGGCCGACGCTACCCGGTGACCCGCCGGCCGCAGACGGTGTTGGCCCATGACAGACTCGTGGGGTGGCTGCGCCGGAGCTGCCGGAGGTCGAGCTGGTAGACCTCGAGGAGCTGGCGCCCGACGAGCTCGAGCGCCCGAGGAGAGGCGCGCTCTCGGGAATGGTGGTCCTGGCCGTCGCAGTGCTCGGCGTGGTGGCGCTGCTGGCCCTGGTCGCCGAGCCCGCACCGGCACCCACGTCGAGCAGCCCGGCGGCGCCGAGCGTCGGGGACATCGAGCGCCGGGAGCCGGCTCAGGTCCAGATCGGGCCGGTCTTCGGAGAGCCGGTGGGCCTGGTCATCGCCGTCGGCGGCAACGACCGGGACCTGCAGCTGGTGGACCTCGACACCGGCAAGGTGTCCTCCATCGGCTGGGACCTCGAGCCCCAGCTCATCGAGGGGGGCCGGCTGCTCACTCGGGACGACTGGAGCCGCTGGCAGGTGATCGATCTGATCGGGCCCTGGCCGGGCACCGGGGCCACG
>JBFKRY010000199.1:0-5795 GCA_041636995.1 Acidimicrobiales bacterium | reverse complement strand
CCAGCTCGCGGTCGCCGCCGTTGTAGACGAACGCCACCTCGGCGCCGGCGTGGTCGCCGTCGGGGCCGGCGTAGTCGACGATCTGGGCGTCGTGAGAGTCGATCCCGAGGATCTGGCCCACCTCGACCGGGGCGAGCGGGTCGATGGTCAGGTCGAGGATCACCACGCCCTCTTGAGTGAAGCCGGGATCCACCGACAGATCTTTCGTCACCCCGGTCAGGTAGGCGCGCCCGCTGTCCTCGTTGATCGAGATGTTGTGGGCGGCCCGGTAGCCGTTGTCGCTGTAGCGGGCGTCCTCGGCCAGCTCGGTACCGGGCGGCGCCTCGGGCAGCGCGTCGAGGCGGGTGAGGTCGAAGATGGCGACGCCGGCGTCCCGCACCTCGGTGGTCCAGTACGCGTGGTCCTCGTACGTCTTGATGTCCCACCAGAAGTTGAGCAGCGTGTTCGGGTTGGTGGTAGGCACGATGCCGAGGTACTCGGGGTCGGTGGGGTCGGTGATCCGCACGAACGCCACCCCCGCCGTGGTGCCGACGATCGCGTACTCGTCGCCGGTGTCGGACGAGGTCCACCCCCAGATGTCCGAGAGGAAGCTGGCGCCGGTGAACACCAGCCGCTTGGCGCCGAGCTCGGCGTTGGTCACCTGGCCGAGGAAGTCGAGGCCGACCGTATCCGGGAACGGACCGCGGATCGACGGCATGCCCTTGCCGGTGTTCTGAGCGCGCTTTGCGACCAGCGCCTCGCCCTGCTGCGGCCCAAGCTGCTCGGCGTTCTTCGGGAGCTGCTCGCCGTGGTCGGCCGTGGCGAACGGCACCAGCGCCATCCCGACGACAACCACCACTGTGAGCACGATCGCGGTTCTGCGCATGACTCCACCCCTTCCCTAGCCCTGCCGAGGACCCTACTCCCCTACTCCCCTTCCTTGACCGACGTGCCGCATCGCGCAAGCGAGTGAAGGGGGCAATCGTGCGGGGGCAATCGACGTTCACGGCACCATCCACGGGCCAGGGATGGCCGCCCCGGCCGGGCTGGGCCCGGCGCACGAACAGGTCGGCCGTCGCGGCCTCGCCGCAGGTCGACACATGAGGCGACGCCGCCAATGGCATCGCCGACATGAAGAGCTCAGTAGTCGAGGCCCCGTCGGGCGAGCAGGCCGGCGTCGAAGGCGTGCTTGATCTTGCGCATCTCCGAGACGGTGTCGGCGATCTCGATCAGCTCGGGCGGCGCGTCGCGGCCGGTGACCACCACGCTCACGGCCGCCGGCCGCCCGGCCAGGACCTCGATCACCTCGGCGCCGTCGATCCAGCCCCAGTTCATCGGGTAGGTGATCTCGTCGAGGATCACCAGCTGGTGCTCGCCGGCCTCGATCACGGTTCGGGCGTGGGCCCAGGCCTGCTGGGCCACCGCCTCGTCCTCGGAGAGGTCCTCGGAGTCCCAGGTGAAGCCCTCGCCCAGGCTCCACCAGTCCGCCCCGAGCTGGCGCCCCATCTTCTCCTCGCCGACCTTCCAGTCGCCGGACTTGAGGAACTGGATGACCGCCACCCGCCAGCCGCGGGCCAGGGCCCGCAGCATCACCCCGAACGCTGCGGTCGACTTGCCCTTGCCGTCACCGGTGTTGACGATCAGCTGCGACCGCGGCGCTGCGGCGGCCCCCTTCACCGGGTTCTCGGTGGGTACGACGGTGGGATCGTCAGCCATGGCGTCTCCTTCGCCGGGGGATCACGATGATCTCGCCCGCATCCTGCACCACGTCCAGCTCTGCCGAGTAGGCCTCGGACAGCCGGGCCTCGGTCAGCACCTCGCCGGGAGTCCCGGCACACCGGACCTCGCCGCCGACGAGCAGGGTGAGCCGCTCGGAGTACTGTGCCGCCAGCCCCAGGTCGTGCATGGTGGCCACGACGGTGAGCCCGTGGGCCCGACGCAGCTCGTCGACGGTCTCGAGGACCTCCTGCTGGTGGCCGATGTCGAGGCTGGTGGTGGGCTCGTCGAGCAGCAGGATGCCGGCCTCCTGGGCCATGGCCCGGGCCACCACCGCTCGCTGGCGCTCGCCTCCGGACAGCTGGTCGACCCGGCGGGACCCGAAGCCGTCGAGGCCGACGGCGGCCATGATGCGAGCCACCGCGGCGACGTCCTCCCCGGTGGGTCGCAGCCCGTGGCCCAGGTGGGCGGTCCGGCCGAGCAGCACGTAGTCCACCACCCGCATGCGGGGCGGGATGGTCGGGTGCTGGGGCATGACCGCCAGCAGTCGGGCCCGTTCCCGCACGCCGTAGGACTCGACGGGCCGGCCGGCGACCGTGACCGACCCGGCCGAGACCGGGACCAGCCCCGCGGCAGCTCGCAGTACGGTGGTCTTGCCGGCGCCGTTGGGGCCGATCACGGTTGTCCAGCCACCCGGGTCGGCGCGCAGATCCACCCCCTGGACCACGGCCCGCCCTCCCAGGTGGACCCAGGTGCCCTCGAGGGCCACCACCGGCGCCGCCGGCGCCGGCATCTCGGCGGCGGAGGTCATACGCCGACCCCGGCGTCGCGGGTGCGGAGCACCAGCAGGAAGAACGGGGCTCCGAAGAAGGCGGTGACCACCCCGATGGGGAGCTCGGCCGGCGACTGGATGGTGCGGGCGATCAGGTCGGCGATGACCAGGAAGGCCCCGCCCACCAGGAACGACAGGGGCAGGACCAGGCGGTTGCTGGGCCCCACCACCAGGCGTACCAGGTGGGGCACGATGATGCCGACGAAGGCGATGAGCCCGCTGACTGCGACGGCAGCCGCGGTCGCCAGGGACGCCGCCAGCACCACCCGCCACCGGACCCGCACCGGGTCGATGCCGAGCGTCCTGGCCTCCTCCTCCCCCACCGCCAGCACGTCGAGGGCGCCGCGGGACCCCAGCAGCACCAGCATGGACACCGCCGCGTACGGGAGCAGCAGCGCCACCTCGTCCCAGCTGCTGCCCGAGAGGCGACCCAGGATCCAGCTGTAGACGTCGCGCAGGCGCTCGACCTCGCGGGACTGGACGTAGGTCTGCAGCGCGGTGAAGAACGCGGCGACCGCCACTCCGACCAACAGGAGCGTCGCCGCGGTGCCCCGACCGCTGAGGGCGCCGCCCACCACCAGGGTGAGCCCGACCGCCACGGCAGCGCCGAGGAAGGCGGCCAGGGGGACCGCGTCGAGCAGGCCCGAGCCGTCGCCGGCGCCGGCGACGATGGCCACGGTGGCCCCGAACCCGGCGCCCGCGGCGATCCCCAGGAGATACGGGTCGGCCAGCGGGTTCCGGAACACTCCCTGGTAGGCGGCGCCGGACGTCGCCAGCATGCCGCCGACCATCAGCCCCAGAACCACCCGGGGGAACCGGATGTCCCACACGATCGCCTCCCGGGAGAGGCTGAGGCCGGAGTCGAGGCTGATCCCGGGGAGATGGTCCAGCAGCTCGACCACCACCCGGTCCGGGCGGATGGTCACCGCCCCCAGCATGACGCCCAGGACCGTCGCGACAGTCATCACCGCCACCGCCGCTGCGAGCGCAGCGGGGGTCAGCCGGGCGGGGGTGAGCCCGCCGGCCTCAGCCGGTCGCAGCGACACCGACGCCGGCGGTCGCCTCGACGACCACCCTCAGGAACTCGACGACGCGGGGGCCCCAGCGGGAGGCGATGTCGTCGTCGAGCTCGATCACGTTCCCCTCCTGCACCGCAGTGAGCTGGCCCCACCCCGGGCGGGCCGCCAGGGTCTCGACGCTCTCGCCACAGCACTTGGTGTCGGCCAGGAAGATCAGATCGGGGTCCTGCTCGAGGATGTACTCGGCGGAGAGCTGCGGGAAGCCGAAGCCGTCCTCGTCGGCCTCGTCGGCGATGTTCTCGAGGCCGGCCAGCGAGTAGACCTGGCCGATGAAGGTGCTCGACGTGGCGCTGAAGAGGGTCCCGTCGAGCTCGTGGTAGTAGGTGAGCGGCTGGTCCCGCGCGGGGATGCCGGCCAGGATCGACTCGATGTCGGCCCGCATGCTCGCGACCACCTCGGCGGCCTCTTCGGGGTGGCCGGTGAGGTCACCGAGGGTCAGGATCTGGGCGTAGGCGTCATCGAGGGTCTGGGCCGCGAGCAGCGGGAGCGACTCGATCCCGGCGGCCGCGAGGCCGGCCTCGATGTCCTCGGGCAGGCCCTGGCTCACCACCAGATCGGGCTCGAATCCGATGATGGCCTCGACGTTGGGCGTGAACCCCGAGAGGTCGGTGGTCGGGGCCTCGGGCGGGAAGTTGGACTGGTCGTCGACCGCGATCACCTGCTCGCCGGCGCCGATGGCGAACAGCATCTCGGTGTGGGCGGGCGACAGCGAGATGATGCGCTGGGGTGCCGGGTCGGGCTCCGGGGTGGCCGTCGGCGCAGGCGTGGGCGACGCCACGACCGTGGGCTCGGCCGTCGGCTCCGGTGCCGGGGTGGCGGCGTCCTCGGCCGTGGGCTCCGGGGTGGCCGTCGGGAGCGGATCGCCGGTGGCGACGGGCTCGGTGGTCCCGCCGCCACACGCGGCGACGACCAGCGTTGCCAGCACCAGCAGCCACAGCAGTCTCGGTCTCACGGTTCCTCCTGGATCGAGGCCGTTGGTGCTCGTCGACAGGAGGTCCCTTCGACGAACCCGTCCTTCCTCGGGATGGTTCGTCGTGTCGCCGGCCTCGACCGGACTCGTCCCCCGAGCGGGGCTCGGGAGCATCACCGTTGCGGGACAGTGCCGGGATCACACCGGACTTCGGAACCGACGTCACGTGCAGCGAGCGAGCCTACCGCAGCGCCCCGAACCTGAACAGCGCGCCGCGCCCGGGCCCGAACAGTGCTACGCACTGTGGCGTGAACGTGCGATCGGACGGTGACAGCAGCGGTGCCCGCCTGGGCGGCACCATCGGCCTCGGCGAGGGCGTGGAGGTCCGTCGCCTCGGGTTCGGGGCCATGCGCCTCGCCGGACCGGGGATCATCGGCCCCCCGGCCGACCCCGACGAGGCGGCCCGGGTGCTGCGGAGGGTCGTGGAGGCGGGGGTCACCCTGATCGACACCGCCGACGCCTACGGGCCCCATCACAACGAGGAGCTGCTCGCCGAGGTGCTGGCGCCCTACCCCGAGGGGCTGGTGGTAGCCACCAAGGGCGGGCTGGTGCGGGGTGCGAACGGCTCCTGGGACCCGAACGGCCGGCCGGACCACCTGCGGGCCGCCTGCGAGGGGTCGCTGCGGCGGCTGCGCGTGGACACCATCGACCTCTACCAGCTGCACCGGCCCGACCCCGCGGTGCCCGTCGAGGATTCCGTGGGCGCGCTGGTCGAGCTCCGAGAGGAGGGGAAGGTCCGCCTCATCGGCCTCTCGAACGTCGACCTGGACCAGTACCGGTGCGCGGTGGCGCTGACCCCGGTGGCGTCGGTGCAGAACCGCTACAACATCCGCGACCGGGACCACGAGGACGTGCTGCGAGCCTGCGAGGCCGACGGGGTGGCGTTCCTCCCGTACGCGCCGCTGCACGGCTTCGGGTTCACGTCCGGTACCGGCGCCCTCGCCGACGTGGCCGACGCCCACGACGCCACCCCGGGCCAGGTGGCGCTGGCGTGGCTGCTGGCCCGCTCCCCCGTCATGGCCCCGATCCCCGGCACCTCCTCGATGGCCCACCTCGAGGAGAACCTGGCCGCAGCCGACCTCCAGCTGAGCGCCGAGGAGCTCGAGCGCCTCGACGCGGTCGACACCAGGGTGGCCCAGCTCCTCGACAAGGTGTCGAAGCCACTGCCGCCAGCGGCCCGCCAGCGACTCCGTGACGCCGCCGGCCCCCTGCGCCGGGT
>JBFKRY010000198.1:0-6060 GCA_041636995.1 Acidimicrobiales bacterium | reverse complement strand
CCAAGCGGCCACCACGTCGTCGAGGCTCGCCGACAGCTGCGGCCCGCAATCGGGGCAGCACACCGGCTGGGCGTGGAAGCGGCGGTCAGTGGGGTCGTGGTACTCGACGGCGCAGGCGTCGCACATCGGGAACGGGGCCATGGTGGTGTTCGGCCGGTCGTAGGGGATGCCGGTGACGATGGTGTACCGGGGCCCGCAGTTGGTGCAGTTGGTGAACGGGTACCCGTAGCGGCGCTGGCTCGGATCGGCGATCTCGCGTCGGCAGTCCGCGCAGGTGCCCACGTCCGGTGAGACCAACGCGGTCGCCAGCTCGCCCGATGAGCTGGTGAGGATGCGGAACTCGCCATCCTCCTCGATCGGCCGGTCCTCGGCAGCGATGGCGTCGATGACCGCCAGCGGGGGAGGGTGCGCGGCGAGAGCCTGAGCGAATCCCCCCACCGCGGGCGCCGGGCCCTGCACCTCGATCCGGACCCCGGCACCGGTGTTCTCGACCCGGCCCACCAGCCCGTGTGCTGCGGCCAGACCGTGCACGAACGGCCGGAATCCCACCCCCTGCACGATGCCGGTGACCGTGAACCGCCGCCGGATCACCTCCTCGGCGCGCACCCTCACTAGCGACGGGTCAGGTCCCGCAGCCAGGCCAGCCACGGGTCGATGCCCTCACCGGTGCGGGCGCTCAGCTCGAAGACCACCGCGCTGGGATTGACCGCGCGCAGGTTGGCGTGGAAGGCACTCAGGTCGACGTCGAGATGGGGCAGCAGGTCGATCTTGTTGACCACCACCGCGTCGGCGGTCCGGAACATGACCGGGTACTTGAGCGGCTTCTCCTCGCCCTCGGTGACGGCGTAGACCATGGCCCGGGCGTCCTGGCCCACGTCGAACTCGGCCGGGCACACCAGGTTGCCCACGTTCTCGATGATCAGCAGGTCCAGCGCCTCCAGCGGCAGCCGGCCGAGCCCCGACCGCACCATGGTGGCGTCGAGGTGGCACTCACCCCCGAAGCCGGCGCTGGTGTTCACCAGCGAGACCGCGGCACCGACGT
Organism: Acidimicrobiales bacterium; assembly: GCA_041636995.1. Lineage (GTDB taxonomy): Bacteria > Actinomycetota > Acidimicrobiia > Acidimicrobiales > UBA8592 > JBFINV01. The sequence goes on along the minus strand of JBFKRY010000198.1, from coordinate 5,018 downwards.
CGGCGAGGGCGTCGGCGTCGAGGCTGGTGGCGATGTCGCCCTCGAGGACGCCGACCGCGATCTCGGGGCCCAGCGCCGGGATGGTGCGGCGCAGCAGCGCGGTCTTTCCAGCCCCCGGCGACGACATCAGGTTGATCGTGCGCACTCCGTGTGCGGCCAGGTCCCGCCGGTTGGCGTCGGCGGTACGGTCGTTCTCGCCCAGGATCCGCTCGAGCACCGCCACCCGCTCGACCCCGGTCTCGTACCCCGAGTGATCGCCGACGTCGCGGGAGCGGCGTCCGCGATCCCGATCGTCGTGATCGTGCTGGTGGACAGTACCGTCGGGGTGGCGGTGGAACCGGCCCATCAGCGGGCCCGGCGGTCGATGTCGATCGAGGTGACGGAGAGCTCCTCCCCGCTGGTGAGCTCCACGTCGGTGCCGTCGCAGCTGCCGCAGACCAGGAGCGGCTCCTCCAGCACGGTCCGGTCTCCGCAGCCGCGGCACCGGATGGCTGCCGGAACATGATCGACCACGAGCTCGCAGCCCTGGAGGGGCGTGCCCTCGTTGTGCAAGGTCCAGCAGAACTGCAGCGTCTCGGGCACCACCTGGCGGAGGTGGCCGATCTCGACGTTCACCGCCCGGACCGCGGCGCCGCCGGCGTGGTCGCCCACGGTGGCGGCGATGGCTGCGCACAGCGCGAGTTCGTGCACCGGTTCCTCCTGCGCCGATGCTACCGGGTCGTCCCGCCGGACGGCCCGGGGCCACCCGGCTGTTGCCCGGTCGAGCTGGGCTCGTGGCCCGCGCGCAGCGTCACACGTGGGATCGGCCCCGTCGCCGAGCGATCCCTCGCCAGTGCTCAGCCGGCACCGGAGACCTGCTCGACGACCTGCAGGGCTGCGGCCGCCGGTTCGAGCTCGCCCACGTCGATCTCGACGGCGGCCAGCGATCGGTAGACCGGCAGGCGGGTCTCGGCATGGACCAGGAGGGCGTCGAGGAGCCCGGCCCCGGCCAGGCGCCGATGGTCACCGTCGCCGGGGGCGCCCGCTCGTGTGGCCAGAACCTCGGGCGCGGCATGGAGCAGGACCACCTGGTGGGAGGCGAGGAGGCGGGACAGGCGGCGGGGCCGGTCGGCCACGCTGGCGGCCGCGGTGATCACGCAGCGGTCGCGCCGCCCCAGCGCCCACCGCAGCGCCGCCAGCTCGCGGCGGTGGAGGCGCTCGACCCCGCCCTGCCGGGCGATCTGGGCCGCGCTCAGGCCGCCGTGGCGTTCGAGCACCTCGTCGTTGTCCACCAGCGGCAGCTCCAGCAGGTCGGCGACCAGCCGACCGATCGTGGACTTGCCCGACGCCATGAGGCCGACGAGCACGAGGTGTGACCGGTCCGGGTCCGGGCTCAAGGGCCCGCCGGGCAGTCCGGCTCCAGGAATCACACCACCAGCGCGGCGGCGTCGTCGTGATGGGAGGGCCGGCGCTCGATGAGCCGGCGGGCGAGCGAGCCGTCCGGCTGGCGGGCATGGCGGGCGATGTCGTCGACCAGCGCATCCAGGGCCCGGTCGATGCGGTCGTTCGCGGACTCGACGACGCCGTCGGTGAACAGCACCAGGGTGCTCCTGGGCACCGTGACCACCCCGGAGGTGAGCCGGGGCGTCCGCTGGCGCACCCCGATGAGGGTGTCGGTGCCCCCGCCGAGCACGCAGACCTCGCCGGACGGGCCCACCAGCACCCCGGGGAGATGGCCCGCCCGGGTGTAGCCGAGGTGCATCGTGGTCCGGTCCCACACCCCGTAGAAGAGGGTGGCCATGATGCCGAGCGACGCAGCTGCGGCATCGAGGTGCTCGGCCTGCTCACCGATCGGCGCGGGGTCGGTCATGCTCTGGCCGCGGAGCATGTTCCGCAGGGTGGCCATCTGGGCCACGGCCTCGGGGCCGTGTCCGGCGACATCGCCGATCCCGATGAGGACCGATCCGTTGCGCAGCTCGAACACGTCGAACCAGTCACCACCGGCTCGCGCGTGCGAGCTCGCGGGCTCGTAGGCGGAGTCGGTCTCGAGGCCCCGCACCCCCGCGAACGCAGCTGGCTGGAACCACTGCTGGAGACCGGCCACCAGCTCCTCGTGCTGGCGCAGGGCCACTGCCCGGTCCCGGGTGGCGGTCACCGCGGCCCGACCGAGCCCGGCCACCGCCAGGCCCAGGCCCACGAACACCACCGCCTCGAGCACGACCCGTCTGCGGGCCGCGTCGCTGGCCCGCTCGGCCCGCTCGGCATCTTCGGCGTTGAGGTCGTCGATCAGCGCGGTGATCTCGTCGATCTGTTGCGACGCAACCTCGAACCAGTCCTCGGCGGTGGCGGCACGGGTGCTGGGGTCGGCGGCCTCGGAGATGAGGGCGGCGGTGGCGCCTGCCGCAGGGCTGTCCGACAAGCGAGCGATGCGCTCACCGAGCTCACCGTCGACCAGGCGTGCGGCGTCGGTGATCCGGCTGATCATGTCGGACTCGAGCAGGGAGAGCCGCACCAGCAGGTCCTGGTCGACGGCATCGACACGGGCCAGGGCCCCGACCACGAGGCCCCGGCGGGTGGCCGCGTCCTCGGCCACGTCGACCAGCACGTCGCGCGCTCTCCGCTCGGCGAAACCGGCCGAGCCCCGGGTCCCCGCGGTGGTCTCGCCCATCTCGACCACCAGCAGGTCGATCACGTCGGAGTAGAGGTCGAACGCCACGTCGCCCCGGTCCTCGACCGTCGAGCGGATCCGATCGAGCCGGTCGGGGATCTCCGACAGCTGCTCGCTGGCCTGTTCGTCGCCGTTCGCGCCGATTCCCAGGCCGGCGAGCACCCGGTCGGACCGCTCGATCTGCTCCGCCAGCTCGGCCCGATCCGCAGGCCGTCCGGTGGCGATCCAGAGCTCGGCCAGCCCCCGCTCGTCCTGGATCTCGGCCAGCGCCGCGATCAGCTCCTGGTAGCTGTTGGCTGCTGCGAGGTCGCTGCTGGCCTCGTCGCCGGCCCGCAGGGACGAGCGAATCGAGTCGCCCCCGACCCAGACCACCCCGATGAGCGCGAGGGCGATGAGGGCCCCCACCAGTGTCGGTGACGCGTACACCCTTCTCAAGCGGTCTTCGTCCCCTGCATCGTCACCGGTCCGGCCGGCGACGGCACGGTACCACGACGGATCCGCCGCCGAACCGTCGCGGCCACGGCTGCGCACGCGGGGGTCCCGGCTCCTACGATGGCCCCGCCGAGCATGGGAGGCCCGCGGTGTACGACTTCGTGATCAGGGGCGGGCTGCTGGTCGACGGCACGGGGGCCGCGCCCGTCACCGGCGACCTGGCCATCGCCGGGGGCCGCATCGTCGAGGTCGGCGGCCGCATCGACGGGGCGGCCCGGGAGACCATCGACGCCGACGGGGCCCTGGTGGCTCCCGGTTGGGTCGATCTCCACACCCACTACGACGGCCAGGTCAGCTGGGACGACGAGATCGCGCCGTCGTCCCACAACGGGGTGACCACGGTGGTCATGGGCAACTGCGGCGTCGGCTTCGCGCCGGTGCCGCCGGGCGAGGAGCAGGCGCTGATCGAGCTCATGGAGGGGGTCGAGGACATCCCCGGCTCGGCGCTGTACGAGGGCATGGAGTGGGGCCGCTGGGAGACCTTCCCCGAGTACCTCGACTATCTGGCCGGGCGCCGCTACACCCTCGACGTCGGGGCCCAGATCGCCCACGGGGCGGTTCGCTTCTACGCCATGGGGGAGCGGGGTCGCACCAACCAGGACGCCACCGCGGACGACATGGCCGAGATGGCCCGGATCGTCGCCGAGGCCCTGGAGGCCGGCGCCGTCGGGTTCAGCACTTCCCGCACCATCGGTCACCGCGCCCTCTGGGGCGAGCCGGTGCCTGGCACCTTCGCCGCCGACGAGGAGCTCATCGCCATCGCCGACGCCATGGCCATCGTGGGCAAGGGGGTCTTCGAGATGATCCCCGCAGGCACCGTCGGCAAGCTCGAGGGCCTCGGCGGCGAGCAGACCACCCAGGAGGCCGAGCACGACCTGATGCGCCGCTTCTCGCTGGCGAGCGGTCGGCCGGTCACCTTCACCCTGGTCCAGTCGCCCGACTACGACCCGGACCTGTGGCGGGAGATCCTGGCGCTCACCGAGGAGGCGAACCGGGCCGGCGCCCTTCTGCGACCCCAGGTGTCGTCGCGCCCGATCGGGTTCCTCACCGGCCTCAGCGGCTACCACGCCTTCATGCGCCGGCCCACCTACATCGAGAAGCTGGCGCCGCTGCCGCTGGCGGAGCGGGCCGAGGCGATGCGCTCGCCCGAGATGCGCCGGACGCTGCTGTCCGAGCCCGATGTCCGGCCCGAGGCCCCCGGCTCGATGGAGAACGTCTACGGGTTGTTCAGCCGGGCCGCAGCGGTCATGTACCCCCTGGACGACCCGGTCGACTACGAGCCCGAGCTCGACGCCACCCTGGGCGCCCGGGCTGCGGCCGCCGGGCGTGAGGTCCTCGACTACCTCTACGACTTCCTGATCGAGGACGGGGGCACCCGCTTCGCCTCCCTCAGCACCGTGGACTCCAGCGCCCGCATGGACGTGCTCCGCGAGATGCTGGTGCATCCCGACACCGTCACCGGGTTGAGCGACGCCGGCGCGCACGTCACCCTCATCTGCGACGGGACCATGCCCACGACCCAGCTCACCCACTGGACCCGGGACCGGTGGCGGGGCGAGCAGCTCCCGCTCGAGCTGGTGGTGCACAAGCAGACCGCCCGCAACGCCGCGCTGTACGGCTTGCACGACCGGGGCACCCTCGCACCCGGGAAGCGGGCCGACGTCAACGTGATCGACCACGAGAACCTGCGGGTCTCGCCTCCGGTGGCCCACCACGACCTCCCGGCCGGCGGCACCCGCCTCATGCAGCCGGTCCAGGGCTATCTCGCCACCTTCTGCGCCGGTCGCCCGACCCGGCGCCACGACGCCGACACCGGCGAGCGCCCGGGACGGCTCGTCCGCAGCTGAGCCGTCCCGCCGGTCGCCGCGGGCTAGTCGCT
>JBFKRY010000197.1:0-6115 GCA_041636995.1 Acidimicrobiales bacterium | reverse complement strand
CAGGGTGCAGCCGAGCTCGTCGGCGATCGGGACCAGCCTGCGCACCTTGGCGTTGTTCGCCTCGTCGGTGAGGTTGTCCGCCAGCCACTCGTAGCCGTCGAGCGCGCCCCGGCTGTCGCCAGGGATGCCGTCGAGGTACTTGCCCGTCAGCAGCCCCGACGCCAGCGGGCTCCACGTGGTGAGGCCGATTCCCAGATCGTCGTACAGCCGGGCGTACTCCTTCTCCACCCGCCGGCGCCAGACCATGTTGTACTGGGGCTGCTCGACGACGGGCTTGTGCAGGTGGTGGCGCTCGGCGATCTCCCAGGCGGCCCGGATCTCGTCGGCGCTCCACTCGCTGGTGCCCCAGTAGAGGGCCTTGCCGGCGGTGACGATGTCGTGCATCGCGAACACCGTCTCCTCGATGGGGGTGTCGGGGTCGGCGCGGTGGCAGTACAGGAGATCGACGAAGTCCATCTCCAGCCGCTCGAGCGAACCGTCGATGCCCTGCATCAGATACTTGCGGTTGAGGGTGTTGCGCATGTTGGGGCCCGGGTGGATGCCCCAGTAGAGCTTGGTGCTCAGCACGTACTCGTGCCTGGCCAGCCCCATCTTGCGGATGGCGTCGCCCATGATCCGCTCGGAGTCGCCGCCGGCGTACACCTCGGCGTTGTCGAAGAAGTTGCAGCCGGCGTCCCAGGCGGCCTGCATGCTGGCCACGGCGTCGTCCACGCCCAGCTGGGTTCCGAAGGTGACCCAGGACCCGAACGACAACACGCTGACCCGCAGACCGCTGCGGCCCACCCGCCGATACTCCATCTCGGTCATGGTCTCCTCCGTGACGGTCGGGGCGCCCACCGTAGCGACTCCGGACCCCGCCGGCGCCTCCGGCGAACGGGCGTCGGCCGGGTGACGGGCGGCAGATCCGGGTAGGACCGGGCGATGAACCGAGAGCTGCAGGTGGTGGCGAACGCCAGGGCGGGTCGGAAGGACCGGGCCCGCATCCTGGAGGCGGTGGGCCGGCTGGCCGAGTCCCGCGCGGTGCGGCTCGACTGGACGGGGGAACCCGACGAGCTGCACCAGCTGGTGAAGGAGTGCGAGACCGGACGGATCGTGTCCGCGGGTGGGGACGGCTCGGCGAGCGCCCTGGTCTCGGCGATGGTGCGCGTCGATCGCTGCGACCTCGAGCTGGCGGTGCTGCCCCTGGGGACGGGCAACGACCTGGCGGGCAGCCTCGGCCTGAGCGACATGGAAACCGCCGTCGCTGCCGCCTGCGGGGATCGGGTGGCGCGCATCGACCTGATCGAGACCAGTCGCGGGATCGCGGTCAACGCAGTCCATCTCGGGATCGGCGCGGTGGCGGCGCAGCGCGCCAGCGCCCTGAAGGGCCCGCTGGGGCGGGTGGCCTACCCGCTGGGGGCCCTGCTGACCGGGCTCGCTGCCGCGTCCTGGCCCCTGCGGGTGAGGGTCGACGGCGACATCCTCGCCGAGGGGCCGATGACCCTGGTGGCCCTCACCAACAGCCACCGGGTGGGCGGCGGGTTCCCGCTGGCCCCGGGGGCGGACCCCGACGACGGCACCATCGACGTGGTGGTCGCCGAGGCCACGGGGCCCGCCGAGCGGGCCCGGCTGGCGTGGTCGGGCCGGCGAGGCCGACTCGACAAGCTGCCCTTCGTGCAGCGGGCCGAGGGGACCCGAGTCGAGGTCGAGGTCGACGGAACCGTGGCCGCCAACCGCGACGGCGAGCTCTTCGATCTCGACAGTCGGCTGGACGCGACCCTCCGGCACCGGGCCCTGGCGGTGTGCCTGGCCCCCTGACCGGGCACGCTCACATCAGGTCGGAGATCACCCCGGTGGCCTTCTCGCCCAGTCGCTGCAGCAGCCCTCGCTCCTCCCACACCGCCGGATCGACCCGTTCGGCCCGGCGCAGGTCGTCCTCGAACTGGTCATCGAGGACGGACACGACTGCGGGATCGAGCACGACCAGGTTGACCTCGTCGTCGTGCGATGTGGACCGGGTGTTGAAGTTCGCCGAGCCCACCGCGGCGATCCGCCCATCAACGGTGAGCACCTTGGCGTGCAGCATCGACGGCATGAACATGCAGATCTCGATGCCGTGCTCCATGAGGCGCTCGTACTCGGCCTCCCCGGCCAGCTGGACGAAGCGCTTGTCGGCGTGGGGTCCGGGCACCAGGATCCGCACCTCCACCCCCCGATCCCGGGCGTCGCACAATGCCACCACGAGCTCGTCGTCGGGCGTGAAGTAGGCAGTGGTGAGGTGCACCCGCTCGGACGCCAGCTCGAGCAGGGCCCGGAACATCCACATGACGTCGCTGACCGTGGCCCCCGCGGCGCCAGTGATCACCTGCACCACCGTCCCACCGGGCTCGGGCTGGTCGGGGAACCGATCGACCCCGGGGTCGAACACCGGGTCGCCGGTCTCGAGCCAGTTGTCGAGGAACGCAGCCCGGAGCCCGTCGGTGGCCGGTCCCTCCAGGCGGAAGTGGGTGTCGCGCCACTCGGTTTCGTCGCGGGCGTCGCCCTCCCACTCTTCGGCGATGCCCACCCCGCCGGTGAAGCTCACCCGCTCGTCGCAGACCAGCACCTTGCGGTGGGTGCGGTTGGTGACCTCGCCGATGGCCCCGAGCTCGGCGGGGCGGAACCACCGCACGTCGCAGCCGGCGCCGGTCATGAGCTGGACCAGCTCGTCGTCGAGCAGCCGGGCGCCCACGGCGTCGAGCAGCACCCGCACCCGGACCCCGGCCTCCGCGCGCGACGCCAGGGCCTCGGCGAAGCGCCTGGCGACGTGGCCCCGCCAGTAGACGAAGGTGAGGAAGTCGATCGTGTGCTGCGACGCGGTGATGGCGTCGAGCATGGCCGGGAAGATCTGGTCGCCGTTGCGGAGCACGGTCACCGCGTTCCCCTCGGTCGCAGGCACCCCGAGCACCCCTTCGAGCACCCGGCGGGCCCGCTCGACGTGACCCGGTGTGGCTGGCTGCTGGTCGGACATCGGCCCTGGACCCCTTCGTCTCGGGCCCGACGCTAGCGGGATCGGCCGGGATTGGGCCGTGTGACCTGGGTGGAGTCACCGGTCCGGTAGGCCGATCGATCCCGATCGGGTCGATCGGCTCAACGGGATCGGGGCATCTCCGATCGAGCCCGTGTGAAGCGCGGAGTAGGCCTTCTGTCCGGGCGCCGTCGGGCTCTCCCCGTCGCTGCTGCACTGGCTCTCGTCGCTGCCGTCCTGTCCACGACGGCGGCCGGCAACGTTGGCGCGGTCGGCGCGCCCGCGAGCGACTTCGACGGCGACGGTCGCGGCGACCTGGTCCTCGGCGTCGCCGGCGAGGACCTCGACGGCAAGGCCGACGCCGGCGTGGTGACGATCGTCCACGGCGATGCCTCCGGTGTCAGCCTCCGCGACTCGATGAGCGTGAGCCAGCGGGGCCGGGTCGCGGGCAGGGCCGAGGCCGGAGATCAGTTCGGCCGGGCCTTCGACAGCGGTGACATCGACGGCGACGGCTACTCGGACCTGGTGGTCGGCGCGCCCAACGAGGCCATCGGCTCCGTGCAGGCCGCGGGCGGCATCACCGTGCTGTACGGCAGCGCCAGCGGCCTGCGACGGACCGGCACCCGGGCCTTCAGCCAGGCCGGCGCAGTCGCGGGCCCGGTGGAGACCGGTGACCGCTTCGGGTCGGCGGTGGCGCTCGGCGACTTCGACGGTGACGGCCACGACGACGTCGCGGTCGGCGTGCCGGGCGAGGACGTGGGCTCGGTCATCAACGCCGGGTCGGTCAACGTGCTCTACGGCAGCGCCTCGGGCCTCGTCACCGCAGGTAACCAGTCCTTCAGCCAGGCCGGCGAGGTCGCAGGCTCGCCCGAACCCCACGACCGCTTCGGCGCCGCGCTCGCCGTCGGCGACTTCGACGGCGACGGCCGTGACGATCTGGCGGTGGGGGTGCCGGGCGAGGACGTCGGGAGCCGGTCCGATGCGGGGTCGGTCACCATCCTCTACGGGAGCCGCAGCGGCCTGAGCCCGGCCCGGAGCGAGGCCTTCAGCCAGTCGGGTTCGGTCAAGGGCTCGCCCGAGGGCAACGACCGCTTCGGCTTCGCCCTGGCGGCCGGCGACTTCGACGGCGACGGCCGTGACGACCTGGCGGTGGGGGTGCCGGGCGAGGACGTCGGGAGCAAGGTCGACGGCGGCTCGGTGAACGTGCTGTACGGCGGGGCCAACGGCCTGCGGAAGGCGGGCAACCAGACCTGGAGCCAGAACGGCGCGGTCAACGGCGTGGTGGAGCGGGGCGACCGCTTCGGCTCCTCCCTGGCCGCCGGCAACTTCGACGGTGACCGCCGCGACGATCTGGCGATCGGAGTCCCTGGCGAGGACGTCGGCTCCAACAAGAACGCCGGCTCGGTCAACGTGCTGTACGGCACCCGCGACGGCCTGACCAGCGCCGGCGACTACTCGTTCGGCCAGCAGGGCTCGATCAGCGGCAGTGCCGAGCCCCACGACCTGCTGGGCAGCTCTCTCCAGGCGGTCGACCTCGACGGTGACGGCTTCGACGATCTGATCGCCGGGGCGCCCGGCGAGGACGTGGGCTCGGCCACCGACGCCGGGGTGGCCAACATCGTGTACGGCTCCTCGTCGGGGCTGTCGAGCAGTGGGAACGAGAGCATCGGCCAGGCGGGCAAGGTCGCGGGGGCGCCCGAGGCCGGCGACGCCCTGGGCCTCCCCAGGTACGAGAGCTGGCTCGATCGGGTCAACCTCTACCGCTCCCAGGCCGGGCTCGACCCGGTGAGCGAGCGTGACAGCCTGTCGGCCGACGCCGAGCTGCACAGCCGTTACATGGTCCTCAACGGAACCGTCACCCACGACGAGATCCCGGGTCGCGCCGGCTACACCGCCGCCGGGGACGCGTCGGGCTCCCGCAGCAACGTGTACGGCACCACCCTGTGGAGCATGACCGACCTGGCCGCCGTCGACGGCTGGGTGACCGGACCCTTCCACGCGGTTGGCTTCCTCACCCCCACGCTGGTGGAGGTGGGCTACGGGGCCTACCGCGACGCCGGCGCCGGGAACATCCGGATGGCGGCCACCCTCGACGTCTGGGGTGCGCCCCGGGACTGGGACCGCAGCGCCGGCACCGCGTACACCTGGCCCGGGGAGGGCTCGGTGGGGCCCGTGCGCGCCCACATCAACGAGTGGCCCTCGCCCACCACCCACTGCCCCGACCACCGTGGCCTGCCGATGCTGGCCTTCTTCGAACAGCCCGTCGACGTCGGTGAGGTGACCTTCACCACCGGCGGCGCACCGCTGGCCCACTGCGTCTTCGACGGCACCGACTACTCGAACCCCGACGCCAACGCCCAGAGCCTTGGCCGGTCGATCCTGCGCTCGGCCAACGCAGTGGTGGTCATGCCCCGGAACGGGCTCTGGCCGGGCGAGGAGTACTGCTTCACGGTGGAGTCCAGAGGCGTCGAGGTCTCCTCCTGCTTCACCGTGGACGCCAACGCCTAGCCGTCCGATCGCGGCGGCGCGTCGTCGTCCACCCGCCGACCGGCCACAATGGGCCGGTGCTTCGCCCCTCCCCGCGCACCTGGGCGACGGTGCTCCTGGCTGCGGCCGTGCTGGCCGGATCCCTCCCGGCCCCCGCCGGCGCGCAGGACCCGGAGGGCGACGGCCATCGGGTGCCCGTGCCTGCCAGGGGCCGCCCGAGCGCCGGGGGCCGCGGGACAGCCCCGTCGATCGAGGTGCGCGACCCCATCGAGGTGGGCGCGTTCGATTCGCTGCGCTCACCCGCCGCCGCGGGAGCCCTCCACGTGAAGTTCGCGCCCGGGGTCCCGGCGTCGCTGGCAGCGGGCCGGATCACCGGCATCGACCGCGCCGACGCGGCGCAGCTCACCGCGGCGCTCGCCGGGGCCGGCGCCACCATCGAGCCCCTGTTCGCCCGGGCGCCGGCCGAGCTGCGCGCCGACCGTCGAGCCCTCGCCAGCCGCTCCGGGGCCGACCCGGTGGACCTGACCCTCTGGTTCCGGGTGACCATCGGCGACCCCCGGCAGGCCCAGGCGCTCATGGACGAGCTGAACCGGATGGCCATCGTCGAGGCGGCCCTGCCCGAGCCCGACCTGGCGCCGGCGT
>JBFKRY010000196.1:0-6153 GCA_041636995.1 Acidimicrobiales bacterium | reverse complement strand
CCGAGATACACCGCGTCCGAAGCCTGGTGGAATCGCCAGATCTGCTCGAGCTCGGCGCGGTCGCCGTCACCGTACTGGGGGCCGGGGGTTACCTGAGTCCAGTCCCGCCCGTTGCCGCTGCGTTGCACGGCGGGCCCGAACCAGCCGCTGCCCGTGCCGGCCAGGAACCGGCCCGAGGCCAGCCGCTCGAACGCGGTGACCCGCCAGCCGAGGAACTGCGGCTCGGTGACCGCCCATCGACCGTCGGAGGTGCGGGGGCACAGGAAGAGGCCCTTGTCGGTCCCGACCGCCAGCACCTGCTTCATCGGGCGCCCCGTCAGACGTCCTCGAGGTAGTCCCGCAGCTTCTTGGAGCGCTGGGGGTGGCGCAGCTTGGCCAGGGTCTTGGCCTCGATCTGGCGGATGCGCTCCCGGGTGACCCCGAACTCCCGGCCCACCTCCTCGAGGGTGTGGGCCTTGCCGGCGCTGTTGAGGCCGAAGCGCATCTGCACCACCTGCTTCTCGCGCTCGCCCAGGTCGTCGAGGGCCTCGATCACCGCCTCGCCCAGCAGATGGCGGGCCGCGACCTCGATGGGGGCATCGGCGTTGAGATCCTCGATGAAGTCGCCGAGCATGGCCTCGTCGTCGCCGACGGGCGAGTCCAGCGACAGGGGATCCTGGGAGATGCGCAGGATCTCGCGCACCCGGGGCACGGTGAGGTCGCAGCGCTCGGCCAGCTCCTCCACGGTGGGGTCCCGCTCGAGCTCCTGCACCATCTGGCGCTGGGTGCGCTGGACCCGGTTGATGGAGTCCACCATGTGAACCGGGATGCGGATGGTGCGGGACTGGTCGGCGATCGACCGGGTGATGGCCTGGCGGATCCACCAGGTGGCGTAGGTCGAGAACTTGAAGCCCTTGGTGTAGTCGAACTTCTCGACGGCCCGCATCAGCCCCAGGTTGCCCTCCTGCACCAGGTCCAACAGCAGCATCCCCCGGCCCACGTAGCGCTTGGCGATCGACACCACCAGGCGCAGGTTGGCCCGGGTCAGCTGGCGCTTGGCCTCCTCGCCGTCTCGGACGGTGCGCCGCAACCGGTGGCGCTCGAGCGGGGGCAGCTGGTCGAACTCGCCGCTCTCCACCAGCCGGGCCAGCTCGTGGGCGGCGTCGAGCCCGGCCTCGATGCGCTTGGCCAGCAGCACCTCCTCGGCGGCGTCGAGGAGCTCGACCCGGCCGATCTCCTTGAGGTACATGCGCACCGGATCGGAGGTCCCGCCGCCGGTCTCACCCACCGCGCTCTGGGCCCTGAGGCGCCGCCGTCGAGCGGCCACCCGGGCCTGGACGTCGTTTACCTCGGACTCCGCCGGCGCCGCGATCTCCTCGTCGAGGGAGTCCTCCTCCTCGTCGAGGAACACCCCGCGGGAGGCCAGCTCCGAGCGCACCCGAGTGATGACGTCCTCGCTGAGCTCGACGGACTGCAGGACCCGCATCACGTCGTCGATCCCGATCCAGCCCCGGGCCTCGCCCCGTTTCACCATGGCGCGCCAGTCGCGGTCCGGTACGTCGGGCCACGGTGACACGATGGGGTTCGGGGCGTCCGTCACTTCTGCCTCGCTGGTTCGAGCCAGGCTACCAAGGCTTCGGCCTGCGAAATCTCCCAGTTTGACGCGCGCAGCTCGACCAGGGCGTTGTGCAGCTCGGCGAGCTTCCTGCCGAGGGTGGGGTCGTCGGTGGCCCGGGCCTCCGACTCGATGTGCTTGAGCTCCCTGGTGGAGGCCTCGTCCACCAACCGGCCGGCCAGGCGCTGGGCGGCCCGCTCGTCGATGTCGTCGATGTCGGAGACGATGAGGCCCTGGAGCATCACCTGGGTGTCGCCGTCGGTGTTGTCGATGGCTTCGAACAGCGTCGACGCCTCGAGCAGGGCCTCGAACATCTCCCGGTGACGGGGCACCGCGAACAGCTCCGGGGTGACGAGGTGAGGCACCAGCTCGGGCCGGTGCACCGCCAGGCGCAGCATCTGCAGCTCCACCGAGTCGACCAGGTCCACCACCTCGTGATCGCCGGCCTCCTCGGCCGCCGGCGCGACCCGGCGGCGGGGGCGCCTGCCGTCGGCCACCGCCCGCAGCTGGTCGACGTCGATGTCGCAGCGCTCGGCGATGTGCACCAGGTACTGGTCACGCACCAGGGGGCTGGGATGCTCCCGGACCAGCGCCAGCGCGGCTTCGGCGGCCCGGGCCCGGCCCTCGGCCGTCGCCAGGTCGGCGGCTGCCAAGGTGCGATCGACCCGGAACGCCAGGAACGGCTGGGCCTGCTCGACCGCGGTCCGGAGCGCCTCGGGGTCGGTCTGGGCCAGATCGGCGGGATCGACGCCACCGGGCAGCACCGCCACCCGCACGTCGATGTCGTAGGCCTTCTCCCACTCGTAGAAGCGCTCGGCCGCGGCCCGACCGGCCGCGTCGGCGTCGAAGCTCAGCACGATCCGGCCCGCGAAGCGCTTCAGGATCCTGACGTGGTCCTCGGTGAGCGCGGTGCCGCAGGTGGCCACCGCCCTCGGCAGCCCGACCCGGGCGTAGCCGATGACGTCGGTGTAGCCCTCGCAGACGATCGCCTCGTCGGCGCGGACGATGTGCTCCTTGGCCCAGTTGAGGCCGTAGAGGAGCCGGCTCTTGGCGTAGATGGCCGACTCGCTCGAGTTCTTGTACTTGGGGCCGTCGGCGCCGGGCAGGACCCGACCCCCGAAGCCGACCGGGTCGTTGTTGATGTCGTAGATCGGGAACAGGATCCGGGCCCGGAAGGTGTCCTGGAGCCGGTTGCGGCGGTTGACGAACCCCAGACCGGCGTCGGTGAACACCTTCCGCGGCAGATCCAGGCCTCGAGCCAGCGCGTCCCAGTCGTCGGGGGCCCAACCGATCCTGTAGGTGCGAGCCTCGTCGCCGGTGATGCCTCGCTCCCGCAGGTAGGCCCGTGCCGGTCCGGCGTCGGCGCCGTCGAGGAGCCGGGCGTGGTACCAGTCGACGGCCTCGGCGACCGCGTCCACGAGCCGGCGCCGGGCCTGCCGTTGCTGGCCCTCGCCGGCGCTGGTGTAGGTGAGGGTGATGCCGGCCTTGGCGGCGAGGCGCTCGACCGCGCCGACGAAGTCCAGACCCTCGATCTCACGCACGAAGGTGATCGCGTCACCGCTCTGGCGGCAGCCGAAGCAGTGGAAGAAGCCCTCCTCCTGGTTGACCGAGAACGACGGGGTCTTCTCGTTGTGGAACGGGCACAGGCCCACCCAGCGCCGCCCCACCCGCTTGAGCTGCAGGTGCTCGCTGATGAGCGCAACGATGTCCGTGGCCGCGCGGACCTTGGCGATGTCATCGTCGGCGATTCCCATCACCCTCGACGCTAACAGCGACCCGCAAGGCATTCGCATCGACCTCGGGAACGCCTGCCGGCGCTGGATTCAGCGGTCGCCGACGATGGCCAGGGCCCGCTCGAGGGTGCCGAAGCCCTCCGCCATGACCCGGGCGCCGACCGCCGGATCCCCGGCCTCGACCACCAGGCGGGTCACGCCCCGCAGGTAACGGGCGGCCAGATCGGCGCCCACGCTCGAGCGGCCGACGAGCTCCCAGCCGGCCAGCAGCGGGAGGTCGGCGCGCAGCACCGCCCGATCGCCGTTCCGGGCCGACCCCAGGTCGAGCGCGAACAGCCACCAGACCGGGTCCGCCAGCGCCCCCTCCGCCCAGGCACGGCCCAGCAGGGCCCGGCGATCCTCCGGCTCGGGGGCCGAGGCGCAGGCCCGGTCGACGACTGCGCTCAGCTCGGCGCGAGCCCGGGTGCGAAGGGTCTCGATCAGCTGGGACCGGCTGACCACGTGGGCGTGCACCGTCGACTTGCCGTAGTGGGTGTGCTGTGCCAGGGATCGCATGGAGACCGCGTCGACCCCGCCGGCGCGCACGAGCTGCCTGGCGCTGGCGAGGATGCGCTCGTCGACCCCGGCGTCGGCCGGGAGGTCCTGGGGCGGCGGCCGGATGGCCCGGGCCGACTGCGGTTCCGGCCTGTACGGCACCAGGGCGCCGATGGGGTCGAGGCTGGCGAGCAGCGCATCGGCGACCTCCTCGCCGAGCTTCTCGTCACCGGTGGCCGCGACCAGCTCGGCCACCCCGAGCAGGATCGATGAGGCCAACCGGGCCAAGGCCTCGACCATCGGTGGCTCCGCGCCCTCGCGTCGGCCCACCAGCTCGAGCGTTCGGGTCGGCGGCGATTCCCGGGTCTCGACGTCGAAGGCCATATCGGCCCAGAGCGGGTCGCTGGCCATGACCTTCACCAGGCACCTGGCGACGCAGCGTCGAACCACCGGGTCGGACAGGTCGGGTGCCGACAACCCGAGGCACAGGCCGAGGATCTCGTCGGCCGCAGTGGCGCGCAGGGTCCGGTGCAGCGTCGGCATGTTCCCGATGGCGGTGTGCACCTGGGATCGGGTCAGACCGGACCGGCGGGCCAGGCTCCGGACGCTGAGCGCGCCGGCACCCTGGTCACGAACCAGCTCCGCGGCGACCCCCTCGACCCGGATACGAACTGCAGGGTCCATCGCGAGCTCCCTCACTCCGGACACCTCTCCTGTCGATCCTTGTCTAGCTCACTGCTGTCGGCAAGCAAGGACGCCGGCCCCGAAAACGCCCCTCGACCGAATCTGCGGACGCTGTCCGGTGCGGGCTCGGCTCCCGGCTCCGGCCGCAAACTGCCGGCTCTCCGCCGACGTCGTCGGCGCGGAGCAGCGCCTGAGCCGCCGCCAGCCGGGCCACCGGCACCCGGGGCCGCGAGCAGCTCAGGTAGTCGATGCCGGCCCCGACGACCAGGCCGATCGACGAGGGATCGCCGCCGTGCTCCCCGCAGATCCCGCACTCGAGGCCCGGGCGGGCGGCACGGCCGCGCTCGATGCCGAGCCGCACCAGCTCCCCCACCCCATCGGGATCGAGCACGTCGAAGGGGCTGTGGTCGAGCAGGCTCGGTGACCCCGCACACCGCGGGCAGCCCCGTGCCCCGCGAGTAGATGGCCGCAAGGCTGGCGAGACCGCCCGGGCGGTCACGATGGACGAGGACCGGCGATTCCGGTGCAGAGGTCTGGGCGGCATGGTCGCCGATCCGGGCGGGGAGGACGTCGGCGAGGTCTCCCATGCCCACCGCCAGCAGGGCATCGGCCCGATTCTGCTCGCCGTGCTCGACCGCCCGGACCGTGGCCACGATGGTCTCGGCAGCGCTCACCTGCCGAGCCCACTGCCCCGTCGACGAGCGGTCGCCGGGCCAGGCGGGCGCGGGCGGGCCCGCCTGCCGCGGCGGGCCGGTGCCCATCTGCCACCATGGCGCGATGGCCCGGCTCCCCCTCCTGGTCGGCGTGATGCTGCTCGGCGCGCTCGTGGCCGGCGCCTGCAGCAGCGACGAGCCCTCGCTCGTCGTCACCGACGCGCCCGCCCCGACCACGGTGGCCGAGCCCAGCCCCGGGTCGGGCGGCGACGACGACGACGACAACGACGGCGAGGTGCTCGCCGAGGCCCCGACGCCCACGCCCACCGGCGTCACCGCGACTTCCGTTCCGACGGCGACCCCGAGTCCGACCCCGACTCCGACCGCGGGCGCCACCGCTACCGCCGGCCCCACCAGCGAGCCCCAGCCGGGCCCGGGGGGGTGCACTGCGGGCCTCGCCGGCGACCCCACCGCCACCGTCGAGGCTCCCGCCGATCTGGACGGCGACGGCGCCCTGGACCTGGTCACCACCTACGTTCTGGCGGACGGCAGCTGGCGGCTGCGGGTGGACACCTCCGCGGGGGAGTCGCTCGACAGCGCGCTCGACATCCTGCCCGGTCCGGAAGTCGTCCGCCCGGTGGGGAGCGTCGACCTGGACGGGGACCCTGCCTCCGAGGAGCTGCTGGTGGTGGTGGGCGCGGGCGCGGCCACCGACCTCGTGGCCCTGTTCACCCGCGACCGCTGCGACCTGGTGCAGGTCACGGCCGTCGGCGTGCCGATCACGTTCCCGATCGGGGCCAGCATCGGCGCGGTGGGCGGGCTGGAGTGCATCGACGAGGACGGCGACGGCGCCATCCACTCCATCGTGGCCTGGTCGGGGATCGCGAACTTCGAGGCCGGCGAGGGCGTGTACGACATCGACGGCGTGGTGTACGAGCTGACCGGGGCCTCGCTG
>JBFKRY010000195.1:0-6272 GCA_041636995.1 Acidimicrobiales bacterium | reverse complement strand
GCACGGTGCGGGCTCGGCATGTGGCAAGAACCTGTCCACCGAGACCTGGTCCACGATGGGCGAGCAGCGTGCCGGGAACTACGCCCTGCTGGCGCCGGACCGGCAGACCTTCGTCGACCTGGTGACTGAGGGCCAGCCCCCGGCTCCGGACTACGTCGTCTACGACGCGGTGCTCAACCGGAAGCAGCGGGGGCTGCTCGACGAGCACCAGCGCCCCCGAGCCCTCACCCTCGACGAGCTCGACCGCCTGGTGGCGGACGGCGCGATGATCCTCGACGGTCGCGACCCCGACGAGTTCAGCCGGGGCCACCTGGCTGGTTCGATCAACGTCGGCCTGAACGGCCGCTACGCCGAGTTCGCCGGCTCGGTCGTCGCTTCCGACGTCGACATCGTGCTCGTGGTGGACGAGGGGTTCGAGATCGAGGCGAAGAACCGTCTCGGCCGGATCGGCTTCGACCGGGTGGTCGGCTACCTCGATCACGCCGCGGCGGTCATGGCCGAGCACCCCGAGCGGGTGCAGCGGGCCTCGCGGTTGACCGCGAGCGAGCTCGAGAGTCGCAAGGACGGCATCGAGGGCCTCCAGCTCGTGGACATCCGCAATCCCGGCGAGTACTCGCTCGGCACCATTCCGGGCGCAGCGTCGATCCCGGTGGCGCAGCTGCCCACCCGCCTCGACGAGCTGGACCCGACGGCGCCGACCGTGGTGTTCTGCGCGGGCGGCTATCGATCGTCGGTGGGCGCGAGCGTCCTGCGCCAGGCCGGTTTCGAGGACGTCTCCGACGTCCTCGGAGGCTACGGCGCTTGGATGGAGCTGGCGGCACCCGCCTCGGCCTGACGGGCTGCAGCCTCGGTCCAGCAGCTCACCGGCTCCCGGTCGGGAGGATCTCGAGGGCCGGGCCCGGCCGGTACCGGATGGCCCCGGTCGCAGTGTGGGGGTCGACGGCGACGCCGCCCTGGGTGACGGTCAGGACTCGCCGCGCGGCCAGCTCGCGCCCGACTTCGCGGACCAGGGACAGGTGGTCGCGCCAGTTCGGTTGCCCGAGGATGCGGGCCACGTCCGACGGGCAGATGGTGCGGTCCGGGGCCCGGGCCCGTAGCAGGGTGCGGATGGCGGCCTCCGCCCGTCCGGCGAGGCCTGCGTCGGTGGGGCGCTCCCACCAGGGCTCGCCCCGCTCGCCCAGGGCCACCTTGGCATCTTGCACGCAGCGCCGGGCGAGCGCGAGGGCGCTGGGGTCGTCCTGGTGGGCCCGCACCCCTCGGCGCGCCGCCATCAGCTGGGCCACGAGCTGGCTGCGGAGCTGGTCGGGGATCGACGGATCGGTGGCCCGCCAGCGGCGCCCGTCGACGACGACGTAGCGACCGTCGGTGGTGCGCTCCACATCCCCGTCGGGGAGGGCGGCGTCGGCCATCGGCCGATGGTAGGTGAACGGATCGGGACGCCGTCGCCGTTGACGAGCCGATGCGCCGCCACCGACCCGGTGACCCGAGGCGCGGGACACGCTCGCCACGGCGTTGCTCCTATCCTTCCGCCACATGGCCGAGAGCCCCCCACGGGTCACCCGGGACGATCTGGTTCAAGTCGAGCATGCCCTCTACTCGGACATGCTCGACGAACGCCGTCGCGCCAATGCGAAGTCTGCCGACCTGCTCGCACTCGACCATCTCGGCCAGAGCTCGTCGGAGGATGTGGTCTGCTTCAGCGAGACCGTGCCAGGCGCTGACGTCGACGCCGTGCTCCTGGCCCTCGCCGAGCTCATCGCAGACCTCGACGTGTCTGCGCTCAAGGGGGCGACGCCGACCAATCCGGTGACGTGGGCGACGGTGTCGGTGGGCGACGAACAGCGCAGGGTGCCCAGCTACGCCACCGTGGAGCTGCCCGAGTCCGTGGCCGGGTTCCCCCTGTTGCTCAGAACCTGGCCCGTCAAGGGGCAGCTGGCTCAGTATCTGCAGATCTTCGCGAGGCGCGACGACGAGATCGAGGCCGAGAAGTTCCTCCCCGCCCTGGTCGCCGACGCTCGCTCCGGGCGCAGCCCCTATCGGATGAGGGTGGTCGAGAGCACTGCTGGGAGGGCTGGGTTGGGGTTGCGGGTCGTGCCGACGCCGACCGAGACCCGCGAGGGCCTGGTGTTCCCGGACCCCGTGTGGCAGGCGGTGACGCGCAACGTCGATCGCATGTTCGAGCGGATGGACCGGCTCGTGGAAGCCGGTCTGGGAGGCAATCGGGGCCTCCTGCTGGCCGGGCCGCCGGGGACCGGGAAGACCGCGCTCTGCCGGGCGCTGGCTCGCGAGTACGAGGGGAGGGCGACGGTGGTCATCGTCTCGGCTGGTGTGGGCTCCTACCTGCTGGGCCAGCTGTACGAGCGCTTGAACGAGCTGGCGCCAGCTCTGGTCCTGGTCGAGGACCTCGACCTGATGGTCGGTGACCGAGAGACGGGTGTCTTCCCGGGGCTCGTCGAGTTCCTGACGGTGCTGGATGGGCTGATGACCCGCCACAGCGGCGTCGTGACCATCGCCACCACGAACGACCCGGACGCCATCGACGACGCGGTCACCCGCGCGGCCCGGTTCGATCAGGTGGTGCCGATCCCCCTGCCGGACGAACCCGCCCGCGCCGCGATCCTGCACCTGTACCTGGCGAGGCTGGAGCACGCCGCCGACGTCGCCGCCCTCGCACGAGCGTCCAAGGGTCTCACCGGCGCAGACCTGCGTGAGGTCGTGCGCGCCGCGGTCCTCGATGCCGAACACGACGTGCTGGATCACGAGACCCTGCTGGCCACGGTTCGCCAGAGAAGGCCGGATGACGCGCCGAGGGTCGGACTGAACCGGCGCGACCGTTAGCTCGAGCGGCGGCGAGGGCCCCGGTCAGTCCCGAGCCGGCGGGGTACCGTTCTCGGAAGAGATGTCAACACTCGAGCTCCGAGGCGTCGGCAAGACCTTCCCCGACGGCTTCCAGGCCGTTCGCGACCTCGACGTCACCGTCGACGACGGCGAGCTCTTCGTGATCGTCGGCCCGTCGGGATGTGGGAAATCCACGGTCCTCCGGATGGTCGCCGGACTCGAGGCTGTGACCGTCGGTGAAGTCGTGATCGATGGTGTACGTGTGAACGCCATGGGCCCGCAGCAGCGGGATGTCGCAATGGCGTTCCAGGCCTATGCCCTCTATCCGCACATGAGCGTCGCCGAGAACATCGGCTTCTCGCTGAAGATGGCGGGTCTCCACAGCAACGAGGTCGACCGGCGGGTCCGTGAGACCGCACGACTCCTCGATCTCGCCGACGTCCTGGAGCGCTCACCGCGCCACCTCTCGGGCGGCCAGCAGCAGCGTGTGGCGATGGCGCGGGCGATCATTCGCGATCCCCGGTTGCTCCTGATGGACGAGCCGATGTCGAACCTCGATGCACGTCTGCGCGCCCACGGGCGAGCCGAGATCCTGAGGATGCATCGCCGGCTGTCGACCACCACGATGTACGTCACCCACGACCAGGTCGAGGCCATGGCCCTCGGCGACCGGATCGCGGTGATGCGGGAAGGCCGTGTCGTGCAGTGCGCCTCTCCGGTCGAGGTGTACCACCGTCCGGTCGACCTGTTCGTCGCCCAGTTCATGGGTTCGCCGCCGATGAACATCGTGCGAGCCACCCTGGCGATCTCCGGGAGTCGCGCTGCGCTCGCGGTCGGTTCGCAGTCGGTGGCGCTCGATGCCAACGCGCTGGTGACCGCGCCCGAGCTCGCCGGCATGGATCGACGCCAGGTCGCCGTCGGGATCCGCCCGGAGTCGCTCCGCTACGACACCTCTGGGCAACTGGTTGCGGGTGTCGTCGCAACCGAAGGACACGGTCCCGATCGGCTCGTCCACGCCACCATCGACGCACCAGGCGTGAGCGTCGTCGGCAACCGGCTGGTTGTCGGCTCCGATCCGACCTCGATGATCACGGTGCCCGTTCCCGTACGAGACGCCATCAACTTGTGGAAGCCTCTCGTCCTGCGGGTCGACCCGAGCGACATCCTGTTGTTCGATCTGACCACTGGCCGACGGATCGGCTGCGCGGGGTGAGGATGCGACAGCCCCGCTCGATGTCGGGTGCTCGGGGCCGCCGTGCCCCGAGATCGAACCCCACCGTTGCCTGGCTCTCAGCGCCGGCCGAAGTCGAAGGTCTCGACCTCGGCCATGGCCTCGCTGACGTCGGCGACAGCCTGCTCGCCGGAGGCGGTGGCTGCCCGCCGCCGGTTCCGGGACGAGGTCGGCGTCAGTCCCAGAGGCGGCGGGCGTGGTCGGCCAGTCGTCGGTGTGCTGCGTCCACAGCCACGCCCCGAAGCTGGTGATCGCTGATCACCGGACGGCCGGCGACGAACAGGTGACGCACCCGACGGTCGGGCCCCAGTACCAGCGCAGTGAGGGGATCCCCGATGTCGCCGAGGTTGTCGCCCGGCCACACCGCCACGTCGGCTGCCGCGCCCGCTTCGAGCCGCCCCAGGTCGGGGCGCCCCAGGCAGCCGGCACCGCCCTCGGTTCCGAGCGCCAAGGCGTCGGGCGGCATCAGCGCGCCGGGATCGAGGGTGCGCAGCCGGGCGGTGTAGAGGGCCTGGCGGAGCTCGGGGAACAGCCCGCCCACCTCGTTGCTGGCGGCCCCGTCCACCCCGAGCCCCACGGACACGCCGGCGGCCACCAGGTCGGTGACCCGGCACATGCCGGCGGCCAGGCGGGCGTTGGACGACGGGCAGTGCGCCACGCCGGTGCCGGCCGCGCCCAGCGCGGCCACCTCGGCGTCGTCGAACCAGATGCCGTGGGCCACCCACACGTCGTCGCCGATCCAGCCCCATTCCGCCAGCTGGTCCACCGGCCGGCGTCCGAAGCGCTCGAGGCAGTGGTCCTGCTCGTCGACGGTCTCGCAGAGATGGGTGTGGAGCCGCACCCCCCGGGCCCGGGCCAGCGCCGCGGATTCGACCATCAGCTCGCTGGTGACCGAGAAGGGGCTGCACGGGGCGGCCACCACGCAGACCATGTCGCCATCGTGGTACTGGTCTATGAGGCGCTCGGTCGACGCCAGGATGGCGTCGCGTTCCTCCACCACGTGGTCCGGGGGCAAGCCGCCGTCCTTCTCGCTCAGATCCATCGAGCCCCGGCTGAGATGGAGCCGGACCCCGACCTCCCGGGCGGCCTCGACGATGGCGTCGAACACCGCGTCGTCGCCGCGGGGTACCAGGTAGTGATGGTCGAAGACGGTGGTGCAGCCGGTCGTGGCCAGCTCGGCCAGACCCACCGTGGCTGCCGCGTGCACGTCGTCGACGCTCAGCCGGCCCCACACCGGGTACAGGGTGCTGAGCCAGTCGAACAGGTTGCAGCCCACCGCCCGGCCCCGGGTCATCCACTGGTACAGGTGGTGGTGAGTGTTGATCAGGCCTGCGGTGACGATGTCCCCGTCGACCTGGATCACGTCGTCGCCGGGCTCGGCGGCGACCTCGCCGACGGCGCTGATGACGCCGTCCGCGAAGGCCACGTCCCCGGGCCACCGGGCCCCCCGCAGCACCGTCCTCACCATGGCGTCACCGTAGCTGCGCTTCATCGATCCGCACGGCGACACTTGTCGTCGTGCGGCTGCGCCTGAGGCGCCCTACCGCTCCTCCTCCGTCGGCGCTGGCGGCGGCTGCGCCTGGGGCGCCCCATCGGGTGATGGCCGGATGCGCTGTGCGGCCCGCCCCCGACCCGCTTCAGGGGCTGTTGGCTCTGGCGGTGAGGGTCTCGTGGATGGTGTCGAGGGCGTAGTGGGTGAGGGTGTCGCCGGTGGGGGTGGTGGGGCCTGGGGGTGGGTGCGGGAGGAGGTCCTCGATTGGGCCGGTGGGTGGGCTGGCTCGGGCGGTGGTGGGGTCGATGGGGTAGCCGTGGGGGTCGAGGAAGCGGAAGCGGCTCTCGCCGAGGGCTTCGATGGTGCCGCCGGTGTCGTGGAGTTGGTGGTGGTGGAACCAGCACAACAGGACCAGGTCGTCGACACCGGCGTGGGGGCGTTGGGTGTAGGGGGTGGTGTGGTGGGCTTCGAGGTAGCCGGTGGTGTCACAGCCGGGGAAGGCGCAGCTGTGGTGGCGGGCTCGTAGGAGGCGGCGCATCCACGGGGGTGGGGTGCGGGCTCGGTCGGAGATCCAGACGGGGCGGCCCTGGCGGGAGATGACGGCGATGGTGGAGCAGTCTTCGAGGAGGCGGTCGATCTCGGTGTCGGTGAGGGTGGGTCCGCCGACGACTCGGGCGGCGTCACCTTCGCCGTTGCGGTGGCGGTCGGCGT
>JBFKRY010000194.1:0-6314 GCA_041636995.1 Acidimicrobiales bacterium | reverse complement strand
GGTCCCGTGGCCACCTCGGCGGACATGGCGACGCTGGTGGACGAGCGTCTGGAGGGGCTCGACGGCCAGCACCGGCGGGCTCTCGAGATGCTGGCGCTGTCGGGCCAGCTGGACCTCGACATGGCCATCGAGCTGGGTGGCGAGGAGGTGATCGACGGTCTCGAGCTGCAAGGCATGGTGGCCCTCGACACCCGAGCCGGCCGCGAGACGCTGCGCCTCACCCACCCGCTGTTCGGCGAGGTCCTGCGCTCCGAGCTCACCCCCCTCCGGGCCCGGCGGCTCAAGACCCAGCTGGCCGCGGCGTTCGAGACCTGCGACTCGCTGGACCCGTCCGAGCGGCTACGCCTGGTCCGCTGGCGCATCGACGTCGGCGGCGACGTGGATCCCGACCTCATGCTCGACGTCGCCGCGCTGGCGCTGCTCGACAGGGACGTCCCCACGGCCACCGCCCTCATCGAGCGCCTCGAGGCGGAGGCCCCGTCGGCCCGGGTCGCCCAGCTCGCAGCCGAGCTGCTGTTCATCGGTGGCCGCTTCCGCGAAGCCGGCGACCTGCTGTCCAGCATCGACCTCGACGAGCTGGAGCCGCTGGCGGCGGCCTTCGCGGTACGCCGCATCGCCACCTCGCTGTTCTACGGGCACTGGGACCAGCAGGCCGCGCTCGAGCACCTCGCGACCAGCTTCGACTGCTTCGAGGGCGAGGCTCGGGCCACCCTCGAGGGCTACTGGGTCATGCTCGCCGCCGTCGACGGCCGCCAGCCCGCCGAGGCCCTGGAGCGGGGCCTGCGCCTCCTCGACGACGCCACCGACTTCGTGCGCCTGGAGCTGCTGTGTGGCGTCGGCATGGCGGCCTTCGTGCTGGGCCAGCTGCAGCTGGCGGCGCAGGTGATCGCCGAGTTCGACACCCTCGTGTCCCGGCTCCCACCCAGCCTCACGTGGGCCGGCCCAGACTATGCGCAGTTCGTGGCCATCCACACCCGCACCGAGCTCGGTGACCTGTCCGGCGCCCTGGCGCGCCTCGACGCCGGCGTCGCCATCCTGGGTCGGGCCACCCTGGGGTTCCTGCCCATCGCCGGGGCCCGCTGCCTGCTCCGTGCCGGTCGACCGGTCGATGCCATCGAGTGGCTCGACCCCCTGATCGAGCTCACCGAGCTGATCGACCTGCAGACCAACGCCCGCCCGATGCAGTCCACCACGGCGCGGGCGGCACTGGCGCTCGGAGACCACGACCGGGCCCGGGCCGAGACCGACCTCCTCGACGCGACCATCGCGGGGACGAACACGTTCGTGGAGCTGGACCTGATCGAGACCATCTGCCGGGTCCGGGCCGAGCTGGGCGACGCAGCAGCGGCCCGGACCCGCATGCTCGAGGCGGCAGCAGCGGCCCGGGAGGTGGGCAACACCATCATGGAGGCGTCGCTGCTCGGGGCCCTGGTGGAGATCGGTGGCGGCGCCGGGGCCGCCGACCGGCTGGGCGAGCTGACGGCGGTGATCGACGGCGAGCTCATCGAGCTCAAGGCCCGTCATGCCCGGGCCGTGCGTGACGGCGACGGCCAGGCCCTGGCAGCCGTCGCCGACCGCTACGCCGAGCTCGGCTTCGTCCCGCTCGCCGCGGCGGCCCGACCGTGACCGCACCGCGTCGACTGGCACGGTCGTCGCGATGACAGCCGACGCGCCGGGGGACATCTATCCCGGGGTCGCCGTGACCCGAGGTCGGGAGCACACCGAGGTGCGCGCCGGCGCGGCGACCTACGTCGTTCCCCGACGGTCGCGCCTGCTGCGGCTGAGGACCCGGCTCGAGATCCCTGCGATGGACGAGCGCTCGATCGTCATCTCGCGCCCCCGCCTCGTCCCCGCCCCGTGGCGCCGGGTCCGAGCCGAATCGGAGGCCGCCACTCTGCTCATGCGCCGCCGGTGGTACCTCGGCGTGGAGATCACGACCGCCGGCTGCGCGGCGATCCGCGGGACGGGCCTGACGGCTCGCAGCCCTGCGCACTAGCGTCGACACCATGACCGACACCCGGGCCCCTCGCTACGGCCAGGTCGACAGCGACTACGCAGCCACGCTGGCCACGACGCCCCCCGAGCACGACGGGCCGGTCTGGATGGTCAACCTGATGAAGTACCGCGAGCGGGCCGATTACGGCGACGGCGACGATCGGGGCCTCAGCGGTCGCGAGGCCGACGAGCGGTACACGCCGCTGGGACCGCTGGCCGCAGTGGGCGCCGAGATCGTGTTCGTGGGCGACGTCGAGTCCCAGCTGCTGGGCGACGCCCCTCGCTGGGACCGGGTGGCGGTGGTGAAGTACCCCACGCGCCGAGCATTCATCGACATGCAGCTGCGCGACGACTTCCAGGAACAACACGTGCACAAGGACGCAGGGATGGAGGAGACGATCGTGATGGGCTGCCTCCCCATCCCCGTGCCCGGGGCCCCGCCCGGGGTCGAGCTGCCGGCCTGGACCGAGGTGCCCCATCCGCCCACCGATGACGACGGCCCCATCTCGGTGTTGCACGTGATCAGGTTCAACGAGGCCCACGACGCCCAGGTCACGCCCGAGGACATGGAGGCGTACCAGGCGGCGGTGGCCGGGCTGGCGATCCGCCACGGGGTGCGTATCAGCGGCTGGTTCGCCGCCGAGGGCACCATCATCGGCGACGGCCGCCAGTGGGACCAGGTGCGGTTCAACGGCTTCCCGAGCAAGGCGGCCTTCATGGCGCTGGTCACCGAGCCCGGCGCGGAGGAGGCTCGGCGGACCCACCGCGACACCGCCATCGCCGACACCTACACCATGATCCTGCGGCCGGAGATCGATTGGCTGCGCGACTCGCTGCGCGACGAGGGGGCCTACGTGGCCGAGGCCGAGCGCTCCGCGTAGGCGCTCGGGAACCGGGCCAGGAACGCGATGGCCAGCCGCAGCTCGCGCTGGTCGACGCACTCGCCGATCTTGTGGGTGTTCTGCTCGATGCCGGGACCGAAGCCGAACATCGCCGGGTGCTTGAACTTGCCGGCCTCCACCCAGGCCTTGGTGGCGGGGACGGTGATGCTGGTGTCGTCGGCCGGCACCGGGAACCCGACCCCGTCGGTGGAGAAGATCCACCGATCGACCCGGGCCTCGGCGCGCATCCCGCCGTCGTCACCGGGGGAGGCGGTCACGTTCGGGGCCACGACCGACTCGTAGACCGACACGGCGGTCTCGATGGCGCGGTGGTCGGCCGGCGTGGCCCAGCCCATGTAGATCTGCGGGTTCCCGGGGCGGTAGCCGCGCCAGGTGGGCTCGTCGTAGGTGGGGACGGCCACATCGACGGTCAGGCCGGCCTCGCGAGCGGCGCGCACCGCGTCGAGGGCGTCGATGTCGCCGACGGCCTGCTCGGGGATCTCGCCCACGGTGAGGCGACGGTCGAAGCGGAACGTGAACCGGTCGGGCACCGCGCAGTCGCTCGGGGTCTCGAGCTGGGCCCACGACGCGGTGCGGGTCCCGTGGCCCAGGAACGGGTCGTCGAGGAAGCCGTCGCGCGCGTCGTATCGCCGGGCGGCCTCGGCGATGATGGCCCCGCCGTGCTCCAGCGGGTTGAGCCCCTCCCATGGCATGGAGCCGTGGCACGACCGGCCGGTGACAACCACCTCGATCTGCATGCGCCCCCGCTGGCCCCGGTAGATGCCGAGCGCCCCCTTGTGGGCGTCGCCGGTGCCCTCGGTGAGGATCACCACATCGGGGATCAGCTCGGGGCCGGCGCCGGGCAGCACCTCCTTCATCAGGTACATGGGACCGGCGCCGTCGTTGTCCTCCTCGCAGGCGGTGGCGTAGCCGCGGACGATGACGCCGTCGAGGGCGCCGTCGGCCGCCAGCTCCAGCGCGATCTTCGTGGCCAGGATCTGGGAGACCACGCCGCTCAGCTGGTCGGCGGAGCCCCGGCCGAAGATCAGCTGGTCCCACTCGTCGTCGGGTGGCACGTGGCCCAGCTCCCGGCGCAGGAAGTCGTGGTCCACGGCGCCGGGCTCGACCATGCCGTCGTAGGCGTCGATGCCGCCGAGCTTCTCGCGCCAGGCCGAGCGCAGGGCCTTCACGGTGTCGGTGTGGCCGTCGAAGTAGACCACCCGCTTCTCGGCGGGCGGGATGCCGTCGCCGGGGTCGGTGACCGTCCAGACCAGGTTGCCGTAGTCGTCGAACCAGACGTCGGCGGGATCACGGACCGCGCCGATCTCGACGATGGTGCGCCTCAGGTACTCGAGGCGAGGCCCTTCGTGGTTGCTCAGCCCGCAGGACGGGTCGCCGCCTTCCTCGACGGGCCGGTCGACGTAGTCGGCCGGGATGCGGATGCACTCGCGGAGGATGTCGGCGGCCAGCGGGAGGTACTGCTCGCTCAGCTCGGCGATGCGGATGTCGAGATCGGTCATGCTGCCTCCTCTGCGAGGGTCGTGAGTGTCGCTGCCAGATCGGGGACCTTCGCCGTGGCGAGCAGCGCCATCACCACGTAGACCTTCCAGTTGGCCTGCCTGGCCACGTCGACCTTGAAGCGCTCCATGACCCCGGGGCTGACCTCGGCGCCGATGTCGGCCGGCAGGCAGTGGAGATAGCGGGCCTCACCCCCGGCCGTCAGGCCCATGCGCCGCTCGTCGCAGATCCAGTCCGTGTGCTCGGCGTTGCGGTCGAGGGCCTGGCGCTCGATGCGCGCCAGCTCGTCTCGGTCACCTTCGGCATTGGCGGCGACCCGGGCCAGCATCAGGTCGTGGGCGCCCCAGCTCTTGGGGTAGACGACCTCGGCGCCCGAGAACGCCTCGTCCATGTCGTCGACCACCCGGAACGATCCGCCGCCGGCGGCGTTGGCCGCTGCCGCGTCGAGGGTCTCGGCGGTCAGCTGGTAGCCCGGTGGGTGCGCCAGGGTCACGTGGGCCCCGAACCGAGTGAGCAGGGTGACGAGCCCCTGGGGGACCGACAGTGGCTTGGCGTAGGACGGGGAGTACGCCCAGCTCACGGTGACCTGGCGACCACTCAGGTCGTCGAAGCAGTCCTCGAGCCAGAGCAGGTCGGCCAGGGTCTGGGTGGGGTGGTCCACGTCGCACTGCAGGTTGACCACCGGCACCTGCCTGGGATCGTCGGTGGCGGCGAGGTACTCGTCGATCCCGGCCTTGACGTCGCGGATGAAGGCGTTGCCCTCCCCGAGGATGAGGTCGTGGCGGATGCCCATGGCGTGCGCGTTCATGCCGAGCATGGCCCCGGTCTCGACCGCGGTCTCGCCGTGGGAGACCTGGGTCGAGGACCCGTCGACGATCACCGGGTGCATGCCGAGCCGAGCGGCGGCGCCGGCCCAGGCGCTCTTGGTCCGGGTCGACTGGTCGAAGAACACCGCCCACGCGAGCTCGTCGGGGCAGAGCCGGGTGTGCACCCCGTGGCGGTCGAGCTCGGCGAGGGCTCGGGCCGCGGTGCGGAGGGTGGCGAGGTCGCCCGCCGACCACTCCTGGGTGGTGAGCAGGCTGCGGCCCAGCAGGGAGTCGACCGCGTCGCTGCCACGGCCATCCAGAGCCTGTAGCCACTTCGGCTTCGACATCGAACCTCCGTTTCGCCGGGGCCGACTGTAATCGCCGGCGGGTGGGGTCAGCCGCGGCGGATGTGGCTGCCGGCCTCCCCGTCGAGCGCGGCCACCAGGTGCTCGGGCAGGCAGATGATCGCCTCCCCGTCGACCTCGTCGAGATAGCCGACCACCGCCTCCATCTTGGGCGCCATGCTGCCGGCGGCGAAGTGGCCCTCGGCCGCGAGGCGGCGGACCTCGGCGGCGGTGAGCGTCGGGTGGGCCCGGGGGTGGTCGGTGTAGAAGTCCTCGTAGACGTGGTCCACGCTGGTGGTGATCACGAACCGGGGCGCCCCCAACCGGACGGCCAAGAGCATGCTGACCCGGTCCTTGTCGATCACCGCCTCCTGGCCGATGATGCCCCCGTCGTCGCCGGCGCCGCTGACGGGGATCCCGCCCCCGCCGCAGCAGATGACCGTGATCCCGAGCTCCACCAGCTGCTCGATGGTGTCGAACTGCACGATGCGCTGCGGCGCGGGCGAGGGCACCACCCGCCGCACCCCGCGCCTGGGGTCGGTCATGAGCTGCCAGCCCCGCTCCCGGGCCAGGCTCGCGGCCTCCTCGGGGCCGTAGAACCGTCCGATGGGCTTGTCGGGGGCCCTGAACGCGGGGTCGTCGGGATCGACTTCGACCTCGGTCACGATGGTGACCACCCGCCCGTCGTGGCCCCGCCGGCGCAGCTCGGAGCGCAGCGCCCGTTCGATCATGTAGCCCATGGCGCCCTGGCTGTCGGCCACCAGCGAGTC
>JBFKRY010000193.1:0-6372 GCA_041636995.1 Acidimicrobiales bacterium | reverse complement strand
GGTCGGGGCTGGGCGGCCATGGATGGCCGCTCGGGTGGTGGTGGTGGCGGTGTGGGGGCGGGTCGCCCGTCGCGGCTTCGCCGCCGGGCGACACATGAGGTGACGCCATGGATGGCGGAACCGAATGAATCAGTGTCGCCGGGACAGGCGCTTGCGGATCAGCTGGCGACGCTCCTGGAGCTGGCGGTAGGTGAGGGCGTCGACGGTGTCGTCGACGCCGAAGGAGCCCTTCACCGCGCTGAGGTCCACCCGGTAGCTACCCGGGTCGACGCCGAGCGCGGCGGCGATCTCGGCACCGTGGGTCTGGGCGAAGTACATCGCCAGGTGGGTGATCTCGGCGAGCAGATCCACGTCGGGTGCCAGGTTGGCGATGGCGGCGTCGAGGAACACCATGTTCTTGGCGAAGAGCATCAGCTCCTTGGGCATGCGGGCCCCGTAGCCCAGTAGGGCCTTCACCACCCGGTTCACCTCGGCCACCAGCTCGTCCCGGCTCAGCGTGGTGGGGTCGATGGGTGGGGCGTCGAGCCCCAGCTCGGCGATCACCGCCTCCAGGTCGGTGTCGGGAGGCAGCGCCCCCAGGTCGCGGATGGCCGCCAGCTGGCCGCGAACGTCGTTCATCGTCGAGCTCATCAGCAGCCGCAGGAAGGCCACCCGGCGGGGCTCGCTGAGCCGGCCCACGATGCCGAAGTCGAGCAGGGCGGTCTTCCCGTCTCGCTGGACGAAGAGGTTGCCGCCGTGGAGGTCACCGTGGAAGACCCCGTGCATCATGGCCCCCTCGAGGAAGCCGATCATGCCGCTGCGCACCAGCTGGTGGGTGTCGATGCCCGCCGCGGTGATGTCGTCCACCGCATCGAAGTCGAACCCGCTGAGCCGCTCCATCACCAGCAGCCGCCGGGTGACCAGCTCCGGATGCGGCCGGGGCACGACGAAGCTGGTCTGGCCCAGGCGGTCGAAGGACTCGGCCACGTCCAGCATGTTCTGGGCCTCGAGCCGGAAGTCGAGCTCCTCCACGATGGTCTGGGCGAAGACCTCCACCAGCGCCGGGGGGTTGGCCAGCGACGCCACCGGGATCCGGCCCACCAGGAACGGCGCCAGCCAGGACATGGCTCGCAGGTCCTCGACGACCAGCCGGGCCACCGACGGGCGCTGGACCTTGACCACCACCTCGACCGGCCCCCGGGCGCCGTCGGGGCCCTCACGGAGGACGGCCCGGTGCACCTGGGCGATCGACGCCGCCGCCAACGGCACCCGGTCGAGCTCGGCGAACACCTCGGAGACCGGGCACCCCAGCTCCTCGCGAACGACCCGCTCGACGACGTCGAAGGGCTCGGCCGGGACCTGGTCCCGGCACTTGCGGAACTCCGCCACCA
Organism: Acidimicrobiales bacterium; assembly: GCA_041636995.1. Classification (GTDB taxonomy): domain Bacteria; phylum Actinomycetota; class Acidimicrobiia; order Acidimicrobiales; family UBA8592; genus JBFINV01. Next base: position 5,002 of record JBFKRY010000193.1, on the reverse strand, counting down.
GCTCGGGTGGGAAGATCCCCTCCCCGCTGGAGATGATCTGGCCCAGCTTGATGTAGGTGGGGCCGAGGGACTCCGCGGCCCGGCGAAGGCGGTGGGCCAGGTCCGCCCGCGAGGCCGAGCGGCCCCGGCGGCGCCCGAACAGGCGCCAGCCGAGCACCGCGAGCGCCAGCTTGCGGGCCACCCGCAGGACCCGGGGTCCGGGCGGGAACCGGCCGGGCTCGGTGAGCTCGGGGACCCGGCGCCGGGCCACGGCCCGACGCAGGTCGATCCGGTGCTGCCACGCCAGCTCCCGGTCGGCGCCCAGCGTCCAGGGTCCGCGCGCCGCGAAGGTCCCGGGTCGCTCGGCGGGTCCGGCGGCGGGGTCGACCGTGGATTCGGACGCGGTCACCGACATGCCGCCGATGGTCGCAGGCCGGCGCAGGCCGAGCGCAGTCGCAGCGGGGTCACCGGGTCATGATCGCCCCGTGGCGGCCAGGATGGCGCTGTCACCGGGTCATGATCGCCCCATGGCGGCCAGCACGTCGGCGGCCAGCTCCGGTCGGCAGACCAGCAGGTCGGGCAGGTAGGGGTCGGGCTGGTTGTAGACGAGCGGGCTGCCGTCGAGCCGGGTGGCGTGGAGCCCGACGGCGCGGGCCACCGCCACCGGGGCGCACGAGTCCCACTCGTACTGGCCGCCGGTGTGGGCGTAGATCTCGGCGTCGCCCCGCACCACCGCCATGACCTTGGCGCCGGCGGATCCCATGTGGATGAGCTCGCCGTCGAGCCGCTCGGCCAGCAGCTCGGCGGCCGGTCCGGGGCGGGTCCTGCTGCAGATGATCCGGGGGACGCCCCCGGTGGCCGGCGGGAGCAGGGGCGGGTCGGCGGTGCCCAGGGTGACGTCCAGCGCGGGGAGGGCGACCGCGCCGGCGGTGGGCGAGTCGCCCTCCACCAGCGCCACGTGAACCGCCCAGTCGGTGCGGGGCGGCTCGCCGAACTCCCGGGTGCCGTCGAGGGGGTCGATGATCCAGACCCGCGCTGCGTCGAAGCGCGCCGGGTCGTCCGCTCCCTCCTCGCTCAGGATCGCGTCCTCGGGGCGCAGGGCCTGCAGTCGTGAGACCAGCAGTTCGTGGCTGCGACGGTCGCCGCTGGCCTTCAGCGCACCCGGGGCCGCGCCGGTCCCGGCCAGCTCGGCTCGGACGCCGAGCAGCAGTTGACCGGCCTCGGTCGCCAGCTGGGCGGCGACGCGATGGTCGTCGATCGTGGCCATGAGTTGGGAGGCTCCAGTTAGAAGGGGGCGGGGGCCGCGCTGATATCCTCGCGCAACATGACCTACGACCTGTCCCACCTCGAATGAACTACGAGCTGTCCCACCTCGACACCCTCGAGGCCGAGTCGGTCCATGTCTTCCGTGAGGTGGCGGCCGAGTTCGAGCGTCCGGTCCTTCTGTGCTCGGGTGGCAAGGACTCGCTGGTGATGGTGCACCTCGCCCAGAAGGCCTTCTGGCCGTGCCGGCTGCCGTTCCCGATCATGCACGTGGACACCGGCCTCAACTTCCCCGAGGTCATCGAGTTCCGGGATCGCCTGGTCGAGGAGCTCGGGGTCCGGCTGGTGGTCGCGAGCGTGCAGGAGTCCATCGACCGGGGCCGGGTGCAGGAGGAGACCGGGCCCCGGGCGTCCCGGAACCGGCTACAGACCACCACCCTGCTCGACGCCATCGAGGAGCACCGCTTCGACGCGGTGTTCGGCGGCGCCCGCCGCGACGAGGAGAAGGCCCGTGCCAAAGAGCGTTTCTTCTCCTTCCGTGACGAGTTCGGCCAGTGGGACCCCAAGGGCCAGCGACCGGAGCTGTGGAGCCTCTACAACGGGCGCTGCCGCCAGGGCGAGCACTTCCGGATCTTCCCCATCTCCAACTGGACCGAGCTCGACATCTGGATGTACATCGAGCGCGAGAAGATCACCCTGCCGTCCATCTACTACGCCCACGAGCGCCGGGTGTTCGAGCGTGACGGCATGCTGTTGGCGGCCGATTACTGCCAGCTGATGGAGGGCGAGGAGCCCTTCACCGCCAAGGTCCGGTACCGGACCCTCGGCGACGCCAACATCACCGGCGCGGTCCAGAGCGACGCCGACACGTTGTCGAGGATCGTGGCCGAGATCGCGGCCACCCACTTGACCGAACGGGGGGCCACCCGGGCCGACGACCGCTTCTCCGAGGCCGCCATGGAGGACCGCAAGAAAGAGGGCTACTTCTGATGGAACTGCTCAGGCTCGCCACTGCGGGGTCGGTCGACGACGGCAAGTCCACCCTCATCGGCCGGTTGCTGTACGACTCGAAGGCGATCTTCGAGGACCAGCTCGAGGCCGTCGAGCGCACGTCGCGCCAGATGGGCGCCGACTACACCAACCTGGCCCTGCTCACCGACGGGCTCCGGGCCGAGCGCGAGCAGGGCATCACCATCGACGTCGCCTACCGGTATTTCAGCACCCCCCGCCGGAAGTTCATCATCGCCGACACCCCGGGCCACATCCAGTACACCCGCAACATGGTCACCGGGGCCTCCACGGCCGACCTGGCGTTGATCCTGGTGGACGTACGCAACGGGGTGATCGAGCAGACCAAGCGCCACTCGTTCATCGCATCGCTGCTGCGGATCCCGCACCTGGTGCTGTGCGTGAACAAGATGGACCTGGTCGGCTACGACGAGGACGCCTTCGCCCGGGTCCGCGACGAATTCAAGGCCTTCGCCACAAAGCTCGACGTCACCGACCTGGCCGTCGTCCCGGTGTCGGCCCTCCAGGGTGACAACATCGTCGAGCGGTCGGGCAACATGCCCTGGTACGAGGGCACCTCGCTGCTCCACCACCTCGAGGAGCTGCACATCGGCTCGGACCGCAACATCATCGACGCCCGGTTCCCGGTGCAGTACGTGCTCCGACCCCAGAGCGACGCCTACCACGACTACCGGGGCTACGCCGGCACCGTAGCCGGGGGCAATTTCCGTCCCGGCGACGAGGTGATGGTGCTGCCGTCGGGGTTCACCTCCACCATCACCCACATCGACTCCAAGGACGGCCCGGTCTCCGACGCCTTCCCGCCGTGCTCGGTCACGATCCGCCTCGCCGACGACATCGACATCTCTCGGGGCGACATGATCTGCCGGCCCCACAACCAGCCCCACGTGGGCCAGGACATCGACGCCATGGTGTGCTGGCTCACCAGCGAGTCGAGCCTGCGGGCCGGCCAGAAGCTGCACCTCAAGCACACCACCAACAGCGCCCGGTGTCTGGTGCAGACCCTCGACTACCGCCTCGACATCAACACGCTGCATCGCGACGAGGCCGCCACCCAGCTCGACATGAACGAGATCGGCCGGATCAGCCTGCGCACCACCAAGCCGCTGTTCTACGACGAGTACCGGCGCAACCGGACCACCGGCAGCTTCATCCTCGTGGACGAGACCACCAACAACACGGTGGGGGCCGGGATGATCCTGGGCGACGCCCACGGCTTCATCTGACGCCGTGGCCGACGCGGGGGCCGAGGCGCCGCGCAGTCCGAACGTGGTGTGGCATCCCGGAGAGCTGGCCCGCGCCGAGCGCTGGGAGGCGCTGGGAGGCGCTGGGGCCACGGTGTGGTTCACGGGGCTGTCGGGGTCGGGGAAGTCCACCGTCGCAGCCGCGGTCGAGGCCGCGCTGGTGCAGCGGGGGCGACCCGCGTACCTGCTCGATGGGGACAACCTCCGCCACGGCCTCAACGGCGACCTGGGCTTCACCGCCGCAGATCGCGAGGAGAACGTTCGCCGGGCCAGCGAGGTGGCCCGCCTGTTCGCCGATGCCGGGGTGGTGGCGCTGGTCCCGCTGATCAGCCCCTACCGGGCGGGCCGAGACCGGGCCCGGGCCATCCACGAGGTCGCGGGGCTGGCGTTCATCGAGGTGTTCGTCGACACCCCGGTGGAGCTGTGCGAGCAGCGTGACCCCAAGGGCCTCTACGCCAAGGCCCGGGCCGGCGAGATCACCGGGTTCACGGGCGTGGACGACCCATACGAGCCCCCGTTGGCGCCCGAGCTGGTCCTCACCCCCGATGCCGGCGATCCGGGCGCCCAGGCCCAGCTGGTGCTGGAGCTGCTCGCCCGCTGAGCGCTGCCGGCCGTGGCGCACGTCACGTTTGGATCGGCACCGAGCTGGCTAGCGTCGCGACCATGAGACTCTCGCTGACCAGCTACGTCGACCGCGATACCGCCCACGTCGAGGCCTCGGTGGCCGAGGTGGCCGCCGCAACCGTGGCCGCGATGGCGCCCACGCCGATCGAACGGGTCAGCGCCGACCGTCACGGAGGCTGCGTGCAGCTGTCGACCGACCTCGAGGACCTCGACGGCGCCACCGTCTGCTGGAGCGGCGATCACGACCTGACCGAGCTCCGGGTGGCGGTGCCGTGGACCGCCGATCCCGCGGCCCGCAACCAGCGGGCCCTGACCGCTAGCCGCTTCTCCCGGGTGCTCACCGACCGAATCCGCGCCGCCTGACGATTGCGTTCTGGGCACCTCGGACCACGGTGACCCGGCACCGCACGCCGGGCGCGCCGGCCAGCCGGACGTCGGCGGTGAGAAGCTCGCAGCCGAGCGCCTCGGCCACCGCCACGTAGCAGGCATCGTAGGGAGTGACGTCGTGGCGCAGCTCCCAGCAGCGGGGCACCAGCGGCGACGTGGGTACGACTGCGATCGGCAGGGCCAGGAGGTCATCGATTGCGCTGCGCGCTTGGCGGTCGGGGAGCCCGCCGAGTCGCAGCCGCCGCCGCAGGACGGACACGACCTCCACCCGAACGATGTCGGGCCCGGCGAGCTCCTGGCCCCGCAACCGCCGCCGGTGGCGCGCGCCGTCCTCGCCGGCGTCGGCGACGACCGGCGCGAGCATCGATGCGTCAGCGACGATCACGCTCGGCGCTGAGGCGTCGAGCGCCTCGCGGCTGCTCGGTCGCCCCTTGTCGCCAGCCTCGATCCGATGGAGGACCTCATCCAGGCTGGGG
>JBFKRY010000192.1:0-6381 GCA_041636995.1 Acidimicrobiales bacterium | reverse complement strand
CGTCCGGCTGGACCAGCAGCTCCTCGACCGCCTCCATCTGCTCCAGGTAGTCACCCTGGCCGGGCTGGAAGTCCAGCACCACGTGGCCGCCGACCCGGCGGATCTCGCGCAGGTAGGTCCAGATGTCCTCGGTGGGGATCGGCTCGCTGAAGTCGCCGTCGCGGCCAGGCGCGGCCTGGGCGACGGTGGCGATGATCTCGAACACGAGCATCACCGGCCGGTCGCTGGTCCGGTAGGGCTCGGCCTGCCGTTCGAGACGGCGACGCACGTTGCGCGGGGTGCCGCTGCCCAAGGTGCCCAGCGCCGGGACGCCCGGCACCCCGTAGAACGCCACCGCCCGCTGGTGCTCCAGATCGAGCAGCGCCCGATCGCAGCTGCCCCGGGCCGGCGAGGCGTCGGGCGTCGTGGCGCAGACGAGGAAGGTGCCCCGGGGCACGTCGACCTCGACCACGAACCCCGTCGGCGACCGGTCGGCGTCACCGGTGGCGATGGCCACGTCCGGGCGGTGACGATCGGCCTGGACCCGGGCGACGACGGCGCCGTCGGCGATGATCTCCACCGGGCCGCCGCCCCGCCGCCAGCCGACGATCTCGACGCGGCGACCGTCACGGGTCACCTGGTCGACCACCACATCGCCCGGCGAGTCGATGGAGGTGGCCGCGGGCTGGGCCGGATCCCCGGCGCCGGGCCCACCACCGGACAGCGCGAGCGTCGAAGCGACCATCCCGACGAGCGTCACCAGCCACCACGGCACCGACCGACGCATCGCGGGCGACTCTAACCCGCCGGTCCCGACGGCGATGGCGAGGTCAGCCCAGCCGGCGGCCGGTGATCTCCTCGGGCACGACTCGCACCCAGCGCCCCTCGGAGGCCTCCTCGGCCCAGGGCGTCGCGCCCAGCTCGTCGGCCACCACCAGCGAGTCGTAGTCGATGATCTGCTCGGCCTTCCCCTTCACCAGGACGCTCCAGCCGGTGCGGGTCTGCTCGTCCCACTCGTCGACCTCGAAGGCCACCTGGTTCCCGGCTGCGGCCACGTGCAGCTTCTGCCCGAACAGGGTGCGGAAGAGGACCTGGCCGTCGAGGTAGCGGAAGTTGACCGGCAGCACCACCTGCTTGCCCGAGAACGAGAACCCCACCCGGCCGATCGGCGACTTCCCGAGCAGCCGTTCGCACTCGTCGACCGACAGCTCCGTCAGCTCGCGCCCGTCCGTGGTGTCGCGCTCCATCGACGTCTCGTCTCCAACGGTGTCGTCCATGAGCCATCTTGGGCTCGGACCGGCGAGGCCACCCAGGGCCGAACGTCACACCCAAGGGGGCTCGTCAGGCGCCGATGCCCGGGCCGCCGAGGTGCATGAAGAGGAAGCTCCCGGTCTCCGTCCACGCCCGTTCGGCGATCTCGGGCTGGGAGAAGTGCGGGGCGAACCGGTTGTCGAACGCATGCCCGCCGCCGCGGTGCACGTGGACCACCAGGTGGTGGTTGTCCGCGGCGGCGGCGCGGATCGCGTCGACGCCCTCGTTCGGCAGATAGGGGTCGGAATCGCCGAAGTGGAGCATGGTCGGGACCGTGATCTGCCGGGCGTCGTCGACCATGGCCGGGATGCCGGAGCCGTAGTAGCAGACCGCGCACGCCGGGCCCAGGTGGGCAGCCACGCGGAAGGCCTGGGTGCCGCCGAAGCAGAACCCCAGGACGCCGACGGCACCGATCACCTCGGGCAGGTCACGAAGGTGCGACAGCGCGGATCCGAGATCCGCCAGCCCCGCCTCCTCGTCCCACCGGCCTGCCATCTCGATGGCCGGCTCGATGGAGCCGGGATCGGAGGAGTCCAGCTCGAACCCGGGCTGGATCCGCCAGAACAGGTCGGGCGCCAGCGCCACGTGGCCGAGCCCGGCCAGGCGCGCGGCCACGTCGCGGATGTACTCGTTGACCCCGAAGACCTCCTGGATGAGAAGCACCCCGGCACCGTGCCCGGTGGCCGGCACCGCGACGTGTGCCTCGAAACGCCCGCCGTCGGCAGCCTCGATCGTCTCCTTGCGCGTGGTGGTCATCGAGCCACGGTACTGCGGCGACGGGACGGGAGTACGGTCGACGACGCGAGTGTGGGACCCGGCGCTGGCGCGTTCACACCCGGGTCGTCAGTCGGCGGGCGGCTGACCGGGGCTGCGTTTGAAGCTGAGCTGGAGCTTGGTGCGGAACGCGATCACCGCGCCGTCCTCGATCAGCACGTCCATCTCCACCACCTCGGCCACCCGCAGGTCGCGGTAGAGGCTTCCTGCCTCGCGGACCGCGTTCTCCGCGGCCTTCTCCCACGACTCGCTGCTCGACCCGATCAGCTCGATCACCCGGTACACGCTGTCGGTCATGGCACTCCTCTCGTCGACCCCGTCAAACGGCTCGACAGCTGCAGATCCACCTCGAAGCCGACGGCGCCGTCCGGTCCCAACCGGCATCGCAGCCCACCCACCCGGCCCACCCGCTGGTCGTCCCAACGCTCGGACGCTGCGGCCACCAGCCCCGCCGCCGCGGCCTCCCAGTCCCGACCGCTGCTGCGCAGGCGGCGCACCACGTAGACGCTCTCGGACCCGCCGCGCACCAGCGGGGGCTCGCCCGAGGAGAAGTCGGGTGAGCGGGCCTGGTCGGTCATCGACGCGATGGCCGCCATCACGTCCTCGGTCAGGTGGTTGCGTCGATGCCGGCGCCCACCGGCCCGGTAGGCGTCGGGCCAGATGGGCTCACCGAACCGCACGGCGAGCTCGCCACGGAGACGAGGCAGCGACCGCCCGATGGGCTGGACCTCGTGGGTGCCGATCAGCCCCACGGGCACGATCGGCGCGCCGGTCGTCAGCGACAGGTGGGCCACCCCGCTGTGGCCCCGATGGAGATCGCCGTCTCTTGACCGGGTCCCCTCGGGGTAGATCCCCACCAGCTCACCCTGTTCGAGGAGGCTCGCCGCGGTGGTGAGGGCCGCCATCGACGCCCGGGCCCGATCACGCTCGATGGGCACCATGCCGATGGCCGGGAAGAAGTAGCGGGTCTTCCAGTCGTCCATGTACTCCGCCTTGCCCAGGAAGATGACCCGGCGGGGGGCGGTCAGCATGATGACGGGGGTGTCGAAGAACGAGCGGTGATTGGCCGCGATGATGGCCGGACCTCGGGTCGGGACGTTCTCCCGCCCCGACACCTGGGCCCGGTAGAGCAGCCGGAGCATCGGGCCGCACACCCGTCGAGCCGGCCCCGCCAGCCACGCCGGGTTCTGCATCCCGCGACCCTCTCAGCGCTCGTCGGTGGCCTCGGCGGCGTCGCCGTCGTCGGCCGTCCCGGTACCAGCGGAGCCGGCCTCGAAGCGTCGGACGATCGCCCGGAACGGCTCCTGGAGAGCGACGATCTGCTCGCTGGCCGCCGCCAGCCGCTCGACGCTCTGCTCGATCCGGTCGAGCCCGGCCAGCATCGTCTCCAGCTGCTGGCGCTGGGACCCGAGGGTGTCCCTGATCTCGGCGATCTGGGCCTGGGGCGGCCCGAAGGCGTCCGCCAGGTCGATGAGCGCCTGCAGCTGCTCACCGGGCATCACCATCCGGGAGAGGCCGTCGGTGAGGGCCTTGCGCTGCTCGACGGGCATCGTCATCTTCGACGCCAGCTCCTGCAGCCGGCGGGCAGTGTCGCGCGCCGACCGCAGGACCTCGATCGGGTCGAGCGGGCCGTCGGCCACTCAGGCCTCCAGGACGTCGGCGAAGGCGCGCTCGATGTGGTCGCGCCACACAACGGGGTCGGCGATGGCGGCCGGGTCGGTGACCACGCCGATCCAGAGGGTGCCGTCGTAGGACATCGCGGTGAGGTTGCAGGCGGTCCCGGCCACCGGCCCGAGCACGTAGTTCTCCTGCAGCTCGGCGCCGGAGATGTAGACGGTGAACGGCGCGGCCCTGAAGTTCGACGTGGCGACCTCGATCGAGGCCGCCTGCTGGCGGCCCAGCCGGGAGACCACCGACGTGGGCAGCCGGCTACCGACCGCCGCCAGGCTGGCCAGGGCGTTGTGGTCGCTGACCGACGCCCGCTTGTCGGCGACGATGTTGTGCACCGCGAGGAACCGCTCGGCGAACGACATCGGGCCCGCCGGGAGCTGGGCCCGGGTGGGCGAGAACGCGTTCCCACCGGCCTCGCCCTCGTCGTCGCGGGTGGAGATCACGAAGGTGGTGTTCACCAGCTCGAGCTCGACACCGTGGTCCTTGTGGTAGCGATGAGCCGCCTCCGCGACGACCGCCAGCAGCAGGTCGTTCAGGGTGCCGCCGAGCTCGCGCGCGGTGGCGAGGGCGGTGTCCAGGTCGACCGACAGCCCCTCGAGGTGACGGCCCCGCGACCGGGCCTTCCACAACGGGGAACCGCCGCTCTCCTCCTGGCCCCGGCCGAACAGCTCGTCGAGCGCGTTGGTGGCGGTCTCGACCAGGGACTGAGCCTGCTCGACGGGGCGGACCGGGTCGGCTGGCCAGATGGCCGCCTCACCCAGGATGCGCCGGGTGAGGCCCGCCTGGCGGCGCACCAGGTGGCCGAGCGAGTCGCCGATGCTGCGGACCTGGGCCGCGGGGCTGTCGAGGTCGACCTCGTCGCCCGACGCCTCCTCGGCGAGCGCGACCGCCAGGACCTCGTCGAGATCCACCGCGGGCGGGTCCTCGGCCTCGCGCTCGAGCTCCATGTAGAGCTCGGACAGGCGCACGGCACCGAGACCGTCGGTGATGCTGTGGTGCATCTTCCAGAAGACGGCACCGCGCCCGTCCTCGAGGCCGTCGATCACGACGAACATCCAGAGGGGTCGGGTGCGGTCGAAGGGATCCTGGTAGAGCAGGGTGGCCAGGTCGAAGAGCTGGCGCTGGCTGCCGGGTGCGGGCAGCGCGATGTGGCGCAGGTGGTACTCGAAGTCGAACTCCGGATCGGTCCGCCACTGCGGCGGTGCCAGCCGGCCCACCGCGGGCACGACCCGCTCGCGCAGGCGCGGCACCTTGGCCACGGCCCAGGCGAGCCGGCGGCGCAGCTGGTCGAAGTCGATGGGCCGGTCGACGATCGACACCGTGGCCCCCGAGGGGTTGAGCCACGGGTCCTTCTCGACGTTCCACATCAGGGCTTCGGCGTCGGTCATCTGGGACTCGAAGCGGAACTCGCGCTCCTTCCACGCCGTCGGGGGAACGACCTCGGTCTTGGTGCTCATGCCGGGACCTCCACGGCGATCGGTTCACTCAGCTCCACACCGGTGGCTGCGGCCAGGGCCGCGATCTCGGCCATGATCAGGTCCATGAGGGTCCACAGGTCGGGCATCAGCTCCCGGCACGCCACCAGCCCGAAGTCGAGCCGGTCGACGTAGCTCTGGACCGTGATGTTGAGGCCCTGGCCGTCGACGATGGTGGACACCGGGTAGTAGCCCTTCAGCCTGGCGCCGCCGGTCAGGTAGAGGGGCTCACGGGGACCGGGGACGTTGGAGACGACCAGGTTCACCGGGGGGTTGGTGCGATCCGCCAGCCGGGTCCGGGCCGCCACCCGCGACGCCCGGATCGCCAGCGCCGGGGGCGCCAGCTGGGAGAGATCGACCAGCACGTCGGCGGGGATGAGGTCGAACTGCTGCTTGGCCGAGTCCATGGCCTGGTGCACCTCCTTCACCCGCAGCACCGGATCGTCCACCGTGGTGGGCAGGGTGGCGAAGATCGCCGACACCCGGTTGGTCCAGGGATCCTCCTCGTCGCCGGTGCGGATCGAGACCGGGATCATCGCCCGCAGGTTCTGGTCGGGGAGGGCGTCGTGGAGCTCGAGATAGCGGCGCAGGGCCCCCGAGCACACGGCCATGACCACGTCGTTGATGGTGGCGCCCAGCGCGTTCTTGATGGCCTTGACGTCGTTCAGCGACGCGGTGCGGAACGCGAACCGGCGATGCGGGGTGATGGTGGCGTTGAACGGTGTCTTCGGGGCGGTGATGCGGGGCGCGGCGGGCGGCTCGTCGTCGTCGCTGGGGGTCTCGGCGCCGAGGGCCCGGCTCACCAGCCGCCCGGCCGGGCCCGGCAGCCCCCGGCGGATCTGATCGGCGAGCAGGTCGAAGCCCTGGTTGCGGGTGAGGCGGCCCAGCTCGCGCAGCAGCCGGACCTGCAGCCGCACCGCCTTGACCGGTCGGCGCGCCAGCTCCACCGCGGTCCGTCCCAGCAGCTCGGCGCTCGACGGGAGTCGTTCCGGTGTCCAGGGTGCGCCGTTGCCGCTGGGCGGGGCCGCCGGGTCGGTGTCGAGCAGCATCGCGGTCATCGCGGCCCCGGCGGCGCCGTCGATGGTGGCGTGGTGGATCTTGGTCAGCACCGCGAAGTCTCCGCTGCCCAGGCCCTCGATGACGTAGACCTCCCACAGGGGTCGGGGCCGGG
>JBFKRY010000191.1:0-6411 GCA_041636995.1 Acidimicrobiales bacterium | reverse complement strand
GAGCCGCAGACGGCGGCCAGACCGATGGTGAGACCGACGGCGCCGCAGATGGCGCCACCGACGGCGGCCAGACCGACGGCGGCACCGACGGCAAGACCGATGGTGAGACCGACGGCGCCACTGACGGAGCCGCAGATGGCGCCACCGACGGCGGCCCGACCCACGGGCGCGCAGACGGAACCGCAGATGGCGGGTCCGACGAGGAGCCCGAGGACCAGCAGCTGGCGATCTGCCATTTCGACGACGGCGACCCGTTCGACTCCTGGCAGGTGGTGATCATCCCCGGGCAGGAGGTCGACGCGTTCCTGGCGCAGTATCCCGACGACTTCAAACTGGCCCACGCCGACTGCCCGGTCAGCGAGGACGTGACCATCTGCGTGCCCCAGGGTCTCAACTGGAAGGCGCGGTCGGTCCATCCCCAGGACGCCAACTGGATGCTCGCCAACGAGAACGCCACCCTGCCCGGCCCCGACGGCGGCTGCCTCGTCCGGGTGTGCGTGCTGCAGGAGGGCGAGTTCTTCGACGTCTGGAACGAGGTGTACGGCTCGCTCGCGGAGGCCGAGGCCTGGACCGCCCAGCACCCGCAGAGCTTCTGGCCGAGCCACGACAAGGCGTGCCCGACCAACCCCGAGGTGACCATCTGCCACCTGCTCGGGCTGGACTACAAGGCCGCGGTGGTGGACGCCGCCGAAGCCGAGTGGTTCCTCTCCCTCGACAGCGATGACCGGCTGCCGAGCGAGCACGGCTGCCTGGTGCGCTTGTGCCACGCCGAGGGCCAGCCCTACGTCGAGTGGCAGACGCAGTATCTGGAGGCTCCCGCAGCCGAGCAACTGGCCAGCGACAACGAGCTGGACTTCCTCGGCGAGGAGGGCGTCGCCTGCCCGGTGAGCGAACCGGTGGAGGTGTGCATGCCGACCGCCGGGGGCTACGAGCTCACCGTGGTCGATCCGCTCACGGCCAACGAGATGCTCGGCCAGCAGGGCGCGCTCGAGCCCGATGACGGTGCCTGCCCGGTGATCGAGGACGAGACCCCGACGCCGACTCCGGAGCCGGAGGAGACCCCGACGCCGACCCCCGAGCCCGAGGAGACCCCGACTCCCGAGCCCGAGGAGAGCCCCACGCCGGAGCCCGAGGAGTCGCCGACTCCGGAGTCCGAGGAGAGCCCCACCCCCGAGCCGGAGCCGACTCCCACCCCCGAGCCCGATGACGACACCGACGCCTCGGCGCCCACGCCGACCACGCCGACACCCGAGAGCGACGGCGAGGTCCTGGGCCGCAGCCAGCGACGGGAGCTGGCCGAGACCGGCACCGAGTCCAGCCAGCTCGCCATGTACGGCATCGCCCTGCTGGTGGGCGGGGCCATGCTGGTCGGCGTGTCGAGGCTGCGACGCCTCACCAACTGATCCGCAACGGCGCGGGTGGGGCACCGATGACCGGGACATCCCGGTCATCGGTCATGGACCTGACGAGCCTTGGTCCTCCAGGGCGTCGAGGATGCGCGTTGCGGCCAGCGGCGGGCTCAGCTCCCCTGCGGCCACTGCGGCTTCGACGTCGGCCGTCACCGAGCCCACGGCCGGGTCCCGCCGGACCCGCTCGAGCAGCTCGGCCTCCACCATCGACCACATCCAGCGCATCCGCTGGTCCCGGCGGTGGCGGTCCCACCCCCCGGACTCGGTCAGGCGCCGGCGGTGGAGCTCGATCTGGTCCCACACCGCGTCGAGCCCGTCGCCGGTCAGGCCCGAGCAGGTGAGCACCGGTGGGCTCCAGTCGGGGTCGACCGGGGTGAGCAGGCGGAGCGCGGCCTGGTAGTCGCGTGCCGCGGCCCGGGCCGCGGCGGTGTTGTCGCCGTCGGCCTTGTTGACCACCAGCATGTCAGCCAGCTCCAGCACCCCCTTCTTGATGCCTTGCAGCTCGTCACCGGCACCGGGCTGGAGCAGCACCAGGAAGAAGTCGACCATGTCGGCGACTGCGATCTCGGATTGGCCGACGCCCACGGTCTCCGCCAGCACCACGTCGTGGCCGGCGGCCTCGAGCACCACCATGGCCTCCCTGGTGGTCCGGGTGACCCCGCCCAGGGTCCCTGACGAGGGCGAGGGCCGGACGAAGGCGGCCGGATCAACCGACAGCCGGGGCATGCGGGTCCGGTCCCCGAGGATCGACCCACCCGAGATCGAGCTGGAGGGGTCGACCGCGATCACCGCGACCCGCCGGCCCCGGGCGGTGAGCCGGGAGCCCAGCTCGTCGATGAACGTGGACTTGCCCACACCGGGCGCCCCGGTGATGCCGACCCGGTGGGCCCCGCCGGCTCCGACCAGGAGGCGGTCGACCAGCTCGGCGGCCACCCGCCGGTCGGATGGGGCCCGGCTCTCGACCATGGTGATGGCCCGGCCCAGCGCGGTGCGGTCCGCGGCCCGGATCCCCTCGACCAGGGCGTCGAGATCGGAGGCGCTCACCCGTCGAGGCGGTCGAGCAGGTCGAGCAGGTCGAGGGCAGCGTCGGCGATGACGGTGCCCGGGGGATAGATGGCCGCGGCACCGGCGGCGTGGAGCTCGTCGAAGTCGCCCGGGGGGACCACGCCCCCGACGACGATGACGATGTCGCCGCGTCCCAGCGCGCCGAGCTCCGACTTCAGCTGGGGGACGAGCGTGAGGTGCCCCGCGGCCAGCGACGACACCCCCACCACGTGCACATCGGACTCGACGGCCTGGCGTGCGGCCTCGGCCGGGGTCTGGAACAGGGGCCCGACGTCCACGTCGAACCCCAGGTCGGCGAAGGCGGTGGCGATCACCTTCTGGCCCCGATCGTGGCCGTCCTGGCCGATCTTGGCCACCAGCAGCCGGGGTCGGCGCCCGTGCGCGGCGGCGAAGGCGTCGACCCGCTCGCGAACCCTGTCGATCTGCTGGCTGTGCTCGCCCACTTCGCTTCGGTACACCCCGGAGATGGCGCGAATCTCCGCCTGGTGCCGACCGTACACCTTCTCGAGGGCCTCGCTGATCTCTCCCACGGTGGCCCGGGCCCGGGCCGCGTCGACGGCCAGCGCCAGCAGGTTGCCCTCGCCCTCGGCCGCGGCCCGGGTGAGGGCGGCCAGCGCCGCCTCGCAGGCGTCGGGATCGCGCTCGGCTCGGAGCCGGCGGAGCTTCTCGAGCTGGGCGGCCCGGACGCCGGCGTTGTCGACCCGCAGGACGTCGATGTCCTCGGCCAGGTCGTGGCGGTACTTGTTGACCCCGATCACCGGTTGGCGGCCCGAGTCGATGCGAGCCTGGGTGCGGGCCGCGGCCTCCTCGATCCGCAGCTTGGGGATGCCGGCCTCGATGGCGGCCGCCATGCCCCCGCTGGCCTCCACCTCCTGGATGTGGCCCCAGGCCCGGCGGGCCAGGTCGTGGGTCAGCCGCTCGAGGAACCAGCTGCCGCCCCACGGATCGACCACGGCGGTGGTCCCCGACTCGTGCTGGAGGACCAGCTGGGTGTTGCGCGCGATGCGAGCCGAGAAGTCCGTCGGCAGCGCCAGGGCCTCGTCGAAGGAGTTCGTGTGCAGCGACTGGGTGTGGCCCTGGGTGGCGGCCATGGCCTCGATGCAGGTGCGGATCACGTTGGTGTAGACGTCCTGGGCGGTGAGGCTCCAGCCCGAGGTCTGGCAGTGCGTCCGCAGCGACAACGACCGAGGGTTCACGGGTTCGAACGGCTTCACCAGCTTCGCCCACAGGAGGCGGGCCGCCCGCAGCTTCGCCACCTCCATGAAGAAGCTCATGCCGATGCCCCAGAAGAAGCTGACCCTGGGGGCGAAAGCGTCGATGTCGAGGCCCGCGGCGATGCCGGCCCGCAGGTACTCGACCCCGTCGGCCAGGGTGTAGGCGAGCTCGAGGTCGGCGGTCGCGCCCGCCTCCTGCATGTGGTAGCCCGACACCGAGATCGAGTTGAACCTGGGCATGTGCTCGGACGTGAAGGCGAAGATGTCCGAGACGATCCGCATCGCCGGGCCCGGCGGGTAGATGAAGGTGTTGCGGACCATGAACTCCTTGAGGATGTCGTTCTGGATGGTCCCGCCCAGCTGTTCGGGGCGCACCCCCTGCTCCTCGGCGGCCACGATGTACAGGGCCATGACCGGCAGCACGGCCCCGTTCATGGTCATCGACACCGTCATGCGGTCGAGCGGGATGCCGTCGAAGAGCTGGCGCATGTCGAGAATGGAGTCGATGGCCACCCCGGCCATGCCCACGTCGCCGACGACCCGGGGGTTGTCGGAGTCGTAGCCCCGGTGGGTGGGCAGGTCGAAGGCCACCGACAGGCCCCGCTGTCCGGCGGCGAGGTTGCGGCGGTAGAAGGCGTTGGACTCCTCGGCGGTGGAGAACCCTGCGTACTGGCGGATGGTCCAGGGCTGGGTGACGTACATGGTGGCGTAGGGGCCCCGCAGGAACGGCGGGAGCCCGGGGCGGCCGTCGCCGAAGTCCAGCGGGGCCCGGTCGTCGCCCACATAGAGCGGCTCGACCGCGATCTGCTCGGGCGAGTCCCACACCAGGGCGTCGGGGGCCTTGCCCGTTGCAGCCTCGACGGCGCGGGCCCAGGCCTCCCCGTCGAGGTCCGGGGTCCGGCGCTCGAGCTCGATCGCGCTGAAATCGGGGATCATCGGGCCTCCGGGGTGCGCTCGAGCAGGTCGTGGGCCCGGCGGAGCAGGTCGAGCAGGTCGCCGCCTGCGTGGACCAGCTCGTCCACGCCGTCGACGGCGGCGAAGCCGGGTCGGGCCGCCAGGTAGATCCGGGCCGCGCCGGCTCGTGCGAGGGCGGCCGCAGCCGACGCCGCCCGATCCCGGTACACCTCGTCGGACGAGCAGATCACCGCCAGGGGGGTCCCCGCAGCGGCGAAGGCGGTGGCCAGGGCCTCGTCGTCGTCGAAGCCACCGCGATCGATCGCCCGGATCCCGGCGGCCCCGAAGACGTTGGCGGCCCAGCTGGCCCGGGCCCGATGCGCCGACGCCGGCCCCAGGTTCGCGAGGAACACGCCGGGCGGCCGCTCCATGGCGTCGGCAGCGTCGCGCAGGACCTCGAAGGGCTCGGCGAGCCGGCGTACCGGCAGGGGTTCGCACTCGACCGCGCCGGGCGCCCCCGGCCAGCTCGGGTAGGGCTCGCGCTCGAGCGGCTCCTCGTCCAGGTGGGCGAAGTCACTGACGCCGACGACGGTGGTCCGGCGGGACGCGACGGCCGCCTCGGTCTCGGCCCAGCTCTCGCGGATGCGGCGCTGGAGGGCGCCGGCCCGCAGTGCTGCGACGATGCCGCCGTCGCGCTCGAGCTCCTGGAACCGGTGCCAGGTCTCCTCGGCCAGCCGATCGGTCAGCTGCTCGACGTACCAGCTGCCCCCGGCCGGGTCGATCACCCGGTGCAGGTTGGACTCCTCCATGAGCGCCAGCTGGGTGTTGCGGGCGATCCGCAGGCCGAGCTCGCCGGGCACCCCGAGCATGGCGTCGAAGGGCCGGACGACCACGATGTCGGCCCCGCCGACCGCGGCCGCGAAGCAGCCCAGGGTGCCGCGCAGCAGGTTGACCCAGGGGTCGCGCCGGGCCATCACCGACGTGGCCCCGCTGGCCTGGATGGTGGCTCGATGGTCCGGGGCGCCGCAGGCCTCGGCGACCCGGGCCCACACCACCCGCAGGGCCCGGAGCTTGGCGATGTCGCCGAACTGGTCGGTGCCCACCGTGACGCACAGCAGGATGTCGTCCAGGGCGTCGACGACGTCGAGGCCGGCATCGGTGAGGGCCCGCAGGTAGGCCACACCGGTGGCGACCGTCGCCGCGAGCTCGGTGGCGGGCGTGGCTCCGGCATTGGCGTAGGGGGCGCCGTCGGCTCGGGCCACCCGGGCCCGCGGGTACGGCGCGGCCCTGCCCACGGCGAGGCCGGCCAGCGCCGCAAGGGCGTCGTCGATGGGGCGACCGGCGGTGCCGTGGTCGGCGAGCCGGCCGATGGGGTCGCAGCCCAGGTCGCACCCCAGCTCGGCGGTGGCCACGCCGCGCCGGTCCGCCAGATCGAGGAACCACTCGGCCTGGCCGATGCCGTCGCCCGGGCCCCACAGGGAGACGGGGGCGATGTCGAGGCGCACGTCATTGAGTACGGCGTCGAGGGTGTCGATGTCGCCGATCCCGGCGGTGAGCAGCTCGATGCTGGTCACCCCTCCGGTGAGGTCGGCGAGGATGGCGGCGTTGGTGGCCGCAGGCGTGGTGAGCCCGTGGCGCTGGCGGACGTCCCAGCCGCCGGTCAGCCCGGCGACCGAGGTCGCCCGTCGGGACGTGCCCGGGCCGGGGTACTGCTCGACGGGGTGCTCGTCGTCGCGCGTGTACAGCGGCTCGACGAGGATGCCGTCAGCAGTGGTGGAGCGCAGGACGTCGAAGGAGCGCCCGGCCAGGACCTGGTCGACCGCGGCGAG
>JBFKRY010000190.1:0-6432 GCA_041636995.1 Acidimicrobiales bacterium | reverse complement strand
TCCGGATCTTCGAGCGCATGGATCTGGACACCATCGCCGTCGAGGCCTCGTCGGGGAACATGGGAGGCAGCGACAGCGTCGAGTTCATGGTGCGTGCCGAAGCCGGCGAGGACCTGGTGGTCGTGTGCCCAGCCTGCGACTACGCGGCCAACATCGAGAAGGCCACCTCGGCCCTGCCCCCGGTCGAAGATGGCGAGGGCCTCGACGCGCCGGAGCGCTTCCCGACGCCCGGCATCCGCACCATCGCCGCCCTGGAGGAACACGCCCCGGCCGACCGCCAGATCAAGACCATGGTGTACGTCCTCGACGACGAGGTCACCCTGGCCCTGGTCCGGGGTGACCACCAGCTCAACGAGCAGAAGCTCGCCGACGCCACCCTGGCGAACGTGGTCCGCCCGGCCTCGGCCGAGGAGGCTCGCGACGCCCTGGGTGCGATGCCGGGCAGCCTCGGCGCGGTCGGCGTGGAGCACCTGCGGATCGTGGCCGACCCGGCCCTGGCCGGGCGGCGGGACATGACGACCGGCGCCAACGAGGACGACTGGCACTACCGGGGAGTCGACGTGGCCCGCGACATCGCCGTCTCGGAGTGGATCGATCTGCGCGAGGTCAGCGCCGGTGAGCCCTGCCCGGGCTGTGGCGCGCCGCTGGAGATCGCCCCAGCGATCGAGGCCGGCCACATCTTCAAGCTCGGCCGCAAGTACGCCGAGACCTTCGGCGCCCTGGTCCTCGACGCCGACGGCAAGCAGCAGCCGATCGTGATGGGCAGCTACGGCGTCGGCGTCGACCGAGCCATCGCCACGGTGATCGAGACCCACCACGACGACAAGGGCATCATCTGGCCCACGTCGGTGGCCCCCTACGAGGTGGTGGTCACGATCGTCCAGTCGAAGGACGAGGAGAGCGTGGCGCGTGCCACCGAGCTGTACGGGACCCTGCGGGCTGCCGGCGTCGACGTGCTGTTGGACGACCGCGACGCCCGCCCCGGGGTCAAGTTCGCCGACGCCGAGCTCATCGGCATCCCCTACCGGGTGAGCGTGGGCCCCAAGGCCCTCGCCGAGGGCAACGTGGAGCTCACTCCCCGGGCCAGCGGCGAGACCGAGCTGGTGGCGGTGGGCGAGGTGGCCGACCGGGTGGTCGACCTGGTCACGTCGACTCGCTGACGCAGATCAGGCCTGGTCCGCCGGGAACTCCGCGGACCACCACAGGGTGGGGTTGCCGACGGGCCCGTTCAGCTGGCGCCAGCCGTCGGGGCCATCGAGGGCTCGGCCGTGGGGGGCGATGGCCAGGTGGATCTCGGCCGACATGGGATCTTCCAAGGGAACCCCGGCCATGGGCGTCTGCCCCAGGCGCACCCCGCCGGCGAACGCGAACCGCCCATCTGTCACGATCCGGCCGTCGATCTGGTAGACGCTGGCGCGAGCCGCAGCACCAGCGGGCACGTCGTCGGAGTCACAGATGCCGTCGGTGCACTGCGAGGGCTCGTTGAAGGCGATCAGCCACACGGTGAAGACCTCGGGCGCGTCGCTGGCACCTGGGCTGACCGGCGGGTGCGGCTCGGACCACGGCGGGACCATGTCGGCGGTGGGGTACTCGTAGGTGTTGGGTTCGGGAGCCCGGGCGTCGATCTCGGCGAAGACGCCGTCGGGGCGGCGGATCAACGTCGCGTCCCCGAGCGCGGGTCCGCCGCCACCCTGGGCCATCACCTCCGCGATCTGCCCGTCGGGCCCGTCGTCCCCGCCCGCCAGGGTGAGGAGCACCAGCACGACCGCCACGACGAACACCACCGCGAGGAGGAGGACGCCGGCTCCGGGCCGTCTGGGCTCGATCGTGGGTGGTTCCGGAGCGGACTCCGTCGTGGTCGAAGCTGTCTCCGGTGCGTCGAGGTGGGTCATGTCGGCCTCACGATCAATGGGAGGTAGGTGGCTGAGGGGAACGTCGGGTCGTTGCCGAGGAAGCAGGAGGGAATGATGGGCGTACCCGCAGCGCGCGCCGTGCCGTTGGTCGCGGCGCCGGGCTCCACCTGGCTGAGGCTGTGGGTCACCCCCCACTCCGGGACCGTGACCAGGGCCACGTCACGGAGCTGGTCCAGGGTCGTGCCGGGTTCGATGGAGTTGACCCCGAGGCCCGCGACTCCGCCGCTGCGGTTCGACAGCTCGAACGCGATGCTGCGGGCGCGTGGCACCCGGAGGACGTCGCCGTCGAGCTCGCCGCCGCTGACTCCCTCGATCTCGCAGCCGCTGTCGGTCACCGACAACCGGACGGTCACGTCCAGCGGCTGCTGCCAGACCGGCGGCCGACGAGCGTGGGGCGACACGATCAGGTGGCCGGCCTCGATGTCGCCCTCGAGGTTGCGCAACGGTCCCTCGATGCCGGCCAGGTACCCGCCCGAGCGGGACAGCGCCACCCCCCCGGCGTCGATGCCGAGCATGGTGTCGCCAGCCTCCAGGCTCCCGTCGAGGAAGGAGCTGATGGCCAGGGCAACCGCGGTGTCGTAGCGCTTGACGGTCGACGTCAGCACCACAGTTCGGTCCTCGGCCGGAACGGTGTGGTACTCGTCCACGTCGGACCCGATCGTCCAGACCTTGCCTCCGGCTTCGGACCAGTCCCGAGCCGCCCGAATCACGCCGCCACCGGCCCGGCCCGCGTCGTGGAAGATCACGTCGACCCCGTCCGCGAACATCGCAGTCGCGAGCTCGTGGGCGAGGTCGCTGCGGTCCTCGATCTCGGCCACCGGGTTCTCGACCGGGCCGAGGAACGTGGCCACCACCTCGGCGTCGGACCCGGCCCAGCTGGCCCCCTGCTCGAACCCGTTCCGTGACCGCTCGCTGCGAAAGGACTGGAAGCCGCCGATGAAGCCGACCTTGCCGGTCCGGGTCTCGGCGGCGGCGGCGGCTCCGGCCAGGAACGCACTGTCCTCGACCTCGAAGTGGACCTCGGAGATGTTCGCCGCCACGGTGTGGAGCGCCACCGGGTCGATGGCCACGAAGTGGACGTCGGGGTAGTCAGGAGCCACTGCTCCCACTTCGAGATCGAAGGCGCTGGCGGCGATGACCAGATCTGCGCCCGCCTCCGCCACGTCTCGCAGGACGTCCTCGGGGTCGACCAAGACCTCGGTCAGGTCCACCTCCAGATCGTGCTCCTGCTCGGCCAGCCCGGCGCCGGCGATCATGAGGTCGGTGACTCCGAGATCGCCCGGGACCCCGTGCACCAGGGCGATGGCCGGCTTGCCGTCGCCAGCGACCAGCAGCACCAGCCCCATGGTCACCGCGGCGGCCACCAGGGCGCCGCCGATTCCCATCCCCCAGAGCCGGTTCCGGGCCTGGCGGTCGAGCTTCTGCTCGCGCGCCTGTCGCTGCTCCTCGGCCAGGCGTTGCTCCTCCCGATGGAGGATCGAGGCGTCGAGGAAGCGCTCCTCGTCGGTGGTGAGCTGCAGGACGCTGGCCGACGCCCAGCGCTCGTAGTCCGCCAGCCGCTGCCCCGACAGCAGGTAGTCCGTCTCCTCGCCGGACGCGACCCATTCCGTGAGGGCCGCATTGAGCTGGCGCTGGCGCATGACGTCCTGCTGGCCCTCGTCGATCCAGCGCCTCAGCCGGGGCCACTCTCGCAGCAGGGCCTCGTGGGCCACCTCGACGGTGGGGGACCCGCTCACGAGGTCCCGGTCGAAGGTCAGCAGCCGGTGCTCGGCAAAGGCGTTCAGCACACTCTGGAGGGCGATGATCTCGGCGGCGATGGTCACGATCTCCGAGCCTGCGACCCGCCGCCGTCCCCAGGTGCCCTCCTCGGGGATGGTGACCAGGCGGAGGAAGAGCTGCTTGGCGGCGTCTCGGCTGGCCGCATCCAGCTCCAGGAACAGATCCTCGGCTCGGCGGGCCAGGGCCCCACTGACACCGCCCATGGCGTGGTAGGCCTCCAGGGTCAACAAGGAGCCCTCGCGCCGCTCGAACAGCTCGGTCAGGGTGTACTGGAACAGCGGTAAGCCGCCCACCTGACCGGCGATGTCGGTCAGGAGCTGGACGACGAGCGACGGCTCGAGCGCAGCACCGGCGCTGGCCGCAGGCCGCTGGGCTGCGGCTTCCAGCTCGTCGGGCGTGAGGGGCACCACGTTCACGATGCCCTCGCCCAAGAGCTCGGCGAAGCGTGGGTAAGCCAGGGGTTGGCCGTAGAAGTCGGCCCGCAACCCGATGGCCACCACCACCCGCTGGTGGGCGTCGTCGATCACCACTTCCAGGTTGCGGACGAACCGCTCCTGGTCGGCCGGCGAGGCGCCGAGGGTGAACAGCTCCTCGAACTGGTCGATCACGATGACCACCCGGCCGGTCTCGTCCGGGAGCAGGCGCAGGCAGGCCCGCAGGATGCCGTCCTCGGGATCGTCGAGGAGGTCCGCCAGGCTGTCGGGCGCATCCAGGGTGGAGCGCAACAGCGCCGCCTCCAGCTCCCGGAACGGTCGTGAGCCCGGGACCATCGAGGCGATCAGCCACTCCTGGGACCCGTCGACCGCGCCCTTGCGAAGGGCCGGGACCAGCCCGGCCCGGAGCACGCTGGACTTGCCGGAGCCACTGGCCCCGACCAGCGCCAGGAGGCGGGAGCCGGTGGCGAGCCGCCGGACCAGGTCCGAGACCATCCGGTCCCGACCGAAGAAGTTGGCGGCATCACCCTCGGTGAAAGCCTGCAGGCCCTTGAACGGGTTGACGACCGTGGCTGGTGTCCCGACCGCCGACCGCTCCAGGTCCGGGGCCAGCCTCGGGTCGTGGAGCAGCATCTGCTCCTCGACCAGTCGCAGCTCGGGCGACGGCTCGATCCCGAGCTCCTCGCCGATCACCCGGCGGTGGCGCTCGAAGGCCCGGAGCGCGTCGGCCTGGCGACCCGACCGGTACAGGGTGATCATCTGCAGGGCCACGAACCGCTCCCGGTGCGGGTGGTCGAGCACCAGCTTCTCCAGCTCGCCGATCACCTCCCGGTGGCGCGATGCGCGGACGTCGGCATCGATGCGATCCTCCAGCGCCACCAGGCGGAGCTCCTCCAGGCGGGCCGCGTCGGCACGGGCGAACTCGTCGTAGGCGAAGTCCTCCAGGGCGGCGCCACGCCAGAGCGCCAGCGCCTCCCGGAGCAGCCGGCCGGCCTCCTCGGGATCGTCCTTCAACAGCCGGTTGCCGCGGCGCGCCAGATCCTCGAAGCGGGCGGCGTCGATCTCGTCGGCATCGGCGAGGAGCGAGTAGCCCCGGTCTCGGGTGACCAGGACCTGGCTGTCGGCGTGGGCTCGACGGTCGGGCTCGAGGATGGACCGCAGCCGGGAGATGTAGACCCACAGGGTCCGCTCCTTGCCCTCGGGGTCGTCACCCCACAGCTCCTCGAGGATCCGGTCGGTCGACACCACCCGGTTGTGGTGGAGGAGAAGCAGGGCGAGCAGGGCGCGCTGCAGCCGGGAGCCGATCTGCACCGGCTGTCCGTCGTCGACGACTTCGAGCGGGCCGAGGACGCGGTAATCCACAGCACCTCCCGCCTGGTTGCTCCTCGCGATCCTTCCACAGATACCGGACCCGATCGACCTTACGAGGCCCTTAACGGAGCGAAAGCCCTGGTCACGGCCCCTGCCGGACGGGGTCCGGGGTCGCCGTGCAAGCCGAGGATTCATGTGGGGGCAAGTAGGGCTCGAGACCCTCGGCGGGCCGGATCGACACCGGCGGACGCATCACGAAGGAGAAACTCGATGCAGGCAAACACCAACCAACAGGTGCCCAGGCGGCGGCGCCTGGCAACGGTCATCGCCACGGTGCTGCTGGTGCTGGCCACCGTCGGGGCCTCGGTGGCCACGGCGCACGGCAACGGCAAGTGGCCCCGACAGGTGGCCGACGTCATGAACCAGGGCGGCGACGGCGTGTACCAGCCCAACGGGGCCCGCCTGATCCGCACCGACCACTCGGTCCAGGTGCGGTGGCGGATCAAGACCCCCGAACCGGGCTCGTACACCTACCCCACGCCGGACATGGTCCCGCCGGGGGCACCCACCCACCCGCCGATCAGCGCGGGCCATCCGGAGGTGTTCACCCTCTGGCTGTTCGCGTTCGACCACCCGGATCTGTGCAGCGACGGGGTCTGCGACGGCAACGACATCGGTGACACCCCCGCTCGCGGCAGCGTCTACCAGGCGGACGGCGAGATCGCCTACAAGCACCGGCTGCGGATGTCGGGCAAGGTGCGGCTGGGCCAGACCCCGGCGGCCGGGCTCGGGCTGTCCAACCCGAAGGGGGCCGAGGTCCACGTGGCCCTGGCGCCACACGGCCGGGCGCTGGACGGCGCCGAGCTGATCCGTCAGCTCAACAGTCCCGTCGGTGGACCCCCGCTCTGGTGGGCTGCCATCTTCCTCGCACCCTGATCCAGGCTGGGGGAGGTAGCTGCTCCACCGGACCCGGCCCGGGCCACTTCGCCCGGGCC
>JBFKRY010000189.1:0-6497 GCA_041636995.1 Acidimicrobiales bacterium | reverse complement strand
GTTCGTCCTCTCGATCGGCGGCGCCTCGTTCTGCGACTGGGACTCCGTCAACCGCCTCCCGGGTGATCGCGCCGCGAAGCTCGCCACCTTCGTGCAGAGCGTGGTCGACGAGCTGGCCCGGTGGAACGCCCCCTCCGAGGACCCGGTGATCGACGGCGTGGACATCGACTACGAGTACCCCGACTCCTGCGGGAGCACCCTCGAGGGTCCGGACTCGGTAAGCATCTCCGAGATCATCCGGGGCGTGGCCGAGGCGCTCCCCGACGCGATCGTGAGCGTGCCGATCTACGGTGGCTCGCCGGACTCGCTGCTCGGCCAGCTCGGCGCGCTCACCGACGACGGTAGCCTCAGCTATGCGGCGACAATGGGCTATGGATGCGACACGGACTTCTACCAGCAGTACGCGAGCGAGGTCCGGTCCCTGGCGATGGGGTTCAACGTGGATGACGGCCCCGGCGCCATCACCTCGTGCCTCTCCGGCAATCCGAGCATCGGCAGCGCCATGCTCTGGAACCTCTCGTCGCACGACGCGCCGGAATGCCTGGCGGCCATGAACAGCGCGCTGCCGTCATGACGGCGAGCCCACGAGGTCGAGACCCGAGGAGGCAGCGATGACCGTCGAGACCAAGCGTTCGTTCTGCCGCATCTGCCACGCAGCCTGCCCCGTCGACATCGAGCTCCACGGCGGGCGGGTGGTGAAGGTCCACGGCGTCGACGACGACCCCCTCTTCGAGGGCTACACGTGCATCAAGGGCCGCCAGCTCCCCGACCAGATCCACCATCCCGACCGGCTCCGCCAGGTCCTGAAACGGATGCCCGACGGGCACTTCGAGACCATCGACTCGGCTCGGGCCCTCGACGAGATCGCCGAGCGGATGCAGGCCGTCATCGACGCCCACGGGCCCCGGGCGGTGGCCACCTACACCGGCACCGGGGGCTACCAGAACGCCCCGTCGGATCCGGTGGCTCGGGCGTTCCACAAGGCCCTCGGCTCGGTCAGCTACTACACCTCGGTCACCATCGACCAGCCGATGAAGCGCACTGCGGTGATGCGGGTCGGGGCCTGGGAGGCCGGCCCCCAGAACTTCGGCGAGCTCGATGTGCTGCTGGCCGTGGGCTACAACCCGATGGTCTCGAGCTTCGCGCCCTTCGGGGGGCTGCAGGGCACCAACCCGTTCACCACCCTGCGCCGGCGCAAGGCCGAGGGCATGAAGCTCATCGTGGTCGACCCCCGGCGCACCGAGCTGGCCAGCCAGGCCGACATCCACCTCCAGGTCACCCCGGGCGAGGACCCGACCCTGCTGGCCGCCATGCTCGCCGTGATCCTGGGTGAGGACCGCCACGACCACGCTTTCTGCGACGCCTGGGTCGAGCCCGGCCACCTCGACGCCCTCACCGCGGCGGTGGCCCCGTTCACGCCCGACTACGCGGCCCGGCGCTGCGGGGTGGAGGCCGCCGACATCGTGGCCGCGGCCCGCCTGTTCGCCGCGGGGCCGCGAGGCACCGCGGGCACCGGCACCGGGCCCAGCATGTCGCCCCATCCCAGCCTGATGGAGCACCTCGTCATCTGCCTCAACGTGGTGTGCGGGCGCTGGCTGCGTGAGGGCGAGATCAGCGAGTCGGTGAGCCTGCTGCAGCCGGCCGCCCCCAAGCGGGCCCAGGTGCTCGGGCCCTTCGACCCCCTCCGCGGCCCCGAGAGCCGGTTCCGGGGGCTGCGGGGCTACGGCGGTGAGATGCCCTGCACCACCCTCGCCCAGGAGATCCTCGAGCCCGGGGAGGGCCAGGTGCGGGCCCTGATCTCCAACGGCGGCAACCCGGTGGCGGCCTGGCCCGACCAGATCCGGACCCTCGAGGCAATGCAGGCGCTCGACCTGCTGGTGGTCATCGATCACCGGATGACCCAGACCGCGGAGTTCGCCCACTACGTGATCCCGCCCCGGCTGAGCCTCGAGCGTGCCGACGTGCCCCCGTTCATGGACCGCTGGTTCCGGGCGCCCTACGCGTGCTACACGCCGGCGGTGGTCGAGCCCGAGGGCGACCTGCTCAACGACTGGGAGGTCTACTGGGAGATCGCGGAGCGTCTCGGCATCGACCTCCGGCTCCCCGGGGGCCCGATTCCCAGCGGCGGCGAGCGACCCACCGACGACGAGGTGCTCGACCTCGTCTACGCCGAGTCGCTGGTTCCGCTCGACACCATCCGCCAGCGCAACGGCGAGGTGCTGG
Organism: Acidimicrobiales bacterium; assembly: GCA_041636995.1. Lineage (GTDB taxonomy): Bacteria > Actinomycetota > Acidimicrobiia > Acidimicrobiales > UBA8592 > JBFINV01. Next base: position 4,274 of record JBFKRY010000189.1, on the reverse strand, counting down.
CCGAGCTCCGGCCGGTGGTCGAGCGGGCCGACCCGGCCACGAGCGGCCGCTTCCACGTGGGGCTCGCCGATCACATGACCGAGCTGGGCGAGGTCCACCGGCAGCGAACGGGAGCCGAGCGCCTGCGCGGCTACGACCCCGACCGGCACACGTTCAGGCTCATCAGCCGCCGGCTGAAGACCCACCTGAACTCGCTGGGCGGCGAGCTGGCCGGCCTCAACCGGAAGAACCCGACGAACTTCGCCTACATGAACCCCGACGACATGGCCGAGCTCGGCGCCGCCGACGAGGATCTGGTGCGGATCTCGTCGCCCCGGGCGTCGCTCGTGGGCGTGGCCAAGGCGTCGCCGGACCTGCGCCGGGGCGTGATCTCCATGGCCCACTCCTGGGGCGCCGCATCGCTCAGCGACGAGAAGGTCCGCGACGTGGGCGCGCCCACCAACCGGCTGATCGACGTCGAGGACGGGTTCGACCCGATCACCGGGCAGGCGGTCCAGAGCGCCATCCCCGTCGCCGTGGAGCTGGTGCCCGAGGAGGCCCTGGTCCCGTGAGCGTCGCCGCGCCGGGGTGTGCCCGGCGCGCCGCTACTCCTGGACGCGGCTGCCGGTCAGGCGGTCGACGGTCGCCGCGAACCCGGCGACGGTCTCCTCGATGACGTCGGCCACCGACCGGATGTCGTCGATGCGGCCCACGGCCTGGCCGCCCAGCGCCAGCGCCGCGTTCATGTCGCCGCCGAAGTAGAGCTCCCGGGCGTTGCCGAACTCCCCGAACACGTTGTGCTCGGCATCCACCAGCGCCTCGCTGCGCTCGGTTCGCAGGGCTCGCAGGGCGGGGGAGTGGCGCTGGTTCAGGAACAGGGTGTCGGTCTCGGCCGCAGTCACGATGGCGCGCTTCCAGTTGTCGTGGACCGGCGACTCGAGCGCGGAGACCATGCGTGTCCCCATCTGGACCCCCTCGGCGCCGAGCGCGAACGCGGCCGCCATCGTCGGCCCGTCGACGATGCCGCCGGCCGCGACGATCGGCACGTCGGTACGCTCGCGCACGAGCGGCAGCAGCACCATGGTGGACACCGGGGTGGGGCTCTTGAACCCCCCGCCCTCGCCGCCCTCGACCACCAACCCATCGACCCCGGCGTCGACCGCCTTCAGCGCGGCCCGCAGCGTGGGCACCACGTGGTACACGGTGAGGCCCGCCTCCTTGAGGATGGCCGTGTAGCGGGTGGGCGAGCCCGCCGAGGTGGTGACGAACCGCACCCCCTGGTCGATCACGAACTCGGCGATGCCCGGGTCGCGAACGAAGGCCTGGGCGATGTTCACCCCGAACGGGCGGTCGGTCAGCTCCCTCATCCGGCGGATCTCGTCCTTCACCGCGTCGAGCTCCCCCGAGGAGGTCTCGATGATCCCGAATGCGCCGGCGTGGGAGACCGCCGAGGCCAGGGCGCTGCGGGCGATCCAGCCCATCGGCGCCTGCACGATGGGGATGGGAACCCCGAGGTCACGGCTGACCCGGTTGTCGAACGCGGGGTGGGGGTGGGGGCTGGGCTCGTCGGTCATCCGCACAGCCTGGCGCATCGACCCCGCCAGTGCCTCGCCGGCGGGTGATCCTGCCCGGTCGGGGCCGCTCGGGCCGGGCCGCGCGACCCGGGAATCCGCGCCGAGGGTGAGAGGGCCGTAGGCCTCATTCCCTCGGGCCGGGCCGGCGGTGACACTGGGACCAGGCAGCAACCAGAGCCCAGCAGAACCGGAGGAGCCGGCGATGGGCGTGTTCAGCAGTCGAAGCAGCAAACGAACCGGCCGGCGGGCGTCGGCGGCCCTCGCCTGCCCCGTCTGTGGCAACCGCCAGGTGGGGCTCGGCTACGTGGACCGGGTCAAGTGCGTGGTGCTGCACGCCTGCGACCGGTGCGGTGCCCGCTGGCGCGACGACCTGATCGACCTGGCGTCCTCGGAGCTGGCCGCCCGCTCCCGCACCTGAGCGTTCGCCGGTTCGGCCCCCGAACCTGCGTGTCCGAAAACCGCTAGTTTCTCGGGGGCCGACCCGCCAGGATGGGGTCATGCCGCTCGCAGCCCCCGCAGCGCCGACCAACCTCGACCTCGACCAGTGCTACCGGGCCGTCGCCAGCCGCGACAGCCGGTTCGACGGCTGGTTCATCGTGGGCGTGACCAGCACCGGCATCTACTGCCGCCCGAGCTGTCCCACGCCCATCCGGCCCAAGCCGGAGAACACCCGCTTCTTCGCCACTGCGGCCGCGGCCCAGCGCCACGGATTCCGTGCCTGCAAGCGGTGCCGGCCCGACGCCAGCCCCGGCTCGCCGGCCTGGGATCTGCGGGCCGACCTGGTGGGGCGGGCCATGCGGCTGATCGCCGACGGCGTGGTGGACCGCGACGGTGTCGGCGGGCTGGCCCGGCGGCTGGCGGTCAGCGAACGACACCTCCACCGGGTGCTGATGGACGAGGTGGGGGCCGGTCCCCTGGCCATCGCCCGAGCCCACCGGGCCCAGACCGCCCGAATCCTGGTGGAGACCACCGACCTCAAGCTGGCCGACATCGCCTTCGCTGCCGGGTTCTCGAGCATCCGCCAGTTCAACGACACGGTGCGGGCGGTCTTCGCGGTGTCGCCGCGCGAGCTGCGTCGCCGCGCTGGTCGGCCGGGCGCCACCGAGCCGGGTGAGATCGTGGTGCGCCTGCCGTACCGGCCGCCCCTGGCGGTCGAGGCCCTGCTCGGCTGGCTCGGCCGGCGCGCCGTTACCGGCGTCCAGTCCGTCGAGGACGGCGAAGTGGTACGCACCCTGGCGCTGCCGCGAGCCCCCGGCGTGGTCCGGCTCCGGCTCGCCGATGGCTACGTGCGCTGCGCGCTGCGGTTGGGCGACGTTGCCGATCTCGCAGCCGCCGTCGAGCGCTGCCGCCGGCTGCTCGACCTCGATGCCGACCCCACGGTGATCGATCCGGCGCTGGGCGCCGACCCCGCGCTGGCGCCGCTGGTGGCGGCCCGGCCCGGGTTGCGGGCTCCCGGATCGGTCGACGGGTTCGAGACCGCGGTCCTCGCGGTGCTCGGCCAGCAGATCTCGATCGGGGCCGCCTGCCGCCTGGCCGGTCGGCTGGTCGAGCGGTTCGGGACCCCGGTCGAGGGGACGGCGGGCCACCGGACGTTCCCCGACCCCGAGACCCTGGCCGACGCCGATCTGGAGGGTCTGGGGCTCACCAGCCGCAGCCGGGCCGCCATCGCCCAGCTGGGCGCCGGCGCTGCGGCCGGGCTGTCGCTGGATCCCGGCGCCGATCGCCACCAGGTGCGCCAGCGGCTGCTCGCCATCTCCGGGATCGGGCCGTGGACCGCCGACTACGTGGCCCTGCGGGCCCTGCGCGATCCCGACGTGCTGCCCACCGGCGACCTCGTCGTCCGCCGCAGCGCGGCCGCGGTCGGCCTTCCCGACGACCCCGCTGCGCTCGCCAGTCACGGCGAACGCTGGTCGCCCTGGCGCAGCTACGCCGCCCATCACCTGTGGGCCGCCTCCGCCCCGCCTCCCACCACCGAGGAGCACCCATGACCACACCCCTGTTCAGCCGGAGGGTGTCCAGCCCCGTCGGCGAGCTGACCTTGATCGCCTCCGATCGCGGCCTGCGCGCGGTGCTCTGGCCGGAGGACGAGCAGCGGGTCCGGTTCCCGACGACCCCCACCGAGGTTGCCCATCACCCGGTGCTGGACGCGGCCGCCAGCCAGCTCGACGAGTACTTCGGGGGCCAGCGCACCGAGTTCGATCTCGACCTCGATCTCGAGGGCACCGACTTCCAGCTGGCGGTCTGGAGATCGCTGGCGACCATCCCGTTCGGCCAGACCGCCAGCTACTCCGAGCAGGCCGATCGGCTCGGGCGCCCCACCGCGGTGCGCGCGGTCGCCGCGGCAAACGGCAGGAACCCGGTGTCGATCGTGCTGCCGTGCCACCGCGTGGTGGGCAAGGACGGCTCGCTCACCGGCTTCGCCGGCGGCCTCGAGGCCAAGCGCTACCTCCTCGAACACGAGCGGTGCGCGAGGGATACGGCGCCCACTTCCAGGCGGTGATGATCCTCCTCGCCATCGAGACGGGCATGGCCGCCGACGCCGAGGTGCTCATCGAGGCCCTGGCGAGCGGAACGCATGCGACCCTCGGCGAGGTCGCCGCCGCCGCAGCCCCGGACGTCGAGCCGGACGCGTGGGCGCGGTTCACGGCGTGGGTGCAGGCCGCCGATCGGCCGGACCGGCGAGCCCTCCGGACAGACCTCTTCGCCCAGTGGACACCGCTG
>JBFKRY010000188.1:0-6554 GCA_041636995.1 Acidimicrobiales bacterium | reverse complement strand
GACCGGTTCCACCTCGAGGCGAGCATCCTCCCGGCGCTGGCGCGCGGCGCGACCGCGGCGATGCTGAAGACCTGGGAGGCAGAGCCCGGGTGGGACGCGATGGACCGCCACGGCACCACCGTGCTGTGCGGCGACGCCGGGCACTGCCGCGACCTGCTCGCGGTGTCCGGCGCCCGGGGCCGGGCGCCGGTCAGCCTGCGAATCGCGGTGGCGGTCCCCTCACCCGAGGCGAGGGATCTGGTGCCCCGGTTCCGCTCCGAGCTCGGCCTCGAGCTGATCGTGGCCGGCTGATGCTCTCCCTCCCCCGGGGCAGGCGCCGGCGATGAGGCTCGGAATCGTGCTGTGGGCCGACCGGGACATCCGCCGCCTCGCCGACCTCGCGGTCTGTGCCGAGGAGGTGGGCTTCGACGACGTCTGGTGGCCCGACCACTACATGCACCGCGACGTGGGCGCCACCCTGACCGCATGTGCTCTCGCCACGGAGCGGGTCCGGGTCGGGACCGCGGTCACCAGCCCCCTGCTGCGTCACCCCGGGGCACTGGCCTCGCTGTTCGCGACCCTGTCGGAGGTGGCGCCCGGGCGGATCGTCGCCGGGTTGGGCCCGGGCGGGTGGGAGCTGCCCGCGCAGCTCGGCATCCACCAGCCGAAGCCGTTCACGGCCACCCGGGACGCGGTGGAGGTGATCGCCGCCCTGTTGCGCGGCGAGCGGGCCCGCGCCGAGCCGGAGGCGACCTTCCCGGTGAGCGACGCCGGGCTCGACTACACGCCGGCGGGCCCGGTCCCGCTGTACCTGGCGGCGCGGGGTCCGCGGATGATGGCGCTGGCCGGTGAGCTCGCCGACGGGGTGATCACCCACAGCCTGTCGGTGCCGTTCCTGGAGCGAGTGGTCGAACAGGTCACCGCGGGCGCGGCTCGAAGCCACCGCCCCACTGGCGCCTGCGAGATCGCGCTGTGGGTGGAGATCGCGCTCGACGACGACGTCGACCGAGCCCGGGATCTACTGCGGGCCCGGTGCCTGTACATGGTCGGGGGCGAGTACTCGCCGGAGATGATCCCGCTCTACGGGCTCGACCCGGCCGAGGTCATGCCCGTTCGTGAAGCGGTGCGCCGGCGCGACCCGGACGCGGCCTCGCTGATCACCGACCAGATGGTGGACGCGTTCGCCATCTGCGGCTCGGTGGCCGGTGCCGCCGACCGCATCGCTGCGCTCCGGGACGCGGGGGTCGCGCAGCTGATCCTCAGCGTCGGGCACGGTTCGTCGGCGGCTGCCGTGAAGGCGGTCGGCGAGGCCGTGAGGGAGGTCGTCACATGAAGGTCACGGTGCTCGGTTCCGGGGGCGGCGCGCTCGCCGTGGCCGCCGACATGTCACGCTCGGGCCACCAGGCAGTGCTCGCCGACTTCGACGACTTCCGGGCGAACCTGGTGCCGGTCATCGAGCAGGGCGGCGTCAACGTGTTCTCGGACTGGTACGGCACCACCACCGAAGCGGTCGCGGTCGCCGCCGACATCCCCGCAGCGGTGGACGGCGCCGAGCTGCTGGTGGTGGTCGTGCCCTGCTTCGGCCACGAGCCCTGGGTCGAGGCCATCACCCCGCTGGTCGGGGACGGGCAGACCGTCCTGTTCCTCGGCGAGGGGAGCGGCTCCATCGTGGCTCGCCGGGCCCTCCTGGCCGCCGGCAAGGGAGGGGTCACGGTCGCCGAGGCCAACACCCTGCCGTATCTGGCCCGGCCGACCCGGCCGGGAACCGTCGGGGCGTTCCGCAAGGACGGGGGTGTGCTCGTCGCCGCGTTGCCGTCGTCGAGGACCGGCGACGTCATGGCCCTCGTCGCCGACGTGTGGCCCTACGCCACCGCAACCGACTCGGTCTGGAACACCGTCCTGATCAACTACAACGCCATCGACCACGTGGCGGCCATGGTCGGCAACGCGGGGACCCTCGAGAACCGGACCGGGGGCATGCTGCTGTGGGGCGAGGGTGGCACCCCGGCGGTCGTCAACGTCATCGAGGCCGTCGACCGGGAGCTGCTCGCGTTGCGGGCGGCGCTCGGCTCGCAGGAGACCCGGCGCTACCGCGACTTCCTGGTGGCCCAGGGCTTCGCCCCCGACATCAGCGAGGACCTGTACGAGACGGTCAGGGCCAGCAAGCTCGTCCCGTCGTACGCGCCGACCGGCGACGCGGGCGGGCTGAACACCAGGTACCTCACCGAGGACGTCCCGTACGCCCTGGTGCTCGCCTCGTCGATCGGTGAGGCGGTTGGGGTCGCCACGCCCGTGGTGGACGGGCTCGTGGCGGTGAGCTCCGCGATGCTCGGCCGGGACTTCCGGGCCGAGGGCCGAACCCTCGACACCCTCGGGCTGGGCGGGCTCGACGCCTCGGGCCTGGCGGAGTTCGCCCGCACGGGTCTGTTCTGATGGGGGTGCCGGCGCCGACCAGCTCGGCCCGGTACCGCGCCCCGGCGGTCGGTCGCGTCGTCGACGTCACTGCGCTCGTCGGGCCCGAACTCGAGCCCCGGCGATGCGACCTGGTGATTTCCGACGGGGTGATCAGCGACCTCCGCCAGCCGGGGAGCGGACCGGTCGACAGTGCCCAGGGGGTGGAGATCGACGGGTCGGAGATGATCGCGATGCCCGGCATGGTCGACGGCCACGACCACCTGCGGGTGCTGGCCCCCGGCCTCGCCCTCGCGGAGGGGCTGTCCCTCGACGACTTCCTGCGGGTGATGTGGGCCACGCAGGCGGAGATGGGACCGACCGAGTACCGCCTGGGCGCCCTGCTGGGCACCCTCCAGCGGCTCCGGTGCGGCATGACGACGGTGATCGACCACGCCTACACGTTCCACCGGCCGGGGCTCGACGACGCATCCATCGCGGGCTACGACGCGTCCGGGGTCCGGTGGGCGTACGCGCGGGGCATCATGACCCGCCCCTACGATCCCGTCTGCGAGACCTTCGAGCAGGCCGAGGCCGAGATCCGCCGTCTGCTCGACGACGGGTTGGTGACCGGGGACCGGCTGTTCGTCGCCCCGGTGAGCATCCGCCAGGCCAGCGTCGCGGAGTTCGGCCTCGCGGCCGAGCTCGCGGCCGAGCTCGACTGTGGCACCTACACCCATGCCGCCGAGACCGACTCGGAGCGTCAGCGCTGGCAGGAGGAGGCGGGCGCGGGCCCGATCGAGGCCCTCGACCGGGCCGGGTTCCTGGGTCCGCGCTCGGTGCTGGCCCACTGCGTGGTCCTGGACGACCGCGACATCGAGCTCCTCGCCGAGCGTGGGACCCACGTCGTCCACTGCCCCACGAACAACATGAAGCTCGCCAAGGGCGTGACCCGGGTCCCGGACCTGCTGGCCGCGGGGGTCAACGTCTGCCTGGGCGTCGACATGATGAGCGACATGCACACCGAGATGCGCGCCGAGCTGGGGATGCACGCGTTGGAGCGCCGCGACCCCCAGGCCGTCTCACCGCTCGAGGCCCTGCAGATGGCGACGTGGCGGGGTGCCGCTGCAGCGGGGATGGGCGGCTCGGCCGGCGAGCTCACCGTGGGCCAGGTCGCCGACATCGTGCTCGTGGACGCCCGGTCCCTCCTCCAGGCGCCGATGATCGAGCCCCGGCACGCCATGGTCCATGCGACCAACCCCGGGCACGTCCGCCACGTCCTGGTCGACGGCCGCCTCGTGGTCGAGGACGGGCGCTCGACCCTGGTGGACGAGGCCGCGCTGGTGGCCGAGGTCGAAGCGGTCTCGGCGGCTTGGCTGGCCCGGTTGGACGTGGATGCCGGGCCGTGGTTCGGGATCCCTCCACGGGGTTGAGCGCTCTGCCGGGCCAGCGGGCCGCCTCGTGGTCGCACCTGGCAAGGGAGGCTGAGCTCGGGTCGCTCAGCGGACGACGGCTGGTCGCACCTGCCGGGCCAGCACCTCGACGGCAGCCGCGGGATCGGGGCCGAACGTGTACCAGGCGAGCGGCAGGTCGAGCCCTGCCTCGGCGAACCCCTCGATGCCGCTGACCACGTCGTCGACCGTGCCCGCCACCGCGAAGGTGTCGATCAGGTGCTCGGTCACGGCCTCGGCACCCTCGTCGACCCCGCCGGAGGCCACGGCCCCCCGGACCAGGTCCACGGCCTCGGGATCGGCGCCGGACTCGGCCACCACCACCCCTTCGACCCGAGCCAGGTAGTACGCCAGCACGGGCCGCACCGCCTCCCGGGCCGCCGACCGGTCGGCATCGACGCTGGTCAGCACGTTGGCGCTGAGGAGCAGGTCGGCCGGGTCCCGGCCTGCCCTGGCGGCGCCGGTGGCGATCCGCTCGCGGGCCCAGCGGGTGTAGCCCACGCTGGTGATGGCGCCGAGCTGGACGCCGTCGGCATGCTCGCCGCTCGCCTCCAGCATCCGGGGGCTCACCGCCCCCACGTCGACCGGCACCGGATGGGGGTCGGGCAGGTCGAGGCGCACCGCGGGGCTGGCGTCGAAGGTGGTGGGGCGGAACCCGAGGGGCTCGCCGGCGGTGAGCCGGCGGATGGCGTGCACCGCCTCGACGGTGTTCGTCAGCGGGCGCCACCCGGCAGGTCGCATCCCCAGGGCTTCGAGGGTCCACTCGGCGGCACCGACACCGAATCGCAGCCGGCCCGAGCCGATGTCGGCCAGGGTCGCGGCTTCGAGGGCCAGCAGCACCGGGCTGCGGGCGACGGGGTTGGCGATGCCGATCCGCACCACGACCGAGTCCGTCATCGTCAGCGCAGCCGCGGCCATGGACGTGACCGACCGGAAGAGCCGGCTCTCGGGCAGCGACACCTCGTCGTACCCGAGCTCCTCGGCCCGCCGGACCATGGCGAGGGTGGTGGCGGCCGGCTCCTCGTTCGACAGCGAGAGTCCGAGGCCGCGGAGACCGGTCACCGGGGCTCCACCGGGCAGAATGGGAGGCGGGCCCCGGTCCGCCGACGCCGTCGCCGCGGACGAGGTCGCCGGCCGGGTCGGACAGAGGAGCGGCACATGTGGATCACCACCATCCCATACGACGAGGCCACCGGTGAGCTGCGCCGACACTACGACCGCCAGGCCCGGTCACTCGGCGAGCCCACCGAGATGACCCTGGCCGGGTCGCTGCACCCGCCGCTGGTGGGAGCCCGTCTCGAGCTCTATGCCGCCACCGAGAACTGCCCGTCGGCGCTCACCCCACACCAGCGCAACCTCATCAGCTTCGTCACCTCGGCCATCAACGAGACCGGCTACTGCATGAGCCAGGTCAGCATCAAGCTGCGCGAGACCGGCTTCGACGACGACCAGACCGCCCTCCTCGCCACCGACCCGGACGCGTTGGAGCTGCCCCCACAGGACGCCGCAGTCGTCCGCTACGCCGCGAAGCTGACCCGCGACCCCGGCTCGGTCGACGAAGCCGACATCGAGGAGCTGCGGGCCGTGGGGTTCGACGATCTGGCCATCCTCGACGCCAACGCCCAGTGCGCCCACCTGAACTACGTGAACCGGGTGGCGACGGGGCTGGGCATCCACACCATCGTCGATCCCGATTTCCCCGCCTACGACGCCATCCCGCAGTAACCACAGCCATCGTGAAGGGCCATTGGCGGCATGGCCCCCGGTCAGCCGATCGGTGGCGACGGCCCGGCTCCGCCGGGACTCAACGCGTTCCCGCAGGTCAGGCTGCTGCGCAGCGACCAGCGGGGTTCCTCGCCGATGGCTCGCTCGCGCTCGCAATCGGCGATGAACCACAGCCATCGTGAAGGGCCATTTGCGGCATGGCCGCGACAGCCCATCGGTCGCACAGCCATCCGAAAGGGCCATTTGGCGGGGCTCGGAGAGGTGGTCTTCAGGTCCCGGCGAGGATCTCCGCGGCTCGCTCGATGTGGTCGGCGCTGGTGGCCTCGTCGTTCATGGGCAGCAGGAAGAGGTCGAAGTGGCGGCGGTGCCCGGCGATCGCGGCGCCGAGCTCGGCGGGCGTCCCCGCCAGCGCGAAGATGTCCACCAGCGGGTCGGGCAGGAGCGCCGCGGCGTCGTCCATCCGCCCGGCGAGCATGTGACCCCGCACCGCCTCGGCCACGTCGTCGCCGAGGCCGACGGACTCCCGGATCCCGGCTGGCGCGTCCACCGCCATGTACGCGAAGTGGCGAAGGACCTTGCGCCGCTCGGTCTCGTCGTAGGCCAGGTAGGCCGACCAGGCGATGCGGGCTCCGCCGCGCGATCGCACCTCGGCCGCCACTGCGGGCAGCTCGGCGACGGGCTTGGCCGACAGGATCACCCAGTCGCCGTCGGTGGCCGCCAGCCGCTGCACCCGGGGGCCCCGCCCGGCGACCGCGATCGGCACCTGCCCGCGGAACCAGCCCAGCCGGGCGCCGTCGACCGGATCACCGGCCAGTAGCCGCCGATTGTGGTCGAGCGCCTCCCGGAGAGCGGTGTAGGGCCTGTCCGGGGTGATGCCGAGCGGTTCGAGGACCCGGCTTCCTCCCACCCCGAGGCCGTGGACGACCCGGTCCGGAGCAAGCTCGGCGAGGGTGGCGATGGCGGCCGCGGTGGTCACCGGATGGCGGCTGAACGGGTTGGTGATGGCCG
>JBFKRY010000187.1:0-6732 GCA_041636995.1 Acidimicrobiales bacterium | reverse complement strand
TTCGGTCTCACCGGCTTCCCGTTCTGGGTGGCTGCCGACGCCGACGGCACGGTCGTGGCCCGCTCGTCCGGCGAGCTGACGACAGCGCAGTTCGACGCCCTGCTCGCCTCCGTCGCCCCGTCCGCGCCAGCCGGCTAGACAGGCGGCAAGGGGACCGCCTCATGTCCCAGCGCCGGGCTCGGTGATCACCAGGTCGGCGATCATGCCGGCGTCCTCGTGGCCGACGATGTCGCAGTACAGCTGATAGGTGCCGGGGGCCATGACTCCGAGGTCGAGCTCGATCGTCCCGCCGGGCGGGATCTGGTTGGTGATCGGGCCGCCCCGGACCCCGATGTTGTGCGGGACCCGGCCCACGTTGCGCGCCGACAGCCGCACCTCTCCTGCGGGGGCCACCAGATCGCCGCGGAAGCCGAAGTCGACCATGTCGACCTCGACCTCCGCGGCGTTGGTCCCGCCACCACCGAAGGCCAAAACCGCCACGACCGCGGCCACCACGACGAGCACGGCCGCGGCGATGCCGACCTGAAACCGCTGGCGACGCCGGCGCAGGCGCTCGCGCTCCTTTCGACGAGAGCTCGAGCGGCCGGCCATGGGACGATCGAACCAGGCCACCGAACAGGGGGCCAGGGACCTTGGGCCCTTGGCGATCGACGACTTCGCAGCGACGGTCGGAGCGTGACCGACATCGTCGAGCGCTGGGTGGGTCCGGTGGTGGAGGACTGGCGGGCCCACGGCACCGCCTACGAGGTGGTGCGGCTCCTCACTGCGCCGGCTCGCCGGGGCCTGGTCCGGCTGCGTGTCGAGGGTTCGGAGAACCTGCCCGCCGAGGGGCCGGCCATCGTGGCCGCCAACCACCTGTCCTTCTTCGACTCGGTGCTGCTCATGTTCGCCCTCCCTCGACCGGTGTCGGTGCTCGGCAAGGCCGAGTACACGGAGAACCCCCTGACGAGCTGGCTGTTCTGCGGTGCGGGCATGATCCCGATCCGCCGCCAGAACCCTGGCGACCTGGTGCCGGCCTTCGAGCAGGTGGCCGAGGTCCTGGCACAGGGGGAGGTCGTCGGCATCTTCCCCGAGGGGACCCGATCCCCGGACGGGCTGCTCCATCGGGGGCGCTCGGGCGTGGCCCACCTGGCGCTGACCACGGGCGCCCCCCTGGTGCCCGTCGGGATCATCGGCACCGACGAGCTGCTGCCGACCGGAGCCCGGATCGTACGACCCTTCAGGCGGGCCACCATCAGGATCGGTGAGCCGATCTCGGTGGCCGACACCGCGTTCACCAGGAGCACCAACCGGGCCCGACGCGAGATCACCGACCTGGTGATGCGCGAGATCGCTCGCCTGAGCGGACAGGAGTACGTGGCCGAGTACGCCGCCCTCCCCACCGGGGCCCCCTGATCAGGCCACGACGGGTGAGCCCGTCCGCCCGGTGCAGCGGTCGGGGAGCCGGGCCGGTGGCGCCATCGCCTCCCACACCCGATCGAGCGGCCGGCGCAGGCCGCGGACCTCCACCTCCCCGTCGCGCCGGTCGAGGAAGCGGCGCACCCGGCTGGCCGCACGGAGCGGGGCGAGGCCGATGAAGGTACCGGGTCGGAGGTCGATGGTGATCCGGCTGGCCCCGCCGAAGATGCAGGCGGTGAGCAGGTCCACGAGAGCGGGCTCGTCGTACAGGTCGAGCTCGCCCGAGACCTCCAGCATCACGTCATGGGCCCCGAGCCACTGCTCGGTGACGGCCCCACCACCGGGCATCCGGTGGGCGACGGCGGGGGAGGCGGAGGGAACGATCGCGGCGACGGACATGGCGATCCTCTGGGGGTCTGGCCGCACGGTGGCGGACACGATGTCGGCACTTCGACTTCCGGACGGCGCCAGAAGTTCCCGGGATCCGTCCGACGTCGACCCCTCGCCGGGGCGACTACTCTCGGCCCGCAGCGCAGCCCGAACCGACCGGCGAAGTGAGGTCACCGCATGCTCCAGCGCAACCAGCGGGTCGTCCTGCTGCAACGCCCCGAGGGGGCGGTGACCGACGACTGCTTCGCCGTCGAGGAGCAGGAGCTGGGGCCTCTCGAGGAGGGTCAGGTCCGGGTGGCCGTGGACGTGGTCTCGGTCGACGCCTTCATCCGCACCACCATCAGGGACACCGGCTTCCACCAGACCGTGCCCATCGGCGGCACCGTGGGCGCGCTGGGGGCGGGCCACGTCATCGAGTCGACGGTCGAGGGGTGGGACGTCGGCGACGCGGTGAAGGGCGGGCTGGGAGCCCAGACCATCGCCACCGTCGACGTCAAGGGGCTGCAGAAGGTCGACGAGTCGGTCGCCCCCCTGTCGGCGCACCTGGGCCTGCTGGGGCTGACCACCGGCATCACCGCCTGGGTGGGGGTCCGCAGGATCGGCCGACCCCAGCCCGGCGAGACCTTCGTGGTCTCGGCCGCGGCGGGGGCGGTGGGGTCGATCGCCGGCCAGATCGCCAGGCTCGACGGTGCTCGCGTCATCGGCATCGCCGGCGGCGAGCGCAAGACGACCTACCTGCTCGACGAGCTGGGGTTCGACGCGGCCATCGACTACCAGCACGAGGACGTCGCCGCCCGCCTCCGCGAGCTGGCCCCCGATGGGGTCGACGTGTTCTTCGACAACGTGGGCGGCGAGCTGCTCGACGTGGTGCTGGACCAGCTGGCCATGCGGGCTCGGGTGGTCCTCTGCGGTGCCATCTCGCAGTACGAGCGCACCGGCGACGTCCGCGGGCCCAGCATGTACCTGCGCCTGGCCGAGCGCCAGAGCCGCATGGAGGGCTTCGCGGTGTTCCACTTCCCGGAGTGCTTCGACGAGGCCAGCGCGGAGCTGGCCGGCTGGCTGGTCGACGGCTCCCTCAGCCTGCGCGAGGAGGTGCTCGACGGGATCGAGCGGTTCCCGGAGGCGCTGCGAATGATGTTCACCGGCGCCAACCTCGGCAAGCTGCTCGTGCGAGTCGGCTGATCGGGCTACAACATCGATCATGGACCCAGATCGAATCGTCGGGTTGTTGGCCGAGCCGGATCGGCTCCGGGTGGTGGCCGCACTGGCCCTGGGCGCATCCACCCTCGACGACATCGCCGCCACCGCCGGGCTCGAGCCCAGGGAGGCCACCGGAGCGCTGGTGCGGCTCGAGCAGGGCGGCCTGGTGGCCACCGACGGGACCTCGTACGTGTTGCTGGGCGAGGCCTTCAAGATGGCGGCCCGGTCCCGCCCGGCCCCGAGCGAGGAGCGATATCCAGAGGCTGCCGACGCCGCCGAGGAGCGCATCCTCCAGACCGCCTTCGCCGGCGGCCGGCTGACCGCGCTGCCCGCCAAGCGCTCCAAGCGGCTGGTGGTGCTGGACCACCTGGCCCAGCGGTTCGAGCCCGGCCGCCGCTACAGCGAGCGTCAGGTCAATGCCACGCTGGCCCAGGTCCACGACGACACCGCGACGCTGCGCCGCTACCTGGTCGACGAGGGCTTCTTGGACCGGGCCGGTGGCGAGTACTGGCGCTCGGGCGGCACCGTCCGACCACGCTGAGAACCAGAGACCGGGATCGGAGCTTCGATGGTGTTGTTGTCCGGTGATCGAGTGGGCTCACTCGAGGAGTACCGCGCTGGTGGTGGCCTCGAGGGCTACGCCGCAGCCGAGGCCCTGGGGCCCGAGGGCGTGATCGAGGAGCTGATCGCCTCGGGGCTGCGCGGCCGGGGCGGCGCCGGGTTCCCGGTGGGCGTGAAATGGCAGGCGATCGCCGCCGGCGGCCCCGGCGTGGGGGAGCGCTGCGTGGTGGCCAACGGCGCCGAGGGCGAGCCGGGCACGTTCAAGGACCGGGCCATCCTGCGCCACAACCCGTACCTGCTGATCGAAGGCTGTCTGATCGCGGCTCGGGCGCTCGGGGCCGAGCGGGTGTTCGTGGCGTTGAAGGCGTCCTTCGCGGTGGAAGCCGACCGGGTGGCCGCTGCGGCCGCCGAGGTGGCCGCGGCGGGCGTGGCCCCGGACATCAGCATCGAGCTGGTGCGCGGCCCCGACGAGTACCTGTTCGGCGAGGAGAAGGCCCTCCTGGAGGTGATCGAGGGCGAGGAGCCACTGCCCCGGCTCTTCCCGCCCTACATCTACGGGCTGTTCACCACCAGCCCTCAGGTCGGGTGGTCGGCGGGAGCCACCCTCGACGACACCGACCGGGCCCAGGCGAACCCCACCCTGGTGAACAACGTCGAGAGCCTGTCGACGGTGCCGGCGATCATCGGCCGGGGGGCCACGTGGTACCGGTCCATGGGCACCGTCGAGTCGCCGGGCACCATGGTGTGCACGGTGTCGGGCGACACCGTTTGCCACGGGGTGGGGGAGGTCGAGCTGGGCACCCCTGTCGGCGAGGTCATCGACTCCCTCGGTGGTGGCATGCCTCCCGGCCGAGCGGTCAAGTACGTGCTGTCGGGCGTGTCCAACCCGGTCCTGCGTGCGGACCACCTCGACACCCCGCTCAGCTACGAGCACATGGAGGCGGTCGGCAGCGGCCTCGGGACCGGCGGGTTCATCGTGTTCGACGACCGGACCGATCCGGTGGAGCTGGCCGCCGCGGTGTCACGGTTCCTGGCGGTGGAGTCGTGCGGCCAGTGCCCGGCGTGCAAGCTCGGCACCGCCAGGATCACCGAGCTGCTGTCCTCACCGTCGTCGACGCCCGCACCCGCGGTGCTGGCCGAGCTGTCCGCCCGGCTGGCCAACGTCACCGACAGCGCCCGCTGCTTCCTGCCCAGCCAGGAGCAGCGCCTGGTCGCCAGCCTGGTCCCCGACATGCGCGACCAGTCGCTGCGAACGCCGGCGCGGGGGCTGCTGATCACCAAGATCGTCGATCTCGTCGACGGCCGGGTGGTTCTCGACGAGCGCCAGGCCCGCAAGCGGCCCGACTGGACCTACGCCCCCGAGTAGCAGGACACGCTCAGGTGGGCAGCTCGACCGCGAAGTTGGCGTCGAGGCCCAGGTCGACGATCACCACCGTCGAGCTGTCCGGGGTGATCCAGAGCCGGTTGAACACCTGCGTGCTCCGCAGCTGGGTGATCGGGCCTCCGGCCGATGGGACCGCCCAGAGGGCGTCGGTGCGGTTGACCTCCTGGTCGGCCCGGTAGAGCACGAAGGCCGAGTCGGGCGTGATCTCGAGGCTGACCGCGTCGCCATTGGCCACCATCGGACCGCTCAGCTTGGTGGTGGCCCCCCTGCCGTCGATCGCCGCCGAGTAGACCTCCTTCACGTCCTCGGTGTCCTGATCGGCGCGGTAGGCCACGGAGCTGGAGTCGGGGGCGATGATCCAGCGGAACTTCACGTCACCGCCGGGCGGCATGGCGTCGTTGACGCGGCGCACGTCGCGCTCGTCGATCGGGGTGCTGAACAGCTCCCGCTGGTTGTTGGTCCGCAGGTCGCCGAAGAACACGACCGTCGAGCTGTCGGGGCTGACGGCGAAGGACTTGACGTCGCCACCCGGCGGTGGCCGCTGGTTGAGGCGGACCCGATCGCTGCCGTCGATCGCGACCGAGAACAGCTCCAGCCGGCCGTTGACCCGGGCATCGGCGATGAAGACCACCCGGGAGCCGTCGGGGCTGATCGCGAACCGGGCCAAGTGGGGCTCGAAGCTCTCGGGGTCCTGCGGGCTGACGTCGCCCCTGGCGATGAACGGTCCGTTCAGCTTCGTGACCGCGCCACCGCTGACCGGGACCGAGTAGATCTCCCGGCGGTTGTTTGTGTCCTGGTCGGCCACGTAGACCGCCGTGGCGCCGTCGGGGCTGATCTCGAAGCGGGACTGCACGTCGCCCTTGGCCGGGAGCGGTCCGTTCAGCTTGGTCGGCGGGCCGCCCCCGATGGACACCGAGTAGAGCTCGCGGCGGTTGTTCCTGTCCTGGTCGGCCACGTAGACGACGCGCTGGCTGTCGGCGGTGATCTGGAAGCCGTGGAACGCGTCGCCGAAGGCGGGCAGCGGGCCGTTGAGCTTCGTGACCGCGCCACCGGCGATCGGCACCGCGTACAGCTCGCGTTGCCTGTTGACCTCCGCGTCGGCGAGGTACACCACACGCGACGAATCGGGGGCGACGGCCATGGCCAGCACGTCGCCACCGGCCACGAGAGGCCCGCTGAGCTGCACCGGCGGCCCGCCTGCGATGGGCACGGAGAACAGCCGCGTCCGGGGTCCGTCCGCCCGGCGGTACACCACGTGCTGACCGTCGGGGCTGAGCTGCAGCTCCAGCATCGGGCCGGCGGCGGGGGCCAGCAGGGTGGATGCGCTGCCGTCGAGCGGCACCCGCCTGATCCCGTCGCCGTCGATGGCGATGACGGCTGCGGTGCTGTCGGGCGTCAGCACCACATCTCTGCGGACTTGGTCCGAGGTCAGCTGCACCGCGTCACCGGGCGCCGCGCCGACCGGCGCAGCCGCGACCAGCGCCGCGACCAACGAGGCCGCGAGGAGCCTGCGCCCGATCACCGGTCGTAGTCGGCGAGCCAGCCCTGTGCGTCGGCCAGCTCCCGCTGGCGCGAGGTGAGGGCGGCGGCGACCGGGTGCGAGTAGTGACGGGCCCGGGCCCGCTCGGCCTGCTCGCGCCGCTGCTCGCGCGCCTCGTTGGCCGTCACGGTGGCCTCCCAGTCGGCGAGCATCGAGGCCGACGGCTCCCGACCGCCCTGGGTGATCTCGTAGCCGTGCTGGCGGAGCTGGTCGCCGGCGACCAGCTCGAACAGGGTGACCTGGTCCAGGCTCAGGTCGC
>JBFKRY010000186.1:0-6859 GCA_041636995.1 Acidimicrobiales bacterium | reverse complement strand
GAAGGAGTCGCTCCTTCGCCAGCCGTCCCGGGTGGATCCAGTACAACGCCGTGACCAGCAGGACCGATGCGCCGAGACCGCCGAGGCCGATCGAGATGTTGCGGATCTCGTCCTCGGAGCCGTCGAGCTGGACCGGCAGACCGTCGTCGGTGGCGCTGGCGAGCTGCGGCCGGGCGCCACTGGAGTACAGCTCGCCGACGACGATGAGAGCGGTCACCATGAGCATGGAGATGATCACCGCGATCGCCACGCCGCGGCCGAAGCTCGCGGTCTTCCGGGTCATGTCCTGAGGCTACGTGGGCCGGCGGGCGACTCGCTACCGCTGATGGGAGGGGCACCAGTAGGTCGTGCGGCCGCCGACCGACTCCCGACGCAGCTCCTCGCCGTCGCGGGGGCAGCGCCCGCCCCGCACGCGGTGTTCCTGCAGGTCGCCGGTGTGGCTCCCGCCACGGGTGAGCAGCTGGTCGAGCGTCGACCGGAGCGCTCGGTGCAGCGCCGTCAGGTCGCGACGGTCGAGACCGCCGGCTTCGCGAACCGGGGCCAGGGACGCCCGCCAGAGGATCTCGTCGGTGAGCAGGTTCCCGAGTCCGGCGATGCGGTGCTGGTCCAGGAGGCGGGCCTTGAGGGGCGCGGCCGACCGGTCAAGCGCGGTTGCCAGCTCCGAGCGGCTGAGGTCGAGCGCATCAGGACCCAGCCGGCCCTCGTCGGGGTCGAGGACCACGCCGCCCAGCCGCCGCGGGTCGCGGATCCACAGCTCTCCGTCGTCGAAGCCGATCCCGAACCGGTCCCAACCGGGCTCGTCGCGGCCGCTCGAGTACTCGAGCCGCTCGATCGTCGCCAACCCGTCGACCAGCAACCGGCCAGTCATCCCGAACCGCAGCCCCAGCGTCGGGCCGCCCTCGGTGTCGAGCAGCAGCAGCTTGCCCCGGCGTCGGGCCGCCGAGAAGGCATGGCCCTGAAGGGCGACCCGCAGTGCCTCGGCCGAGGTGCCCGCCTTCAGGTACCAGTCGTCGGGGGTGCACACCCGCCGCACCGCCCGGCCGAGCACCGCCTCGGCGGCGCGGCGGTAGTACTCGACCTCGAGGATCTCGGGCACGTCAGCCCGCAGGCGACCCCGACGCCACGTCGAGGGCCTGGAGGAAGTCGGCCACCAGGTCGTCGGGGTGCTCGAGCCCGACCGACACCCGGATGGTGCCGGGGCCGATCCCGACCTCGTCGCGCTCCTCGGGGGTAAGCCCCACGTGGGTGGTGGACTGTGGGTGGGTCACCAGCGTCTCGGGCCCGCCCAATGACGACGCCAGCTGGGCGACACGGGTCGCCTCCGCGAACCGGGCGCCCGTGTCCGGCCCCCCGGCGATGTCGAAGGTGAACAGCCCACCGGCCATGCGCATCTGCCGCTTGGCCAGCTCGCGCTGCGGGTGGCTGTCGAGCCCGGGGTAGCACACAGACGTGACCGCAGGGTGCTGCTCCAGCACCTCGGCGAGCCGCTGGGCGCTCGCGGTCTGACGCTCGAGCCGCACCGCGAGCGTACGGAGGCCGCGGAGGCCGTTCATGGCGTCGAACGGCGAGGCGCTGGCGCCTTGGAGGACCGCGAACCCCCATAGCCACGACAGCAGCTCCTCGGAGCCCGAGACCACGCCGAGAGTGGCGTCGTTGTGGCCGCCGATGGCTTTGGTCGCCGAGTGCAGCGACAGGTTGACGCCGTACTCGAGAGGCCGCTGCACGAGGGGCGGGGCGAAGGTGGAGTCGACGACGGTCACCGGCCCCCGGATGCCGCCGACCTCCTCGAGGTCGACCAGGTCGAGGCGCGGGTTGGCCGGGGTCTCGGCCAGGACGAGCATCGTCTTGCCCGGGCGGACGGCCTCGGCGAACGCCCCCGGCCGGGTGGCGTCGACGAAGGTGACGTCGATCCCGAAGCGGGGACAGTGGGCCTGGAGCAGCAGCTGGGTTCCCGAGTAGAGCTGACGTTGGGCGACGATGTGGTCGCCGGCCGAGCACAGCCCCAGCACGACCCCCGAGAGTGCCCCCATGCCGCTCGCGAAGGCCCGGGCCGTCTCGGCCCCCTCCAGCTGGGCGATGGCGTCCTCGAAGGCGCGGACGGTCGGGTTGCCGTTGCGGGTGTAGAAGTGGCTCTCGTGCGGGTCGGTCGCCATCCGCTGTCCGTCCTCCAACGACGGGGTGAGGAACGTCGAGGTGGGATACAGCGTCGGCGCCAGCGAAGTGTCGCGATGGTCGCGACCGGCCCGGATCGCCCAGGTGTCGGGGTGGAGCACCGCCGGCTCGCGGGGGCTCTCGGGCTCAGTCGACATCGCTCTTCTCCGCCAGCTCCAGTAGCGCGACGAGGGCATCCCCCACCGAGTCGGTCTCCAGCAGGAAGCCGTCGTGGCCCAGCTCGCTCTCGACGACGACGTGCTCGCACCGGCCCCCGCCGGCGTTGACCAGGTAGGCCAGCTCACGCTGCTGGTGGGGAGGGTAGAGAAGGTCGGAGCTGATGCTCAGGCTGAGCACCGGCACCCGGATCCGCCGGGCTGCGTTGGCCACGCCACCGCGGTCGCGCCCGATGTCGTGCAGGTCCATGGCCCGGTTCAGCAGCAGGTAGGTGTTGGCGTCGAAGCGCCGTACCAGCTTCTCGCCCTGGTAGTCGAGGTAGCTCTCGACCTGGAAGCGGTCCCAGAGGGCGTGGACCTGTCGAGGGTCGACCAGCTCGCGACCGAAGCGCTCGCTGAACACGTGGTCGGAGCGGTAGGTGATGTGGGCCAGGGCGCGGGCGACGGCCAGCCCACCATGGGGGCCCTCGCCCGGCGCGGCGTCGTAGTAGTCGCCGCCGCGCCAGCCCGGATCGAGGGCGAGCAGGGTCCGGCCGACGGCGCTCCACGCGATCTGCTGGGCGCTGGCGGCGACCGCAGTGGCCAGCGGGGCCAGCGAGCGCACCCGGTCGGGGTACATCACCCCCCATTCGAGCACCTGCATGCCGCCCATCGAGCCGCCGGTCACGCAGAGCCAGGCGTCGATCCCGAGGTGGTCGGCGACCCGGGCCTGGAGCCGGACCATGTCTCGCACCGTCACCGGCGGGAACCTGGATCCGTAGGGCCGGCCGGTCGCCGGATCGATCGACGCCGGCCCGGTGCTGCCCTGGCAGCCGCCCACGACGTTGACGCAGACCACGAAGTACCGGTCGGTGTCGAGGGCCCGCCCGGGGCCGACCATGTCTCTCCACCAGCCCTCGGTCGGGTGGCCCGGCCCGATCTCGCCGGTGACGTGGGAGTCGCCGGTGAGGGCGTGGCACACCAGGACGGCGTTCGAGGCGTCGTCGGCCAGCTCCCCCCACGTCTCGTAGGCGATGGTGACGGCGGCCAGCGAGCCGCCACCTTCGAGGGCGAAGTGCCGATCGTCGGGCAGATGCAGGAACCGCCGGTTGCCGACCGGGTCGCCCGGGCGCCAGGCACCGGTGACCGGGAGGTCGGCCGAGTAGTTGCGGGGGTGGCGATAGGCGTGGGGCATGGGTGGAGCGAGCCCGCTGGGCTCAGATGACCGCCGTCCCCGCACGGGCCGGAAACTGGCGACCGGGTGTCGGTCCCGTGAGTGTAGGAGTCTCCCCACTGCCGTCCTCCTCTCGCGTGTCGAGGGCAGGACCCCGGTGCCACCGGCTCCGAAACGACAACGTCCGCTCCCGATCAGGAGAGCGGACGTACGCTCGGACTCGTCGTTGCCCGGGCCGCCGTGAGGCGTCCGAGCCACATCCCCACCCGAGGGCGGGATGGCACCTTGGGGGTCCGTCCCAGGTTGCCGGACCCGCCGCCTCTCGGGGCGGGCCACTCCTGATGTCGCCCAGAAGTGTCCTCTACCGGGCGGTCGACGTCAACCCCCCAGGCGCGGACGAGCCAGAGTCGGACCCGGTGCCCGATCGCGGGGCACGCAGCCGGGCGCGCCACCACTCGAACACCCGCTCGGGCTCGCCGTAGGCCTGGGTCATGAGCCGACCGACCCGCACCAGCCGGTGGTGCCGGTCGCGAGGCGACTCCTGACTCCTGGGCTCCACCAGGGCGGCGGCCTCGGCCCACCGGGCGCGGTCGGGGGGCAGCGGCAGGTCGAGCAGCTGCTTGGCGGCCAGCTTGATGGCGTCGGCCGACAGGCCGGCACCGCCGTAGGCCCGGCGCGCCCACGCCGACAGCGGCGGGGCGAGCAGCAGCGCAGCCACGCGGCCCAGCTCGGCCACCGGCGCGTGCACCGAGATCGCCGGCGTGCTCGGCACCCAGCACCCGAGGTGATCGACGGTCGCCTCGACGACCCGGGTCTGGGTTGCGACCACGACCTTGGGCTGGAGCCGGTCGTCGACCCAGGCGGCGAGGCGGCCGTCGACGGCTCGCAGCCCGTCGAGGTCGAGGCGCGGACGCTGCCAGCGGCGCTTGGCGAACCTCACCGGCCGCTCGCCCCACTCGCAGTGCAGGGGCTCGATCAGCCCGACGTTCACCAGCCGGGGCAGGTCGGCCATGGAGTCCGCCGGATCGTCGAGCACGTGGGGGGCGAGGCCGTAGTGCTGGTCGCGGAAGCCCGCCGTGGCCGTGGCGATGTCGCCCAGGACCGGGCCGGGCCGCAGCTCGACCTCGGGGATGCCGTCGCCGGCGAGCAGCGCCGCCCACTGGTCAGGGTCCGGATCGCGCCGCACCGAAGCGGCGGTCACGCCGGGGCCCTCGTACCGCTGGACCCCCCGGTGCTGGCCACCGGGCTCGATCACGAGCGCGCAGACATCGACCGACGCCTCGAAGACGTCGGGCGCGCTCCAGATCCCCACCAGTGAGGCGCTTCGGCTGATGGTCTCGCGAATGCCCGAAGCGGCGGCCGCCGAGAGGATCGACACGGGCTGAATGAGCGCGATCCGACCATCGGGTCGGCAGTGATCGAGGGCGGCCAGCACGAACAACCCGGCGTCGTCGACGTAGCCACGGGCCGCTTCGCCGAAGCGGTTGGCCACCGTCGCGGCGCGGTCGGTGCTGCGGGCCGTCGCCGACGCGAGCTGGCTGCGGAACGGCGGGTTGCCGACGACGACATCGAAGCGCCGCCCGTCGAACGCCGGGCTGGCTCCGAGCGCGTCGCCGACCCTCAGATGATCGTCGGCGATGGCAACCACCCCCGACTCCCACGCCCACAGGGCCAGGGCCGCCTCGGCCACGGCGACGGCCAGCGGGTCGACGTCGACTCCCCACAGCTGGCCGGCGACCACCTCGGCCGCCCCACCGCCCCGCTCGGTGAGCAGCTCGGCCGCCGCTAGCAGGAAGGCGCCACCACCGACGGCGGGATCGAGCATCGTCGCGGTGCTGCCGAACCCGGACACTGCGACGCGCGTCAGACCCGTCGCGACCTGCCGTGGGGTGAAGTGGGCTCCGCGGCCCCGCCGGACGTCGGGGTCGAGCAGGCCCTCGTACAGCGGCCCCAGCCAGCCCTGCCCGGCGGACGCCGGTGGCGGGGGGAACGTGCGGGCGGAGTCGAACCGGGAGAGCCGCAGCTGCGACCAGGCCGGAAACCCTCGACGCCGGGCCACCTCACGTGCCACTGCGGCCAGAACGTCGGCGACAGGCACCTCGGCCCGCGACAACTGGTCGAGGTAGGCGTCGAAGTCGGGACCGAGCCGCACCTCGCGAGGCTAGGAACTGCCAGGCCCGCCGGAGGGGATGATCAGACGGTCGGCGCCATCGGCAGGCCGAAGCTGGTCGCCACCCGGGCGCGGCGCAGCTTCCAGATGAAGCCGTCGTAGAACACGTGCAGGCCGCCCAGCACGAACAGCACCGTCGAGTAGACCATCAGGTTGCCCAGCTGCTGCAGGACGAGCACGACCGCGGCGACGACTGCGCCGTAGGCGATGAGCACGCCGGGCCGGCCGACCCGCGACCGTACGGCCTTGCCGAGCAACGCCTCGTCGTCGGGCGACAGCTGATACCGGGTGCGCAGGTTGGTGTAGACGATGACGAAGTACTCGATGGCGTGGGAGCCCACGTAGGCGATGAGGCCGGCGAGCGGGTGCACCACGAGCAGGACGAACAGCGCAGCCGTCGAGCCCACGTACAGGTGCTTGGCCGGGTTGGCGGCCAGCCCGGCCGCCAGCTCGCCGCGCACCCAGACGGCGGTGAGGGTGGCGGCCACGGCCACGGTCGGCACGGTCAGCACCACCGCCAGCGGCCGCAGGTCGGCAAGGATCTCGAGCGCGTCGCGATTGTGGCCGACGAGGCCGGCGTCGAGGATTCGGCCCGGGGTCCGGGAGTCGGCGGCCGCCCACACCATCGCCCCGATCAGCCACGACAGCAGCATCGCCCGCTCGAGCCTGCCGTCGTGCTGGCCGACCTTGCGGCCGTAGATGCGGGTGATCCCGTAGCGCTGGAAGAGGGTGTGAAGTGCGTTCCAGAGCCCGCCGACGATGGCCAGCATGGTGAGGCTGACGTTGAGCGCCACGTACACCACCACGACGAACACGACCGGGCTCCAGGTGAACACCCGGCGCCGCAGCTCGAACTGCTCACGGTCGCCGTACACCAGCGCCAGCGTCAGCGGCTGGTGGGTGAACGACAGCAGCAGGACCCCCGACATCAGGACCTGGGTCGCCCAGGCGTTGCCGCTCCAGTGCAGCGCGGCCAGCCCGAACGGGACCCAGCACAGCGCCATGACCGTGTCGGTGGCCGCGCCGTGGATCCAGCGGGGGGTGGCTCGGCGCGGCGCGGTGGCGGTGACGACCGCAGCCATCAACCGTTCTCGGCTTCGGGGTCCCAGCCCACCAGGTCGGCGAGACGCGGGTCGTTGGAGAACATCTCCACGATCGGCAGGTCGATCCCCACGCGCTTCTGCACCCGCTTCACCTCGAGCTCCTCGT
>JBFKRY010000185.1:0-6917 GCA_041636995.1 Acidimicrobiales bacterium | reverse complement strand
GTCGCCGTCGGGCTCGCGGTCGCCGTCGCGGACGGGCTCGCGGCCGCCGTCGGAGACGGCGCCGCCGTCGGGCTCGCGGTCGGTGGCGCGGACGGGGTGGCCGTCGGCGCCGCAGTGACGGTCGGCGCCGCAGTGACGGTCGGGGTCGCCGTTGCGGTCGCCGTCGCGGTCACCGTCGCGGTGGCCGTGGCCGTCGCGGTGGCGGCGACGGTCGGGCTCGGGGTCGGGGTCGAGCTCGGTCGAGGCGACGGCGTCGGCCCGGCCGTGGCCGTCGCGGTCGGATCCACGGTCGGGGTGGCGAGTGGGGTGGGAGTGGCGCCCTGGTCCGGGCTTGCGGTGGGGGCCGCGGTCGGGAAGGGCGCGGGCTCGGCGTCGGGATCCGCACCCGAGCCCGGTGGCGCATCGCGGGGTGTCGGCGCCGGGCGCGACTCACCACCGAAGGGCGGATCCCAGCCCGGGGGCACCGTGCGCAGGGTGTCGTCCTCGGCCCCCGACCAGGCGCCGTCGGCCCGGGGCTGCAGCTCGGGGCGGGGCAGGCCGTCGCCCTCCTCCGCATAGGCCAGGATGGTGGGCTCGGAGGACCGCGACTCGTCCTGGTCCCGACATGCCGCGCCCAGCACCGCGAGCGCCCCCGCGAGCAGGACGGCGCGACGGCCATCCGGCCCTGACGCGGCGGGATCGGGCACGGCCTCGGATGTCGCCGCGTCGTCCACGAGGATGGCCTCGTCGCGCCCGCCGCAAGGGTTGAACGGTTTGGACCGCGCGGCGCGCAGGATGATGCGAGCGGCTCAGGACCGGTGGTCCCTCACCGTGCCGGATGGACCGGATCCCGAGCCGGCGTCGAGACCCGAGCGGCAACGCCGTCGGCTCCCCCATCTCGGGGATTGCGCCCGGCCAGCGCCCGAGTAGCGTCGGTCGACATCGGGTGAGCTTCAGCACTCAAACTCGCGCCGGGACGACTCGCGTTCACCGCCCTCACCCGATTCGGGCGTCGAACCACCGAGCGTGCCGAGCGTCGGGCCGACTCGTGGAGTGTTCGCGTGCGTCGAATGGGTGTCGCGCTGGTGTGCGCGTTGATCGTTGCCGGATCGGCGGTGGGCGTGGCTGCTGCCGACAAGCCAATCAGGGGGTGCCCCGACAGCTTCGAGCTGATGTCGATCGATGCCTTCCGGGCCCTGTTGAACAGCCAGTCGTTCTTCGACAGCCTGCCCCCGGAAGGGCAGGCCATCGCCGAGCCGATGCTGGCGTTCGTCAACAGCGAGGCCTGGCTCGGCACGGCCCTGGCAATCGACAAGAACGGGGACCTGCACCTCTGCTTGAAGCCGCTCCCTCGAACCGCCGGGAACTTCTACGGTTGGTTCTGGAACGGGGTCGACAACACCTCGAACCGCTGACGCGCCGGCGGGCACGGCAGCGGACGGCGATCGCCTAGGGGGCCGGTCGAGCAGGTTCGAGGGAACGCACCTGGGCCCCGGCCGCGGGCAGCTCCACCACCACCACCGCGCCCCCGCCGTCGGTTTCGCCGATCCTGGCCCGGCCCCCGTGGGACTCCACCACCTGGCGCACGATCGTGAGCCCCAGGCCGCTGCCGCTCGGCCGCATGTCCCGAGATGCCGCGCTGCGCCAGCCTCGGGAGAACGCCAGCTCCCGGTGCGCCGGGTCGATGCCCGGGCCCCGGTCGGTGACCTCCACCCGGACCGCGCCGTCGGTGTCGGCGACGACGATGCTCACGACCGAGCCCGACGGGGAGAACTCGATGGCATTGGCCACCAGGTTGGCGAGCACCCGCCGCAGCGCCGCGGGATCACCGCGAATGGTCTGCTCGCTGGACCCGGATACAACCAGCTCCACCGCGTGGGCCTCGGCCGAGCCGGCGAACTCCTCGCCCACCTCCTGGACCAGCTCTCCCATGTCGACCAGGGCGTGCTCCCGGTCGGGCATCTCGCTGCGCACGAACGCCAGCAGGTCGTCCACCACGTCACCCATGCGCGCTGCCGAGCGATCGACGACCTCGGCGGTCTGGCGCAGGTCCTCGGCACTGGCGTGCGGGTCGGCCAGGGCCACCTCCAGGTTGGTGCGGATCGTGGCCAGGGGGTTGCGCAGCTCGTGGGACGCCTCGTGCACGAACCGGCGCTGGCTCTCGAAGGCCCGGTCGAGGCGACCGAGCATGTCGTCGAAGGTGGTGGCGAGCCTGGTGAGCTCGTCGTCGGGTCCGGAGAGCGCGATCCGGCGGCTGAGGTCGGTGGCCTGGATGTCCCGGGCCACCGCGTTGATCCGCTCGATCGGGCGCAGGGCCCTGCCGGCGACGAACCAGCCGACTGCCAGGCTCACCAGGAAGGCGGCCCCGAGCGCGCCGAAGGACCAGGTCCGCAGCTGCTCCAGCGCCCGCTCGTTGGCGAGCGACTCGATGGTGCGGAACTGTCGCTCCGACTCGCCCACGACGAAGGCGACGGTCCCGTCGTCGAGCTGGACGAACCCCTGGGTCACGAACGTCCGGGTGATGGGCTCGTCGTCGAGCGCCTGGGACAGACCCAGGTACACCCCGGCCAGGACCAGCACCCCCACCACGAAGAGCGCGGCCGCGTAGGTGACGGTGAGCCGGAACCGGATCGATCGGGCCCAACGGGGTGCCCGCAACCCGAGCGCGCTCACCTCGCCACCGGATCCTCGACCAGCCGGTAGCCCCGGCCCACGACGGTCTCGATCACGCTCCCCCGCGCCGCGGCATCGAGCTTCCGCCGTAGGGTGCCCACGGTGACCCGGACCGTGTTCGTGAACGGGTCGGCGTTCTCGTCCCACACGTGCTCCAGCAGCTCCTCCTGGCTGATCACGCTGCCGGCGTGGGTGATGAAGTACCGCAACAGGGCGAACTCCTTGACCGTCAGCGCCACCGGCTCGGTGCCGAAGGTGACCTGGTGGCGCCGGTCGTCGAGCACGAGGTCGCCGGCCTGCATCTCCGCGCCCGACCCCGTGCCGTCGCGGCGCAGCAGGGTCCGGACCCGGGCGCTCAGCTCGGGGAAGGCGAAGGGCTTGACCAGGTAATCGTCGGCACCGTCGTCGAGGCCGCCCACCCGATCCTCCACCGAGTCCCGGGCGGTGAGCAACAGCACCCGCGGCCGCGATGCCGGCGGATCCTCGCGCAGTCGCCTGACCACCTCCCGGCCGTCCATGCGGGGCATGGTGATGTCCAGGCAGATCAGGTCGTACGCGTTGAGTCTGGCCTTCTCGAGCGCCTCCTCGCCGTCGTGGGCCACGTCGACCGCGTACCCCTCCCGCCGCAGCCCCCGAGCGACGGCGTCGACGAGGTCCACCTCGTCGTCGACCACCAGGAGTCGCATCGGGCACCTCCGTCGCAACGGATACAGCAGGCCGCGGCAAGGCGGCGTAAAGGCCCGGCGCCGAGGGCGCCGGCCTCGGTCCAGTCTCGCAGCCAATGACCGGAAACGGTCCGGCCGCCTTTACCTTGGGCTTCACCGGAGATGGTTCACTGTTCGCGTGACCCGAGGAGCCCGACCCTCATGCTGACCGACGCCGACCAGCTGGAGCCCAGCGACGACGCCCTACCGCTCGAGCGCGCCATGTTCGAGATCAAGCGGGTGATCGTCGGCCAGGACCGTCTCATCGAACGCATGGTGGTGTCCCTGCTGGCCAGGGGCCACTGCCTGCTCGAGGGGGCGCCCGGCCTGGCCAAGACCCTGGCCGTCGAGACCCTCGCCAAGGTGTGTGGCGGCACCTTCGCCCGGCTGCAGTTCACCCCGGACCTCCTGCCGGCCGACATCGTCGGCACCCGCATCTACCGGGCCAGCACCGAGACCTTCGACATCGAGCTGGGCCCGGTGATGGCCAACTTCGTGCTCGCCGACGAGATCAACCGGGCTCCCGCCAAGGTGCAGAGCGCCATGCTCGAGGTCATGGCCGAGCGTCAGATCTCGATCGCGGGCGAGACCTTCCCGGCCCCGGATCCCTTCCTGGTGATGGCCACCCAGAACCCGGTCGAGTCCGACGGGGTGTACCCGCTGCCCGAGGCCCAGCGCGACCGGTTCCTCATGAAGGTCCTCGTCGACTACCCCAACCCGGCCGAGGAGGTCGCCATCGTCCAGCGCATGGGCGTGGAGCCCCCCGAGCCGGCCCAGGTGCTCGATCTCGACGACCTGGCCCGCCTCCAGCAGGTCGCCCGGGACCTCTACGTGGACCGGGGCGTGGTCGACTACGCGGTGAGCCTCACCATGGCCACCCGCCAGCCGGCCGCCTACCACCTCGGCGACCTGACCGACCTCATCTCCTACGGCGCCAGCCCCCGGGCCAGCCTGGGCCTGATCGCCGCCGGCCGGGCCCTGGCGCTCATGCGGGGCCGCCAGTACGTGCTGCCCCAGGACGTCTTCGACGTGGCCCCGGAGATCCTGCGGCACCGCATCGTCCTGACCTACGAGGCCCTGGCCCAGGACCTCACCACCGACCTGCTGATCAACCGGGTGCTGGCCACGGTGCCCGCGCCCCGCATCGCCCCCAGCCAGGACCCGTCCTCGCCGCTGCGGAGCGCCTGAGGTGACCTCCACCGCTCCTGCCCTGGGCGGCACCCCGGCCACCCGGGAGCTGCTGCGGCGGCTCGAGCTCGACGTGCGGATCCGCCTCGACGGGCTCCTGCAGGGCGACTACCGGGGCCTGGTGCCCGGCCACGGCTCCGAGCTGGGCGAGACCCGCGAGTACGTGCCGGGCGACGACGTGCGTCGCATCGACTGGAACGTCACCGCCCGCATGCAGGAGACCCACGTCCGCGACACCGTCGCCGACCGTGAGCTCGAGGCCCACCTGCTCGTCGACGTGTCACCCAGCCTCGACTTCGGGACCGTCACCCAGGAGAAGCGCGATCTGGCGCTGTCGGCGGTGGCGGCCATCGGCATGCTCACGGCCCGGGTGGGCAACCGGGTGGGGGCCGTCGTCATGCGCGCCGACGGCGTCCAGTGCGTGCCCGCGGCCCAGGGGCGCCTGCACCTGATGGCGATCCTGCACCGCATCGCCACCGCACCGCGGGGCGAGGGTGCCGGCGCCGACCTCGGCGCCGGGCTGCACCGGGTGGGGGTGCAGGCTCGCCGGCGGGGCCTGGTGGTGGTGGTCTCGGACTTCCTGGCCCCGGACGGCTGGCAGCGACCCCTGGCCCGGCTGGCCACCCGGCACGACGTGGTGGCCGTGGAGGTGCTCGACCCCCGCGAGCTGGAGCTGCCCGACGTCGGGCTCGTCACCCTGACCGACCCCGAGACCGGGGCCCAGCGCGAGGTGGCCACCGGCCGGGCATCGGTGCGACGGCACTTCGCCGAGGCCGCCGCGGCCCAGCGGGCCCGCATCGCCGCCGATGTGCGCGGCGCCGGCGCCGCCCACCTGCAGCTCCGCACCGACCGCGACTGGATCCTCGATCTGGCCGCGTTCGTGGTCCGGCGGCGCAAGCGCCGCGACCTCGCCAAGCGACCCGCCTGACCGCCGTGCAGCTGATCCCCGACTCCTTCCTCGCTCCGGTCCGCCTCTGGCTGCTGGTCGCGGTCGGGGCCCTGGCGGTGGTGTACGTGGTCACCCAGCTGCGCCGGCGCCGGTACGCGCTGCGGTTCACCAACCTGGAGCTGCTGGACAAGGTGGCCCCGGCCCGGCCGGGATGGCGGCGGCACCTGCCTGCGGCCGGGTTCCTGCTGGCCCTGGCGGCGCTGGTGGTGGCCTTCGCCCGGCCGTCCCAGGACACCTCGGTCCCCAAGGAGCAGGCCACGGTGATCATGGCCATCGACACCTCGCTGTCGATGCAGGCCGACGACGTCCGCCCCAGCCGCCTCGACGGTGCCAAGGAGGCCGCCGTCGGCTTCGTCGAGGATCTGCCAGACAACCTCAACCTGGGCCTGGTGAGCTTCAACGGGGTGGCCACCATCCGGGTGCAGCCCACCATCAACCACGACGCCGCCATCGCCGCCATCGAGTCCCTGGAGCTGGGTCCTGCGACCGCGATCGGCGAGGCGATCTTCGCGGCCCTCGACGCCATCGAGTCGATCGCCGAGGAGGAGGGGGAGGGCCCGCCGGCGCGGATCGTCCTGATGTCGGACGGTGAGACCACGGTCGGGCGAGCCGACCAGGACGCCATCGAGGCCGCGCAGCAGGCGGGCATCCCCGTGTCCACCATCGCCTTCGGCACCGACGAGGGCATCATCGTGATCCCCGAGGAGGAGTTCCCCATCGCGGTGCCCGTGAACCGGGAGAAGCTGCAGGCGATCGCCGACGGCACCGGCGGGCAGTTCTTCACCGCGTCCTCCACCGGCGAGCTGGCCGAGGTGTACCAGGACATCGGCAGCCAGATCAGCTTCGAGACCATCAAGGACGAGATCGCGCCGAGCTACATGGGGCTGGCGCTGGTGCTGCTGGCCCTGAGCGCGGTCATGAGCCTGGCCTGGTTCTCCCGCCTCCCGTGAGGGAGGCGCCCTCCTCGTAGGGAGCCGTCCCTCCCCCGACCAGCGGCGCACCGGCAAGCGGGGAAGAATGGGGCATGGCGCGCGCCGAGCCCCCCGATCCCGGGCTGCCGATCAAGCTGGAGCCCTGCGGCAACGGCGAGTTCGTGCCGCCGCCGCCCACGGCGCTGGCCCGGGAGGTGGTGCGCCGGGCCAACGAGGCCGTGGAGCGCAACGCCCGGCGCCTGGGCCTGAGCCGGCGCCAGTTCCTGCGCACCTCCATGGGCGCGGCCACCTGCCTGACGGTGCTGGGGGCGTGCAGCCGGGAGTCCGGCCAGCGCGGCGGCGAGCTCGTCCTCGACCCCGACCCCACCCCCACTGCGACGCCGTCGCCGACGGCCACGGTGGTCGCCGCCCCATCCCCCTCCTCCACACCGGAGCCGGAGGCCACCATGGAGCCCGATGCCGCCGAGCAGGCGATCGGCCCCCTCGACGAGG
>JBFKRY010000184.1:0-6958 GCA_041636995.1 Acidimicrobiales bacterium | reverse complement strand
GGTCCACGACTCGTCGAGCAGCTGCAGGATCTGGTCGAGGACCGCGCGGTAGAGCGCCTCCTTCGACTCGAAGTGGCGGTAGAGCAGGACCCGGGTCACCCCGGCCTCGATGGCCACGTCGTTCATGGAGGTATCGGCGAACCCGCTGCGGGCGAACGCCGCGGCCGCAGCGCGCAGGATCGACGCCCGTCTGTCCTCCCTGGCGAGCTTCTTGTTGTTCGCGGTCATGGGCACGTGGTCGGCGCGCCGACCTCTCGACAAGCATCTGCGCTCACGGATACACTCTTGTATACATCAGTGTAAACACACTGGCGACCGCCCAGGGAGTCCCGCCCATGCGCTTCGGCATCTTCTTCGAGCACCAGCTGCCCCGGCCCTGGGACGACCGGTCCGAGGCCGAGCTGATCGCCGACGCCCTCGACCAGTGCGAGCTGGCCGACCGCCTGGGCTTCCACGCGGTCTGGGAGGTGGAGCACCACTTCCTCGAGGAGTACTCGCACTCGTCGGCCCCCGAGGTCTTCCTGGCCGCGGTCTCCCAGCGCACCCGCCGGATTCGCCTCGGCCACGGCATCGTGCTCACCGCGCCGCAGTTCAACCACCCTGCCCGCACCGCCGAGCGCATCGCCATGCTCGATCTGGTCTCGGGGGGCCGGGTCGAGTTCGGGTCGGGCGAGTCCAGCAGCGAGGCCGAGCTCGGCGGGTTCGGGGTGCCCGTCGACCGGAAGCGAGACGCCTGGCTGGAGGGCCTGGAGACCGCCGTCCGCTGCATGACCGAGGCTCCCTTCACCGGCGTCGACGGCGAGTTCGTGCAGATGCCGCCCCGCAACGTGGTCCCCAAGCCGGTGCAGCGACCCCACCCGCCCCTGTGGGTGGCCTGCTCCCGCTACGACACCATCGCCCTCGCGGCCGAGAAGGGGATGGGCGCGTTGAGCTTCGCGTTCATCGATCCCGAGGCCGCCCGGGGCTGGGTGGAGGGCTACGAGCAGATCCTCACCGAGCAGTGTGTGCCCGTGGGCGAGGCGGTCAACCCCCAGATCGCGTGCGTCACCCCGATGATGTGCCACCCCGACGAGCAGACCGCCATGGCGATGGGCCTCGAGGGCGGCAACTTCTTCGGCTACTCGCTCGGTCACTACTACGTGTTCGGCGACCACCGGCCCGGCGAGACCGACGTGTGGGCCGAGTTCCAGGAGCGCCGTCACATCCACGGCTACGACCCCGCGGTGGCCCTGGCCAGCGAGACCGAGGTCCTCGGGGCCAAGATCGTGGCCGGCGACAACTCCGGGCTCCGGGGCGCGGTGGGCACCCCCGATCAGATCCGGGAGTTCCTGCGTCGCTACGAGGAGGCCGGCGTGGACCAGGTCATCTTCATCATGCAGGCCGGCCGGAACCGCCACGACGACATCATGAGCAGCCTCGAGCTGTTCGGGACCGAGGTCCTGCCCGAGTTCGCCGAGCGCGACGATGAGCACCAGCGGCGCAAGCACGAGCGCCTGGCTCCGGCCATGGAGGCGGCCATGGCCCGCAAGGTCCGCGACGAGCCCGAGCTGCCGGCGGGCTACAGCATCACCGCCATCCCCCGCCAGCTCGCCAGCCTCGCAGAGATGCCCATCGACGACGAGACGCTCGACGACATGGCCGACAAGCGCGCCCTCGGCGTGCGGGACCCCAGGCTGGGGATCCTCGGTTAGGAGGCCACCGTGGTCGCCACCCTCACCCCCGAGCAGATCCAGGCGGGCGACACCTACCTGATCAACCTGGTGCTCACCCCCGAGGGCCATGCCGACCCCTCGCCGTGGTACCGGCGCCTGCGCGAGGAGCTGCCGGTGTTCACCAGCAGCACCGGCGCCATCTTCCTCAGCCGTTACGACGACTGCCGGGCCCTGCTGCGCGACAACCGGTTCGGCAAGGACGAGTCCCGGGCCGGGCGGGGGCCGCTGCTCGCGGTCGAGGAGTCCGAGGAGATGAAGGCGTACCGGGCCGAGCTGGCCGAGCGAGGCCGGCATCGACCCCGCTCGATGCTGTTCCTCGATCCGCCCGACCACACCCGGCTGCGGGGGCTGGTGAGCCGGGCCTTCACCCCCCGTCGCATCGAGGAGATGCGCGGGAGCATCACCGAGCTTTCCGAGGAGTGCCTCGACGAGCTGGCCGAGCGCGGCGGCGGCGACGCCATCGAGGTTCTCGGCTGGCTGCCGGTGAACGTGATCGGTGAGCTGGTGGGGGTGCCCCGAGCGGACTGGGCCCACTTCCGGGTGCTGGTGACCGCCGGGGTGGTGAGCCTCGAGCCCGGCGCCACCCTGCCAGAGCTCAAGGAGACCACCGCCGCCTTCGAGGAGATGTGGAGCTACTTCCGGGCCCTGGTCGCCGAGCGCCGCCGGGCGCCGAGCCACGATCTCATCTCTGCCCTGCTGGAGGTCGAGGAGGCCGGTGACCGCCTCAGCGAGGGCGAGCTGATCTCCACCGCGATCCTGCTGTTCAGCGCCGGGATGGAGACCACCCAGAACCTCATCGGCAACGGGCTGGGCGCGCTGTTCGCCCACCCGGACCAGCAGGCTCGGCTGTGGGCCGAGCCCGGCCTGGTCCCCTCGGCGGTGGAGGAGATGCTGCGCTGGGACAGCCCGGTCCAGCTCGACGGGCGCCGGGCCCTGGAGGACGCCGACGTGGCCGGGCTACAGGTGCCTGCGGGTAGCGGGGTGATGACGCTCCTCGGCGCAGCCAACCGGGACCCGGCCCACTTCACCGACCCCGACCGGTTCGACATCGGCCGCGACGAGGGCCCGCCGCTCAGCTTCGGATCGGGCATCCACTACTGCCTGGGCGCCAACCTGGCCCGGGCCGAGGCCCAGGAGATGTTCGCCGGGCTCGTTCGCCGCTTCGCCGCGGTCGAACAGGCGGGCCCGCTGGAGCAGCGAGGCCGCATCACCCTGCGGGGCTACCGGTCGGTCCCGGTGTCGGTGACCCCCCGGTAGCGTCGATGGCCCGGGCTCTGGAGCGACAGCCCCTCGAGTGGATCGACGAAGCGCCCGTCCGGGTGTCGGTGAGCCGCCGCATGGCGGTGGGCGCGGACGCGGTCTTCGCGGTGATCGCGGACCACGAGACCTGGCCCGAGTGGTTCGACGGGGTCGAGGAGGTCCGGGTCACCGGCGCGGCCGAGGGCGTCGGCGGCCAGCGGCAGGTGGTGGTGCGCGGCCTCGGCGTCTTCGACGAGGAGTTCCTGGCCTGGGAGCCCGGGCGCCGCTTCGGCTTCGCAGTCACCCACATGACCCGGCCGGTGTTCCGGACCCTGAACGAGCTGGTGACCCTGGAGCCCGACGGCGACGCCACGGTTGTCACCTACACCCAGGGCTACGCCCCGGCCCCGTGGGCATGGCCGCTGCTGTGGCCGGTGGCCCGCTGGCGGCTGCCGAAGGTGCTCGCCGGCGCCCTGGCCGCCCTGGAAGAGCAGGCCAGGGCTCCCCGTCACTGACCCCAGTAGCCCCGGATCGCCGGGATGTGGCGCGCGAAGTTGCCGTCGGCGTCGACGATCGCCACGTCGGACGTCATGAGGATGCCGTGATCGGTGTCGACGAGGGCGTCCCAGAGCACCACGTCGTCGATGGCTCGGAACTGGGAGATCTCCCGGAGCCGGTACGAGCCGTGGTTCGCGGTCGACCGCTCGAAGAACTCGCGGATCTGGGGTCGGCCCCGGGCCGCGCCGTCGTAGCGGACCAGCTCGCCGTCGTCGGCGTAGAGCTCCGCGGCCCGTTCGAATGCGCTCGCAGCCAGCGCCGCGTAGAGCTCCTCGACGTGTGTCCGGCCGTGGGCGACCACGGGCGTATTCGTACCACAGTGGCCGCTGGGTCGATCGGCCCGGGCCCGTTGGTCCTTACGCCGGCCACCGGTGGTTTGTGACCATGTGAGGGTGGCCTGGATCGTCCTCGTGGCCGCTGGAGCCCTCCTTCTCGCAGGCGCCGTCCACGTCGCCCGGGGAATGGCGGCCGAGAGCGCTCGCCACCGGCGCGCCATCGCCGACCGGTACCACTTCGACGAGGTGACCGCCGGCTTCTTCCACCTGGTCGAGCTCCCGTACCGGGTGGCCACCGACGGTGACCGCATCGACGCCGGGGTGCTGGCGGGGCTCGATGTGGCCCTGGCGTGGCGGGTGGCCCGACCCGACGCCCCGTCCGAGGACCACCTCACGGCCGTGGTCGTCAAGGACCCGTCGGGGCTGCCCGAGTCCTCCTTGGAGCGGGTGGTGCACCTCCTCCCGGGGCACAGCCCGGTCGAGGAGGAGGGCGACCTCGGCTGGCTCGGGGACGAGGCGCGCGCCGCCCTCGAAGCCCATCCGAGCTGGTTCCGGATCGACACCGCCGGCGACCAGCTCATGCTGGTCGAGGAGACCGACGAGACCGGACCGAGCCACGGCCAGGTGGACCACATGTTCGCCGTGGCCTTCGGCGCCCTCGGCCGCATCGTCGAGCTGCCGGCTCCGCCGCCCACCACCGAGGCCGCTGCCGCGCGCAGCCACTAACGTCTCGGGCACGGCAGGACGGTGGTGCCAGGCACCATCTGGCACCACCTTCGTGGAGGAGGCAGCGTTGAGCGGCGAGATGGTCGAGTTCCCAGTCAACGGCACGACGGCCCGTGGGTACCTGGCCGTCCCTCCGCACGGCAGCGGACCCGGGGTGCTGGTGATCCAGGAGTGGTGGGGACTGGTGCCCCAGATCAAGGGGGTGTGCGACCGACTCGCGGGGGAGGGGTTCACCGCGCTGGCGCCCGACCTCTACCACGGCGAGATCGCCGAGCACACCGAGATGGACAGGGCCGGCGAGCTGATGAACAGCCTGCCCCCCGAGCGGGCCGCCCGCGACATGTCGGGCGCCATCGACCACCTGCTGGGCCACGACGCCTGCTCCAGCAGCACCGTCGGGGTCACCGGCTTCTGCATGGGCGGCATGCTCGCCCTCATGATCGCCGCTCGCGAGGGCGACCGGGTCAGCGCCGCGGCACCGTTCTACGGCGCACCGCTGGGTGACGGCGCCCCGGACTGGTCCGGGCTCACGGCCACCGTCGAAGGCCACTTCGCCGGCGACGACGGCTTCTTCCCGCCGGACGCAGTCACGGCGCTCCAGGACGAGCTGCAGGCGATGGGCAAGGACGTGACCTTCCACGTCTACGAGGGCACCGGCCACGGCTTCGCCAACGAGGAGGACCCGCTCGGCACCTACGACGCCGACGCCGCCGCCACGGCGATGGCCCGTGCGGTCACCCTGCTGAGGACGGTGACATGAGCGCCAGTCGGGAGCGGCTGCTGGCCCAGGCCCGGCGGGGCGTGGCCCACTACCGCGCCGGCACCCAGGATCTGGTGGACGAGGTCTACGAGGAGCCCGCGGCCAGCTACGTGGATCCCGACCGCTGGGCGCTGGAGATGGAGCGGGTCTTCCGGCGCCTGCCCCTGGTGATCGGGGCCGCCTCGGAGCTGGAGGAGCCGGGTAGCTACCTCGCCATGGACATGCTCGACACCCCCGTGGTGGCGATGCGGGGCGACGACGGCCAGCTGCGGGCGTTCGTCAACACCTGTAGCCACCGGGGGGCAGTGGTGGTGTCCGCCGGGCCCGGCAGCGCTCGCCGTCACCCCTGCCCGTATCACGGCTGGACGTACAACTCCAGGGGCGAGCTGGTCGGGGTGCCCGATGCCGCCGACGTCGGCGAGCTCGACCGGTCGTGCCTGGGGCTCACCCCGCTGCCCTGCGTCGAGCGGGCCGGGCTGGTGTGGGTCCATCTGCGGCCGGATCCGGTGATCGACATCGACACCTTCCTGTGCGGCTACGGCGAGATGCTCGAGTACCTCGGCCTGGGCGACTGCCGGGTGGTGGGCCGCCAGCCCATCGATGGACCCAATTGGAAGGTGGCCTACGACGGCTACCTCGACTTCTACCACCTGCCGGTGCTGCATCGAGCCACGTTCGGCCCCGACATGTCGACCCGGGCGGTCTACGACTGGTGGGGGCCACACCAGCGGCTCACCGCCCCCGACCGGGGCTATGCCGGCTTGGCCGACAAGGCCGAGGAGGAGTGGGAGGACCGGGAGCTGACCGGCGGGGTGTGGACGATCTTCCCGCACGTGTCGATCGCCGCCTTCGACGCCCACGGCAAGGTGTACATGGTGTCCCAGCTGTTCCCGGGACCGACGCCGGACCGGTCGCGGACGATCCAGCTGTTCCTCCACACCCGCGGGCCCGAGCCCGGCCAGGAGGAGGCGGTCGCCGGGCGGATGGCGTTCAACCTCCACGTGGTGCGCGACGAGGACTACGCCACCGGGCTGCGCATCCAGCAGGCGCTGCGCACCGGGGCCAAGCAGGTGGTCGTCTTCGGCCGCAACGAGGGTGGCGGCCAGCGCTTCCACCAGTTCCTCGACCGCCTGGTCGACACCGACGACGCCGACCTGCCGGCCATGTTCAAGGACGCCGCCGGGGGTTGATGGCCGGCGTCGGTGGCTCGTTCACTCGCAATCCGTCGCCACTGCGCTCGGCGGGCCAAGCCAGTCCTGCCGGCTGAGCGAAGGGTGTGATCCGGAGCCGACGTCGGGGCGTGCGTCGGCGGTGGGTTGGCTGGACTCCCTTCACGATCGTCCTTCGCTGCTGTTGTGGCGGAGCACGACGCTGAGTGAGTCGTCGATTACATGCTGCAGAACAGCGTGTCACCGCCCGCGAGACCACTTGACCATCCACAGGAGCATCACGACGAGCTCAAGGTCCTGTCGTCCGCGAGCACGCCTCGGCAGGGCGCCGACGCGGGTGGAATCACCCGGGTGACCCAGCGGACGAGGTGATGCCCGACGTGCGCCGGTTGCCGAAGATGGTTCCCAGACCGCGAATCACGGGACCGCCGGACCATCACAGCAAGAACGGAGCACTCATGACTGATGCAGCAACAGCGGAAGAGAACGCCGCCCTCGACCAGCTCGGCCCGGTCGACT
>JBFKRY010000183.1:0-7047 GCA_041636995.1 Acidimicrobiales bacterium | reverse complement strand
CGGTCACGTTCGAGTACTCGCAGGCGGCCGGCACGTTCGACCCCAGGAACCCCTTCCTCGTCTACGGGCTGGGCTCGCGGGTCTTCGGCCCCCTCGACGACTGCGTGCTCGACGACTCGGTCCTCACCGAGCGGGGGCTGGGAGTCGACCCGTCCGGGAACCTCGACCAGGCCGGCGCGGTGACTGCCTGCCTCGAGGTGCCCGACGACGAGCTCGCCTCGTTCGTGGTCGCGCTGCGAGCCGGCTTCACCGAGGACGCACCGGCGGTCTTCTACCCCGGCGCGCCGCGCTGATGATGGTCAGTAGCCGAGGCGCTCGATGGCCTCGGGGCGGCGCTGCCAGTCCTTGTCCACCTTGACCTGCAGCTCGAGGAACACCCCCTCGGGGAGCTGGGCCCGCACCGCAGTGCCCACCTCCTTGAGCACCTGACCCTTGTGGCCGATGACGATCCCCTTCTGGGACTCGCGCTCGACCAGGATCTCCACCCGGATGCGGGGCCACTCCCACTCGGTGACCCGGGTGGCGATGCTGTGGGGCAGCTCCTCGCGGGCCACCCGGAGCAGCTGCTCGCGCACCAGCTCGGCCACCCACACCGCGTCGGGCATGTCGGTGACCTGCTCGTCGGGGTAGTACTTCGGCCCCTCGGGCATCCGCTCCACCAGATGCTCGACCAGCACGTCGACGCCGTCGCCGGTGACCGCGGAGACCGGGAAGTATGCCGAGAAGTCGAAATCACCGGCCCGGGCCAGCTGGTCGACGATCTGCTCGCGGCTGGCGATGTCGCACTTGTTCAGCACCACCACCGCCTCGGGCGGGAGCTTGGCGGCGATGAACCGGTCGCCGGGCCCCACCGGCGCGGTGGCGTCGATGACCAGGCAGGCCACGTCGACGTCGCCGAGGCTCGCCGAAGCGGTGGCGTTGAGGCGCTCGCCCAGGGCGGTGCGGGGCCGGTGGATGCCCGGGGTGTCGACGAACACCAACTGGGCGTCGGGCCGGGTCAGCACCCCGCGCACCTGGGTGCGGGTGGTCTGGGGCTTGTCGGAGACGATGGCCACCTTCTCGCCGCAGATGGCGTTCAGCAGCGTGGACTTCCCCACGTTGGGCCGCCCGACCAGGGTGACGAAGCCGGACCGGTGGCCGGTCACCCCTCGGCCTCGTCGGCCATCGCGACCGCGCCGTCCTCCTGGTGGGCGGGGGGGCGCTCGATCTCGCTCACCAGCACCCGGGCGATGCGGCGCCCCTGGACCCGCTCGACCAGCAGCCGGTGGCCGTCCACGTCGAGGCACTCGCCGACCCGGGGCACGTAGCCGAGGGTGCCGAAGATCAGCCCGCCGACCGTGCTCCAGTCGCCCTCGGGCAGCTGCACCCCCAGGGCCTCGGCCAGCTCGTCCAGGCTGACCCGGCCGTTGACCCGCAGCTCGTCGTCGGAGATCCGCTCGATCATGGGCTGCTCGATGTCGAACTCGTCGACGATCTCGCCCACCACCTCCTCGATCAGGTCCTCCAGGGTGACCAGCCCAGCGGTGCCGCCGTACTCGTCGACGACGATGGCCAGGTGGAAGGTCTCGGCCTGCATCTCGCGGAGCAGCTCCGCGATGCGCTTGGTCTCGGGCACGAAGTGGGGCTTGCGCATCCACTCGGTGACCGGGTCGTCGCCGCGGCCGTCGCGGTCGGCCCGCATCAGGTCCTTGGCGTGGACGACGCCCACGATCTCGTCGATGCCCCCCGAGAACACCGGGACCCGGCTGAAACCGTTGAGGATCACGACCTCGATGGCGTCCTCGACCCGGAAGTCGTCGGGCACGGCCACGGTGTCGGTCCGGGGAACCATGACCTGCGACGCCAGGGTGTCGCCGAACTCGATGATCTGCTCGATCAGGCGCCGCTCGTCCTCGTCGATGGCCTCCGACGCCGCAGCCTCCTCGGCCAGGGCCAGCAGCTCCTCCTCGGCGATGTCACCGTCGGGGTCCTCGGTCCCGGCGTCGAAGCCGAACAGGTTGACCACCCCGTTGGCGAACCAGCGCAGCGGCCCGATCGACGAGACCAGCCTGGCGACCGGCGCGGTGGCGGTGGCGCTGCGGTCGGGGTTGGCCAGCGACCAGGTCTTGGGGAGGGCCTCGGCCACGACGAACAGCAGCAACAGCTCGGCCACGAAGACGAGCACCAGCGGGCCCGTGCCCCAGTGGCGGTCGACGAGCACCGCCACGATCGTGGCTGCGCCCAGCTGGCAGCCCAGCACCACCAGCAGCAGCGGGTTCAGCACCAGCTCCCGGCGATCGAGCAGGGTGCGCAGCCGCCTGGCCCCCCACCGCCCCTCCTCGACAAGGGCGTCGGCGCGGGCGCTGCTCACCCGGGTGATGGCGGTCTCGGCCGCGGCCAGCAGCGCTGCGGTCGCGATCATGACCACGACCGCGACCACGCCCAGGACCTCGCCTCGGGTCATGGCCGGTGGTGGGCGCGCAGCAGGGCCTGCTCGCGCGCCTGCATGCGCGACGCCTCGTCGGGCTGCGCGTGGTCGTGGCCGAGCACGTGGAGCACCCCGTGAACCACCAGCAGGGCGATCTCGTCGTCGAGGGCGCGCCCCTGGGCCTCGGCGTTCACCCGGGCCACCGCGGGGCAGACCACGACGTCGCCGAGAAGCACCGGCGGTCCGCCGCTCGCGGCGCCGGCGCCGCCGGCCCCCGGGGGCTCGGTGGCGTCGATGGGGAACGCCAGCACGTCGGTGGGGCCCTCGCCACCCATGTGGACCGCGTTGAGCTCGGCCATGGCCTCGGTCCCGATGAAGACCAGGGTCAGCTCACCGGCCTCGACCCCTTCGGTGATGAGGGCCCGCCGGGCCAGCTCCTGCCAGCGTTGGTCGTCGATGTCGCCCTCGGGGTCGCCCTCGTCAAGCTCGTTGCGGACGACGACGATGACGGGCGGCGCCACCTCGGTCAAGATCCTTCTCCGGATGACTTGTCGGCGGTGGCCTTCTCGTAGGCGTCGACGATGTCCTGCACGATCCGGTGGCGCACCACGTCGCGGCTGCCGAGGTGCACGAACTCGATGCCGTCGACGTCGCCCAGGATGCGCTCGAGGGTGCCCAGCCCGCTGCGTCCCCCCTGGACGTCGATCTGGGTGAGGTCGCCGGTCACCACCACCTTGGAGCCGAACCCGATGCGGGTGAGGAACATCTTCATCTGCTCGGGCGTGGTGTTCTGGGCCTCGTCGAGGATGATGAAGCTGTCGTTCAGGGTGCGGCCCCGCATGAACGCCAGCGGCGCCACCTCGATGGTGCCCCGCTCCATCATGCGCTCGACGGTGTCGGCGTCGAGCAGGTCGTGGAGGGCGTCGTAGAGCGGGCGGAGGTAGGGGTCGACCTTGGCCATCAGGTCGCCGGGCAGGAAGCCCAGGCGCTCGCCGGCCTCCACCGCCGGGCGGGTGAGGATGATCCGGTTGACGTCCTTGGCCTGGAGGGCCCGGACGGCCATGCTCACCGCCAGCCAGCTCTTGCCCGTGCCTGCGGGGCCGATCGAGAAGGTGATGACGTTGCGCTCGATGGCCTCGACGTAGCGCTTCTGTCCCGCAGACTTCGGGCGCACGCTGCGACCCTTGGCCCGCATGATCTCGGAGGAGAGCACCTCGGAGGGGCTCTCGTCATCGTCGATCATGTCGACGGCCCGGCCGATCGACGCGGCGTCGAGCACGTGGCCCCGCTCGAGCAGCAGGACCAGCTCCGACAGCAGCGCACCCACCCGCACCGCGTCGGGACCCTCGATGGTGATCTCGTTGCCCCGGGCGTGCACCTGGGTGCCGGGGAACGAGGTCTCGATGGTGCGGAGGTTCCCGTCGCGAGGTCCGAGCAGGCCAGGCATGAGGTGGTTCCCGGGAACGCTGATCTTGACGACGGTTCGATCCTGCATGAAGGGTTCTGGGCCAGGGGGCCGGCGCTCACCAGGGTACGCGGGCGGGGGCGCTGCACCAAGGGTACGGCCACCCGGGCGGTAGCGTGGGCCCGGTGAGCGGTGACGGTCGGGTGGGCGGCTGGACGGGCGAGACGGGCGACGATCCGCTGGGCGGGGCCGGGCTGCTCGTGGGTGCGATCAGCCGCTGGCTGGCCGAGGCCCGGGTCGACGACGCCGCTCGGGCCCGAGCCCGGCAGCGTTGGCTCGAGCAGCAGGCGGCGGAGGGGACGAGCGTGGCCTCGGTGCTGGTCGACCTCGGCGAGCGCCGCCGGCCGGTGCTGGTGCAGACCGGGCTGGGGCGCCGCCACCGGGGTCTGCTGGTGGGTCTGGGCGTCGACTTCGTGGCCATCCGCACCGACGCCGGTGCCGAGGTGTTGGTGGCCACCCGCGACATCCACGCAGTGCGGACCCGCCCCGGCGAACCGGGCGCGCACTCGGGTCGGGCGGTCACCCTCGACGCTCACCTGGCGGACGCGATCGCGGCGCTCGCCGCGGACCGGCCCCGGGTGACGGTGGCCACCGGCCCCGACGCCACCTTCAACGGCGAGCTGGTGTCGGTCGGCCTCGATGTGCTGACCCTCCGGGTGGACGGCGACGCCAGGACCAACGTGTACGTGCCCATCGACGCAGTGGCCGAGATCGCCACGACCAGATGAGGGCCAGAAACGCCCGGTGGTCGCTGGGGAGCAGCTCGACCTGCGGGAACGCGTCGAGCCCCGGCGGAGCCGGGTCAACGGCGACGGTGTCGGCTACCGCATGCCATGCGGCACCCAGGACTCTTCCAGGTCGACGTGTCTAGTCCTTGGTGGCGGCGGCCTCGGGGTAGAGGTGCTCGAGGGTGCCGGGCTCGATCCGGCAGGTCTCGATGAACCGGTCCACCTCGTCCTCCTTGAGCCGGATGACCCGACCGAACCGGTAGGCGGGCAGCTGCCCTTCGTCGATGAACCGGTACAGCGTCCGGGGGGTCACGCCGAGGCGGCGGGCGGCGTCAGCGGTGCTGAGCCAGGCGATCTCGGGGGAATCAGACGTGCTCACAATTCGGGATCATAGGCGATTTTTGGACTCATTTCGATATCTTCGATGCACCAGCGCCACCGCCACGGCCGTGGCCAGGTTCAGGCTCGACACCCCCTCGCGCATGGGGATGGCCACCAGCGCCGTACATGCCTCCCGGGCCGGGGCGCTCAACCCGTGGCGCTCGGTGCCGAACACCAGCATGGCCTCCGCCGGTAGGTCGACCTCGTGGAGGGACCGTCCGCCGGGGTCGAACCCGACCAGCGGCCCCTTCAGCTCCGCGAGCGTGATCCCGCCGCGGACGTCGACGGCCCAGTGCAACCCCGCCGAGCCGCGGATGGCCGCCGGGCTCCACACGTCGGCCGGCCCCGTGCAGGCCACGCTGCGGGCCTCGAGCGCTGCAGCCGCCCGGACGACGGCGCCGACGTTGCCGAGGTGCCGGGGGTCCTCGAGGACCACGCCCGGTCCGGCGATGGGCCCCGAGCGCTGCGGCTTGACCGCCACCCCCAACACCCCGGTGGGATGGACGTCACCGGCGAGGGCCTTCAGGTCCGGCCGGTCCACCAGCTCGGCGCGCTCCAGCACGGCCACGAGGTCGGGGGCCAGCTCCGCCGCGAGCGTGCGGGCCCGGTCGGGATCGACCACCAGCACCGCCACCAGCTCGGCGCCGAAGCGGTGGGCGTGCTTGACCGCGTGGAACCCGGGCACCAGCACGTGGGTGCCTCCGGCGATGCCGGCTCGCAGCTCTGCCGAGTCGCGCACCGAGCGATGCTATTCCGGGCTCGCATGCGACACGTGCGCGACGATGCGGGCCATGCGTGTGGTCATGGGCTCGCTGCTGGGGACAATGGATGCATCGTGGGATCAGCTCGCCGACCGCCTGGCGGGACTGGGGGACGACGAGTACCGCTGGGAGCCGGTGGCGGCGATGTGGTCGGTGCGCCCGACGGGCGACGGGTGGGTGGTCGACGTCGAGAAGCCCGATCCGGACCCGGCGCCGGCCACCACCATCGCCTGGCGGCTCTGGCACCTGGCCGTGGACTGCCTGGACTCCTACTCCGCGC
Organism: Acidimicrobiales bacterium; assembly: GCA_041636995.1. Classification (GTDB taxonomy): domain Bacteria; phylum Actinomycetota; class Acidimicrobiia; order Acidimicrobiales; family UBA8592; genus JBFINV01. The sequence continues at coordinate 1,025 of JBFKRY010000183.1, read as the reverse complement.
GGGTCTTCGGTACCGGCGGCACCGGGCTGGAGGGACGCCAGTGGGTGGGAACGGCCGACGAAGCCGTGGCGGCACTGGAGCGGGCCTGGCGAGCCTTCCGGGACGGTGTGGCCGGCTGGGGTGGAACGGGGCTGTTCGAGCCCCTGGGGCCGGACTGGGGACCCCATGCCGACCGGACCCACCTGGATCTGGCCCTCCACGCCCACCGGGAGCTGACGCACCACGGCGCCGAGATCGCCCTGCTCCGGGACCTGTACCCCGGGCCCGACGCGGCCCGGTGATCGATCGCGCTCCGGCGCGTGAGCTCTTCACTGATGGCGGAGGACCCAGCGCCCGAGCCGACGGGCGAGGAGGAGGCGATGTCGGCTCCCTCGACACCAGCAGGTTCACTCATTGACCGGCTTGAGTATTTCGGTCTATTTCGGTATCTTCTGTGAAGACGGCGCGAGCCCATGGACCGCACCCGGTCCGGTGTGTGAGACTCGTGCCACTTCGGGCGGGGGCCTCGGCCACCGCCAGTCGAGCCCGGCGGACCCTGGCCACCGCGATCCGTGCGGCGCTCCGTGAAGGTGGGAAGCGAAGCGTTGGAAAGGAGAGCCGGGCGGTGCAACAACGGACCCTCGAGGCCGCGCCGGAGCCCGCCCCCGAGGCCCGGCGACCGGTGCGCACCATCGGTCGCCGCGTGGGGCTGCCGTCGAGCCGGGCCCTCCTCGGGGCCTTCCTGGTGACCGTCGCCGTGGTCGGGCTGTTCGTCAGCTTCCGGCGTTCCCAGGACGATCCCACCTCCCCGTACGTGGTGGTGGCCACCACTGTGCCCGCGGGCCAGGTCATCACCGAGGACGACCTGGCCATCCGCCGCCTCGACCTGGGCGAGCTGGCTGACCGCACCTTCACCGCCGAGGCCGAGGCCGTCGGCGCGGTGGCGGTGCAGACCCTGCTACCGGGCCAGCTGCTCCAGCACGGCACCGTCCTCCATCCCGCGCCGGGTCAGGACCCCGCGGCCCCGGCCACCTTCGAGGTCTCCT
>JBFKRY010000182.1:0-7132 GCA_041636995.1 Acidimicrobiales bacterium | reverse complement strand
CCCCGACCGCGCCCAGCGCCGACCGGGTGGCGGTGAAGCCGCTCCGACTCCCGTTCCTCGCGTACCAGCCGCCGGCTCCTGCACCCGACCCGGGGAGGATCGCGACGACGATGGCGCTGCTGCTCGCGGCCCGCTGAGGACCACCCCAATCAGCGGGCGAGGATGTAGAGCTGCACCACGCTGGCGACGAGGATCAGCGCCAGCAGGATGCTGATCACGAGGGTGGTCGCCGGGCGCACCGCAGCGAACCTCACCGGCGACCCAGCCGGACCGGCGTGGTCGCCCCTTCCGAGCTGTCGGCCGGCACGATCCGAACCTGGTCGCCCTCGCCGAGGCGCAGCTCGTCCGCGGCCGATCCCTGCAGCACCACCAGCGCCAGCAGGCCGTAGGAGTCGACCAGCAGCCCGACGCCGCCGGCGGGGACGTCACGGAATGCCGCGGCCCGGACCAGGGGCCGGGTCTGGTCACCGACACGGATCGCGAGTGGGCCCTCCAGGCCGTCCAGGTCCTCGGGGTCGAGGTTGAGCTGGGCGTTGCCGAAGCGGTCGATCCAGAGCACCTCGGCCACGAGCCCGTCGCCGTCGCGCCCGCCCACGGGCAGGACGCCGGGCACCAGGGTGGCCGGGTCGATCTCGCGGCCCAGCTCCAGCAGCGGGACCCCGGCGCAGAGGTGGGCCGCGCCGGGACCGAAGACGTCGCGCCCGTCGAAGGTGGGGCCGGGCGAGGGCATGTGGTAGGCGGTGTTGTCCAGTTCGACGGCGCGGCTGGCTCCGCCCACCATGGCCACCGCCGGCGCCAGCAGCCCGTTGTCCGGGCCCACCAGCACCGACTGGCCGTCACCGACCTCGATGGCCACGGCCCGACGGTCGGTGCCCACCCCGGGGTCGACCACCGCCAGCACCACCCCGGGTACGAGGTACTGGGCGGACCGAGCGAGCGCCAGACCACCGGCTCGGACGTCGTGGCGGGCGATGTCGTGGCTGAGGTCGACGACGTGCACGCCCGGCGCGATCGACCGGATCACCGACTTGACGACACCGACGAACTCGTCCCGCAGGCCGTAGTCGGTGAGGAAGCTGATTGTGTCGTATCGCAGCCCGCCCACCGCCAGGATGCTACGGCGTTCCCGGACGCGTGTCGCCACCCCGGTCCGCGGGGCCGGGGCAACGTGGGCTGCTGACGGTTACGGGCCGGTCAGCCGGCCTGGGTGTACCGGCTGGAGAGGAACCGATCCACGTCGTCCTCGCGAAGCCGATACGACTTCCCGACTCGAACCGCAGGGATGTCTCCCGCCTTGATGAGGCGGTACACGGTCATCGTCGAGACCCGCATGAGCGTGGCGACTTCGGCGACGGTCATGAACCGTGTATGACCCTCCGGTTGCGCCATGTCCTACCCCTTCCGCTTGGCCGGCGTCACCTTAGGTCAGGTTCACGGCGAAGCCAAAAAACGCGGCTCGGAATTCCCGCAGGTCACGGGTCAGTGCTCGCCCAGCTCGCGGGAGCGGGCCGTCGCAGCCGCCACCGCCCGGGCGACGATCTCGCGGAGCCCGCCGTCCTCGAGCGCGCCGATTCCACGCTCCGTGGTGCCGCCGGGTGAGGTCACGTTGGCCCGCAGCTGCGCGGGCGCCTCGCCGGACTCCGCGAGCAGCCGGGCCGCGCCGAGCAGGGTCTGGCGGGTGAGGGTGTCGGCCGTGCCCTGCTCGAGCCCGACGGCCACGCCCGCATCGATCAGGGCCTCGGCGAGGAGGAACACGTACGCCGGGCCGGAGCCGCTCAGGCCGGTCACCGCGTCCATGGCGTCCTCGGCGAGCACCACCACCTCGCCCACCGACGCCATGATCGCGCTCGCCCAGCCGAGGTCCTCGGTGTCGGCGTGACGGCCGGCGCTGATGGCGGCCATGCCCGCGCCCACCAGCGCCGGCGTGTTCGGCATCGCCCGGACCACCCGAGTCCCGCCGGGCAGCCACGACTCGAGCGACGCAGTCGTCACCCCGGCGGCGATCGACAGCACCCGCCGCGGGCCCAGCGGCGCCAGGGCCCGGCAGACCTCCTCGCAGTGCTGCGGCTTGACCGCCACCAGCACGTCGCCCGAATCCCCGGCGGCGTCGTCGGTGGTGGCCGACAGCGCCAGCCCGTCGTAGCGCTTGGCCAGCTGGTCCCGGCGCTCGTCGACGGGCTCGACGACGCGCAGCTGGCCTGCGGGGGCCCACGCCGCGGCGATCAGCCCGCCGATCAGAGCCTCGCCCATCTTGCCGCCACCGATGACCGTGAGCCGGGTCACAGGTACAGCATCGGGTCCTGGGGGATGCCGTTGACCCGGGTCTCGAAGTGCAGGTGGGTGCCGGTGCAGCTGCCGGTGCAGCCCATGGCCCCGATCTGGCTGCCCCGGCCCACCGACGTTCCCGCGGACACGTGGAACTCGCTGAGGTGGGCGTAGACGGTGGTGAAGCCGCTGCCGTGGTCGATCACGATCATGTTGCCGTAGCCGCCGTAGGGCGCGGCCTGGACGACGGTGCCGGCCTGGGCCGCGTAGATCGGGGTGCCCGCGCCGGCCGCGATGTCGATCCCGTTGTGCATCCGTCCCCAGCGGGGGCCGAAGCCGGAGGTGACGACGCCGCTGGTGGGCCAGGTCAGGCCGCCACTGGACTCGGGAGGCGGCAACGGCTCGGGCGTGGGGACCTCGGGCTCGGCGTCGCCGCCCCCGTTTCGCTCGTCGTCGCCGCCCCGGTTGCGCTCGGCCTGCTCGGCCAACCGACGCTGCTCTTCGGCGCGACGTCTGGCCTCGGCCTCGGCGGCGACCCGGGCCTCCTCATCGGCGATCAGGCCGGTGACGAGCCGGGTGATGGCCTCCTCCTCGGCCTCGAGGGCGTCGATTTCGGCCTCCAGCGTGGCGATGCGGGCCTCGAGCGCGACCCGCACCCGCCGCTCGTCGGCGAGGGCCTGTTCGAGGGCGACCAGCTGGTCGGCTTCGCCAGCCTCCTCCTCGCGGACCCTGGCCACGGTGGCGTCGGCCTCGGCGGCCAGGTCGGCGAGCTGGTCCTCGGCGGCGCGCAGCTGGTCGATGAGGTCCGCCTCGTTGGTCGAGATGGTGTCGAGCAGGGCCCGCTTGTGGGCGGCGACGGTGACGTCGTCGGAGGTGAGGATGACGTCGACCCGCTGGCTGTCGGGCGAGACGTAGGCCTCGACGGCACGGGCCATCAGGGCGGCGCGGATGCGGCCGATCTCGAGCTGCATGGCGACCACCCGCTCGGCCGCGACATCGGCCTCGGCCCGCGACACCGCCAGCGACTGCTGGATGGCGTCGAGCTTGGCCTGTTGAGTCGCGACGTGCAGCTCGAGGGACTCGACTGCGGCCTCCAGCTCGGCGTCCCGGGCGAGCAGGGGATCGAGGTCTGCCGCCAGCGCCGCGGCCTCGGCCCGGGTGGCCTCACGCTCCTGCTTGGCCCGGTCGATCTCGTCGGTCTGGGCCAGCGCCGGCAGCGTCGAGAAGAGGGCGGCAACGGCGACGATCGGGGCCAGGCGGGCCAGGGCCCGGCGTGGCCTCAGCGAACGCGCCCGATGGGAGGAGGGAGTCGATGACGGCACGGCAAGTGGGCGGCGAGCAACGGTGCAGGTTCGGGTCCTCGCCGCCGGGCAACCTAGCAGCTCCCGGGCCCGGCGCACCCCCTCGTGCGGGTCGGTACGCCCGGTGGCGGCGAGCCGGGTGAGACCGTGGACGACTTCCCCGAACGTCCAGCCCCGGCCGACCCGCCGCCACTGCGCATGATACAATGAAATTTATCGAAAAGCTACGAAGATGACGACCAGAGGGCCGCCTACGTGAAGGCCGAGGAGTAGCCCAGGCGCATGGCCGGCCGGAAGCAGCGCTCGACCGTGGCGTAGAAGGTGCCCAGGACGCGGTCGAGCTCCGCCCGGTCGACGGCGCCGTTGCCGAGCTGGCCCGACAGGAACACCGCCTCCTCCGCCCCGATGCCGAACGCCATCCCGTAGAGCTCCGCGTTGCGAGCCAGCAGGTACCGATAGCAGCCCTCCCGGTTCTCGACCGGCGCGGGCATGAAGTAGGTCTCGTAGCGGAGGGTCCGCTGCCCCAGGGTGTACCAGACGCTGTAGACGTCCTTCTCCTCACCGCGCAGCCTGACGTACCAGCGCCGCTCCCCCGGCTCCCCACGCTCCACTGCTGCGACCACCGGGTTGTGCTCGAGCTGGTCGGTCAGCCAGGTGCCGATCTCGGCCTCGAGGGCGTCGAGCTCGGCCGGGCTGAACGGCGCGTCCATCAGCCGCGCCGGCTCACGTGCAGGACACCAGCGAGCGCTGCCTCAGGCGGGCGTAGATGTCGGTGAGCCGCTCGGCCATGGCCCGCCAGGTGTAACGACGGGCCCGCTCGGCGGCGTTCATCGCCATCTCGGCCGCCAGCAGCGGGCTGTCGAGGATCTCGTTGGCGAAGGCGGCGTACACCGTGGGGTCGCGGCCGTCGACCAGGAACCCGGTGTGACCGTGATCGATCAGGGTGCGCAGCCCCCCGACCGCGGCGGCGACCACGGGGGTGCCACAGGCCGCGGCCTCGAGCGCCACCAGGCCGAAGGACTCCGAGCGACTGGGCGCGAGCACCACGTCGGCGGCTCGGTAGTACGTCGCCAGCAGGTGGTGGGGCTGAGGAGGCACGAACCGCACCTGGTGGCCGACACCGAGCTCGTCGACCAGGGCCTCGATCCGGGCCACCTCGGCCCGGCCCTCGACACCGCTGGCGCCCCCGACGACGAGCAGCGTGGCATCGAGCCGGTGCAGCCCGGCGAAGGCGCGCACCGCGACCCCGACGCCCTTCAGCGGCTGGATCCGACCGGCGAACATCAGCACCGGGCCGGGACCGAGCCCCAGCGCGCTCCGGGCGCCGGTCTGGTCGCCGGGCGAGAACAGCGCGTGCTCGACGCCGGGTGGCACCTCCTCGATGCGGTCGGGCGGAGCGTCGTAGAGGCGCTCGAGCTGGTGGGCCTCGGCCAGGCTGTTGGCGGTGATGACGTCGGAGCAGGCGATGACCTCGGTCTCGGCGTCGACGCGCCGCTGGGGCTCGCCGTCACCGGTGTCGGCCTTCACCCGGGCCAGGGTGTGGAACGTGGTGACCAGGGGCAGGTCGAGCCGGTGCTTGATCCGGTGCCCGGCGACGCCCGACAGCCAGTAGTTCGCGTGGATGACGTCGACCCCACCCAGGCGCTCGAGATCGGCCAGCACCCCGTCGGTGTACTGGTCGACGGACTCGGGCAGCGCCTCCTTGGGCAGTTCCGGCGCGCCCGCCTCGACGTGCACCACCCGGACCCCGGGCTCGACGTGCACCTCCTCGGGGAGGTCGGGGTCCCACCGGCGGACGTACACGCTGCAGTCGGCGCCTCGGTGGGCCAGGGCCGCGACCAGCTCCCGGACGTACACGTTCATGCCCCCCGAGTCGCCCGAGCCCGGCTGGGCCAGCGGCGACGTGTGCAGCGACAGCACCGCGAGCCGGTGCCGGCTCTCCCCTGGCAGGACCCGATCCGCAGCGCTCACCGGACCCACGCTAACGCGGCTGCCAGAATGACGCGCGAGCCGATCGGGATCGGTCGCGAGCAGTCGCGACGTGAGTGGCTGCGATGCCGACCGGTGTTCGGCGGTCCGGCGGGCGGGATCAGGTCGGGATCAGGTCAACAGGGTGTCGACGCTGGCGTCGCCGGCGCGGTAGCGGCGGATGATCTCGGCGTGGAGGCGGTCGATCACCTCGTGGAGCGCGGCCCGGCGGTCGGAGATCTCCCGCTCGTAGGCCGCCAGCTCGTCGGCGAGCTCGCCGATCTCGTCGAAGCCCAGCGAGGGCAGCCCGGCGAGCGCCGAGGCCGGGAACCGGGCGTCGAGCTCGGCCACCAAGGCCTCGGCGTGGCTGTCGGGGGCCAGGTCCTGTGGCGGCCGGGGCAGCCCGTCGGAACGGGACCGCTCCGACAGGAGCGCCGGGAGCCGGTCGATGATGGCGTCGAGGTCGGCGGGCTCGGCGCCGGCGCGCCGCTGCTCCAGCTCGCTGCGAACGATGTCGAGGCGGCCGTGCACCAGCCGCCGCAGGTAGGAGAGCCCGTTCTCGAGGTCCTGGCACTCCTGGCGCTTGTGGCGCACCACGTCGATGTCGGCCTCGGCCAGCCCACTCACGTAGCCCGGGTCGGTGACCCGTTCGAGCGGTCCCGTCACGGTCCCGAGGGTACCCGCCCCGTCAGCGGTCGGCGCTCAGCCACCCGACACCGGGGGGAGCAGGGCCACCTCGTCGCCGGGCTCGACCCGGTCGCCGGCCTCGGCCGGCTCGCCGTTGACCCACACCCGGCACGTGGGAACCAGCGCCGCGAACGCCGCGCCGAATCGGTCCTGCGCGCCGGCGATGACGTCGGCGACGGTGTCGCCCTCGATCGTCGCCGTGCCGGTCCCGGCCGCCTCCCGTATCTGGGCGAAGAGCCGCAGCGTGGCCACGAGGCCGAGGCTACCCGTCCGGCCGGTAGGTTCGAGTCGTGACCAGACTCCTCCTCGTGCGCCACGGCCAGTCGGAGTGGAACGCCGCGGGCCGCTGGCAGGGCCGGGCCGACCCGCCCCTGAGCGATCTCGGCGAGCGCCAGGCCCGGCACGCCGCGGCCACCGTGCCCGACTACGACCTGCTCGTCTCCTCGACGCTGCAGCGAGCCATCCAGACGGCCCGGGCGATCGCCACCGAGCGGAGCACCGACACCGACGACGTGCACCTCGACGACCGGCTGGTGGAGCGGGACGTGGGCGAGTTCTCGGGCCTCACCCGCGACGAGATCGACGAGCGCTACCCGGAGTTCAGGACCCGCGGCATCCACCCCCCGGGCTGGGAGCCCGAGCACGAGCTGGTGGCGCGGGTGACCGTCGCGATCCACACGATCGCCGCCACGGTCAAGGGCGGCGTGGTCCTGGTGGTCACCCACGGCGGCATCATCTACACCATCGAGCGCCTGTTCGGCCTGCCCCACGAGCGGATCCCGAACCTCGGTGGGCGCTGGCTCCAGGCCCGCAACGGCGACCTGTCGCTCGGTCCCCGGGTCCACCTCCTCGACGCCCACGAGGAGACGACTCCCCGGGCCCTCTGACGGCGCGTTGCAGCGCGCCCGGGT